>CAKTPC010000036.1 GCA_934590505.1 uncultured Oscillospiraceae bacterium
GAGCTGCACAGTCAGGGCAACACGATCGTCCTCATCACGCATGACGACTCTGTCGCCGCGCAGGCCGGGCGGCGCGTAAGGATACTCGACGGACATCTCACTGAGGAGGGCGCATGATGGACACTCTGAAACAATCCCTGCGCATGGCTATAAAATCCATCAGCGGAAACAAGCTGCGCGCATTTCTGACGATGCTCGGCATCATCATCGGCGTCATGGCGCTGGTCATCCTCGTCAGCCTTGTGAACGGCGCTACCAGCACCGTGACCGACACGATCTCCAGCCTCGGCACAAATCTGCTGACCGTGACTGTCAGCGACGACAAGGGGCAGCCGATCAGCCTGAGCGACCTTGCCGAGTTTTCCGAGACAGACGGCGTCGGCCAGACCGCCGCATGGCAGTCGGAAAGCGCCGTCGGCAAATACGGCTCGAATGCCGAGACGGTGCAGCTCTACGGCACAACAGCGGCATACTACAACATTCAAGGGCTCAATATGCTGCTCGGCAGATACATAAAGAGCGCAGACGTGGAGAACGCCTCCAGCATCTGCGTCATAAACGAAAACGCCGCGCAGGAGCTTATCGGCTACAGCGACTGCATCGGCGAAGAAATTTCGATAAACGGAATCAAATTCAAGGTAGTCGGCGTACTTGAGGACAATGACGACTCCCTCACAGCGGTCTTTTCCAGCAATTCCCTCGCGGTATATATCCCCTACACCTCGCTTGTACGTTTAAGCAGCAGCGTCTCCTCAAAGATAACATCCTTCTACGTAAGCGCTGAGACTGGCGGCACAACTGCCGAAACGGAGAGCGCGATGTACTCCATCCTCTATGAGCGCTTCGCGCAGGATGAGGACGCTTTTGAAATAGACACTCAGGACGCCCTTGAGGACACGATGAGCAGCGTCACCTCCATCCTTGCTATTCTTCTCGGCGGCATTGCGGGGATATCCCTCGTCGTCGGCGGCATAGGCATTATGAATATAATGCTCGTCACCGTCACGGAGCGCACACGCGAGATCGGTATACGCAAGGCAATCGGCGCGAGCCGCGGCGTGATACTCCAGCAGTTTCTGCTTGAAAGCGTCGTGCTGTGCATGCTGGGCTGTGCGATAGGCATCTTTCTGTCATGGGGCACGCTGAGGATAATAAGCGTGGTCGTCGCAAGCCTTGACCTGACGTTCAAAATGAACGGCGCGGTCGTGCTCATCGCGGTGCTGTTCTGCTTCATCATCGGCGTCGGCTTCGGGCTGTACCCGGCGAATAAGGCCGCGAAGATGAAGCCCATCGACGCGCTGCATTATGGAGGTTAAGACAATGCTCAAGAAAATCGGAAAGAAGAAAACGCTCTTCGCAGCGCTGGCAGTCGTGCTCATCGCGGCCCTGCTGATAGCCCTGCTGCCGAACAGCAAAACTGACACAAGCTCCGTCAATGTAGTGGAGGAGCTGCTCTCCGCAAAAGCCGAATATGGCACGATAGACACGGTGTTCATTTCCGGTGGGGCGATAAGCGACAGCGGTACGGATAGCATTGCCCTTGCAGGGTCCGTGAAGCTCCGCAGCTGGGAGGTCAGCGAAGGCGACTACGTCGAAGCTGGGGATCTGCTGGCAACGGTCGACCGCAGCTCGGTGCTGCAGGCAATATCGGAGCTTGACGACCTCATGCAGGAGCTTGACGCCGCGATCGAGAGCAGCCGGTCGGACACCGTATCCTCTATACTTTACTCCCCCATAGATGGGACAGTGACGAAGGTCTACGCCGAGAGCGGCACGGGCGTTGAGGACACGGTATATAATAACGGGGCGCTCATAGTCCTGACCGACAGCGGCGGCAGAGAGGTAAACGTCGTCGGCTACACGGGCATGGTCTACTCCGTGTACGTCTCCGAGGGCGACACAGTCTCCGCCGGGCAAAGCCTTATCTATCTCAGCGACACGGAATACACCGGAGAATATGAACGGCTCTTGTCCCAGCGGCGTGAGCTTGAAGAGCAGATGCAGGCGCTCTTCGCAGTCTATGAGCGCGGCGGCGTCTATGCCGAGAGCAGCGGGCGCGTCACGGAGCTTAATGAGGATATACTCAACTCCACCGGCGGCAGCACCGGCAGCAGTACGCACCTTGCGGCGCGGCTGATAGGCATGCCGCAAAGGCTGAGTGCCATGATCATCGAGCCTGTCAATGAGAACGAAAACGAGGATAAAGGCGAAGGCGAACTGACTGAGCCCAGCGGCTCCGAAGAGCCGACAGACCCCGAACCTGTCGAACCGGAACCGAGTCCGGAGCCGGGCGACAGCAAGACCACGGAGAAGTTCGGCAAGGTCACTTCAATAGACGAAGAAGCCGTGACCGTCACCGTCCAGCTTACCGACGGCAGCAGTCTCACTCTCGCCTCGGCGGAGCTTGAAGCCCTCGGCGCTTCCCAGATTCAGGTTGGGAACATCCTCGCGCTCGGCTATGACGAGTCCGGTACGCTCATAAGCGTGACCGTATACTCAAACGGCGGCGGTCAGGACACTCCCGGCGGCGGTGAGATGCCCGACGGCATGGACGGCAGTATGGGCGGCGGGATGTCCGGCAGCGCTGCAGCCGTTGATGATACCCCGAAAGACTACGTCATGGATGAAACGGAGCTGTGCACACTGACGGATTATAACACGGCGGAAATAACTCTCACGGTCGACGAGCTGGACATCGCACGGCTGAGCATCGGTCAGGCCGTCACGGTGACGCTCGACGCGCTGCCGGGGCAGAGCTTTGACGGGGAGATCACCGAGATCGACCCGAACGGCGAGAACAGCGGCGGCAGTACGAAATACTCCGTCACGGTGACGCTCCCGCGCGCCGAGGATATGCTGACCGGGATGAACGCGGCAGTCCGCGTACAGCTCGAGGAAAACAACGATCTGCTGCTTATCCCCCTCGAGGCGGTGCAGGAGGACGCGGACGGGATATACGTCTGCACCGGCTATGACAAGAGCAGCGATGAGCCGGCAAAGCCCGTTGAGATAACGACCGGCCTGTCGAACGGGGAAAATGTTGAAGTCCTCTCCGGGCTCTCCGAGGGTGACACCGTATACTACCGCTACGCGGATACGCTGGAATACAGCTTCGTAAGATAACGGCGGGACGGCCTGCCGCAAATAAGAAAACTAAGCAGAGAACTCCGGATAAAACAGAGTTCTCTGCTTGCTCATGCTCTAAATATATCTTGACGCCCGTCCCGCGCCTATCCGCTTTGCAGCACCGGCACGGACCATTTCGCCGAGGACTGCCTCAACTGTCGTCGGGCTGACATCGGGGAGAATTTTGCATATCTCAGCTTTCGATATCGGGGTCAGGCTGTTCAGAACGGTCGCTTCAATACGGGTTTTCTTTGTTATCTTCTTTCCGTTGACAACAGCAAAGCGCTTGTCCAGCTCTTTATAGCACATATATAGAGTTGAGAGAAAGTTTTCCATGAACGGGAAATAGGAGTTTTCATTCGTGTCCCACCCCGCCGATGACTGCCGGAGTGCCTCATAATAATATGCCTTGTAATTGTTGATCTGTTCCTCAAAGGGCACATATTTACCGGCATCAAAGCCATTCTTATATAGCAGCAGGAGCGAGAGCAGCCGGGACATTCTCCCGTTGCCGCACCTGAACGGATGGATGCAGAGAAAGTCCAGAATCACACATGGAATCAGCAGAAGCTGATTGATATTTGCGTCACATCTAGCGTCCAGATAAGCAAGTTCCAACTGCTCCATTGCTTCCGGGGTCTCACTTGCGGGAGTCGGACGGAAGCGGACGCGGCGGTTCCCATCAGCGTCGATCTCAAGAATCACATCGTCGTCTGTCTTATACTTCCCGCCGTATTCATAGCCAGTAAAGCCCATCATCATTTCGTGCAGACAAAGAATATCTCTCCGGCAGAAGTCGATATGCTCATACCCCAGATGGATCTCATTCAGGGCATCTCTGTACCCGGCAATCTCTGCTTCGTTGTGGTTCAGCGGAGCGCTGTTCTGATTGACGATAGCTGCAATACGCTCGTCGCTTGTTATGATGCCCTCGATAGCATTGGAGCTTTTGACCGACTGTATCTTTGCGACAGCTTTCAACTCTGTAAAAATCTTCGCGTATTCTTCCTTGCGCACGCCTGCCATAGTTTTCAGCACGGCTATGTTTGAAGTCAGATTCACAAAGCTTGCGGGCAGCAGCCCATTATTCAAAAAAGAGTAATCAAATTTTCTCATACAACGCCAGCCTTTCTGCACCTAAACATAACATATTATATGCAGAAAAGCAAGCACATATCACAGATAACTGCACATTATTCAGTCAAACTATATGCAGTTATCCGCATGGGTCACGACACCCTGAGAACTGCACGATACCAGTCTGATCGCATGGGAATTGTCCGCCGTTTTGTGTCTTGACACGGGAGTGGATTTTTGTTACCATTCCACCGAAGGAATAAAATGGTCACAAGCTCAAAGCGTCTATGCGATGGGTTTTTCTAAAGCCCCTTAGTTAAACGCATTTAACCATTTGCTTGTCAGCGGTCGGCATGGCGTTTTTGCCGCGTCGGACAGACCGACTGCAATTACCGCGAAGAATTGCAAGATAGGAATATATGAAATCGGAGGTATGGATCATGCAGATATTGGAGCACGGACGGGAGCACGAGCGGACACTGCTGTTTTTCCCCTGCACGGCAGAGCCTGTATGGGTGTTTGAGCAGACCGTTGCGCTGCTTTCCCGAACATGGCACGTTTTTCAGGTGGTGTACGACGGACACCAGCCGGAGTATCCGGGGGACTTCGGCTCCGTGGAGCAGACCGTGGATGAGGTAACGGCGTACTTAAAAAGCCATGGGGCTGACCGGCTGGACGCAGCCTACGGCTGCTCCTTGGGCGGCGCGTGCCTGACCCGCCTGCTGGCGCTGGGCGAGATCTCCATCGGCCGGGCCATCATCGATGGCGGGATAACGCCATATCAGTTCCCGTACCCGGTGCGCAGGCTGGTACTGGCGCGCGATATTCTGTTTTTCAAAATCGCGGCAAACAGCAGAAAGATCCTTGAGGCGGCATTTCCTCCGGAACGCTTCACACTTCCCGGGCATGACCCCGTAAAGGAGTATGACGCAATGGAGAGCTATCTCAAAACATACTCCGACCGGACGATACGCAATGTGTTCTGGTCGGGCAACAATTACGCCCTGCCGGAGACGCCCGCCGAGCACGGCACTATCCTCGCCTATTGGTACGGGGAGGACGAAAAGCGTGACCGCCGGGGAAACATCCGCTTCATCAAGCACTATTTCCCACGGATACAGCTCCGTGAGTTTCCGAAAATGGCACATGCGGAGCTTGTCATAATACATTCGGAGGACTTCTGCCGGTACGCGGAGGAGTTTTTGAGCGGGCAGGCGGAAGCCGAAGGACGGTGAAGCGGTGGAGGTTTTTCTCGGAATACTGATTCCTTTTCTTGGCACGGCAGCCGGCTCGGCCTGCGTGCTCTTCATGAAAAGCTCTCTTGGAGATCTTGTCCAGCGCTCGCTAGCCGGGTTCGCTGCCGGGGTAATGGTGGCCGCCTCGATCTGGAGCCTGCTGATACCCGCGATTGAGCAATCGGCGGCCTTGGGAAAGCTATCCTTCTTCCCCGCGTTCATCGGTTTTTGGCTCGGAGTGCTGTTTCTTCTTGCGCTTGACCGCATGATACCGCACCTGCACATCGGAAGCGAGCAGGCAGAAGGTCCAAAGAGCGACCTGAGCCGTACCGCGATGATGGTCCTGGCAGTCACGCTGCACAACATTCCGGAGGGGATGGCGGTCGGTGTGATGTACGCGGGCTTTCTCTCCGGAAGCGCCCAGATCACGGCGGCAAGCGCGCTCGCGCTGTCCCTCGGGATCGCGATCCAGAACTTTCCGGAGGGCGCGATAATTTCCATGCCGCTCAGGGCAGAGGGAGAAAAGAAGGGCAGAGCATTCCTTGGCGGGGTGCTTTCCGGCGCAGTGGAACCGGTCGGCGCGGTGCTCACGATCCTTGCCGCGCAGCTCATTATCCCGGCGCTGCCGTACCTGCTGAGCTTTGCCGCAGGCGCGATGCTCTACGTGGTCGTTGAGGAGCTGATACCCGAAATGTCGCAGGGGCGACATTCTAATATCGGCACGGTTTTCTTCGCCGCCGGGTTCAGCGTTATGATGGTTCTGGACGTGGCATTGGGCTGAAAAACAGGACTTGAGATAGATACAGGCATATCAAATAAAGAGGCTCTATGTCGATAGCCGCGCTCTGCCGCAGCCTAGTGACATAGAGCTTTCATTTATTTGTTGTTCTTTCCCAATTGGTAGAACGCAACGGCGCTGGCAGCGGCGACGTTCAGAGAATCCACACCGTGGGACATCGGGATGCGCACAGTATAATCGCAGTGCTCGATAGTGTCATTGGCAAGGCCGTCGCCCTCGGTGCCGAGGACTACCGCAAGCTTTTCCTCCGCCGCAAGGCGGGGATCGGCAATGCTGAGAGAGTCATCCCGCAGCGCCATCGCGGCGGTCTTGAAGCCCAGACTTTGCAGGAAATTGTGCCAGCCGTCGGGCAGATATGTCCACGGGACCTGAAAGACCGTGCCCATGCTTACTCTTATCGCGCGGCGGTAAAGTGGGTCGCTCCCTGCACTGGTGAGAAGGACGGCATCCATCCCAAGCGCCGCGGCGGAGCGGAAGATCGCGCCGATATTCGTCGGGTTCATGACGTTTTCAAGCACGGCAATGCGCGACACGCTGCCCACAAGCTCCGCTGCCTCCGGAAGCTTCGGTCGGCGCATGGCGCAGAGCATGCCGCGCGTGAGATGAAAACCGGTCAGCTCCGTCAGCACTTCAAGAGGCGCGGCGAAAACCGGAATGTCCCCGCAGCGTTCGATAAGCTCCCTGCCCTTTCCTTCAACATGCTTGGCCTCCATCAGCATCGAAACCGGCACACAGCCTGCGTCCAGCGCACGCTCTATAACGACAGGGCTTTCGGCAATAAAGAGGGCGTTTTCGGGGTCGGATCGGCTGAGCAGCTGGTTCTCGGTCAGACGCGCATAAATATCCAGCTCCGGTGCGGAGAACTCCTTTATCTCGATAATGTTCGGCATTGGCAAAACCCGCTTTTCAAAATATTCTGCGCCGATTATATACGTATATGGGGCATATTGCAAGTTTAAGAATTTACAAATTAATGTTGACTGAGGGGAAAGCTGTGTTAATATATCTTAAGAATAATTAATACGAAGGTTCCGAAATGCAGAAGAAAAAGATAAAAATTTCCATTATATCCCAGATACATTACGGCAAACTCATCCTGCGCTCCCTGCTGCTCATCGCGGCGCTCGCGGCCTATATCGTCAGCCATCTTAACGGCAGCGGCTCGATGTTCGGCGGCTATGACAGCGTATGGATATGGATAGCGGCGCTGGCAATATACGCGGTCGAAATGGTGCTGCGCTGCTTCCCGTCTGACTACGAGAGCATGGGCTGCCAGAAGCAGTTCAAAAAGAACTTCAAGCCGAACAAGGCTTTCGATAAAAAGGCGCTGCGCCGGGATTCCTACAAGAGCACCGTGCCGGTCATCATATTCTGGACACTGCCGAACCTGCTGTTCATCTGGCTGTACAAGCAGGGTATTTTCGACTGGGGCATCATGGTGCTGCTGTCGATCTTTTACTCGGTGTGCGACATGATCTGCATCCTGTTCTTCTGCCCGTTCCAGACATGGATGATGAAGAACAAATGCTGCAGCACCTGCCGTATATACAACTGGGACTACATAATGATGTTCACGCCGCTGCTCGTCGTGGACAATCCCTACGCCAAGTGCCTTGTCGGGCTGAGTCTGCTGCTGCTCATACGCTGGGAGCTGAACTACTTCATGCACCCGGAGCGCTTTTACGAGGAGACGAACTGCGCCCTCTCCTGCGCCAATTGCAAGGAAAAGCTGTGCCACCACAAGAAACAGCTGCGAAGCTTCCATAAAAAGCTGTTCTCACAGCTGCACGCCCACAACGGCAGCGGCCTGCCGCAGCATTGATAAATCGCCTGCATGAATATGCAGGCGATTTATCTCAGTCTGTCAAAAACGTTTTTTGACAGGCTGCTTACTATATGGGAATACGGGGCAGAAACCAAGTCCGCAGATTAAGCGGTTCAGACAGTGAAATTTGAGGAGAATGTAAGCTAATGCAGCGCCTTTGTCGGGCATGCCTTCGTGCACTCATAGCAGAGGATACACTCCGTTCCGTTCTTACGCCTGCGGGATTCCTTGTTGACCTCCACATCCATGGGGCAGACGCGCAGGCACTTGCCGCAGTGAATGCATTTGCTTTCATCACAGTGGACACGCAGCAGAGAAAAGTAGCTCATGGGCTTGAGGAACACCGTGATGGGGCACAGATATTTGCAGAATGCCCGGTTATCCTTGAACGCAAAGGCAAGCGCAATGCCGGCAATATAGTAGAGAGCGTTCCCGGCGAGGAACAGCCAGAACATGATCTGTTCCAAACGGGCGGCCTTCATCAAAAACAAACCGGACACCAACGCCAAGGACAGGGCAAACATCACATAGCGCAGCACGCCGAGTCTTTCCTTACGCGGTTTCTTCGGCTGCTTATATGGCAGGAAATCCAGCACCATGGCCGTCCAGCATGCATAACCGCACCAGCCGCGCCCGAAAAGCAGCGGGCCAAAGATCTTCGCCACGGCATAATGGATGGTTGCCGCTTCAAAGACGCCGAGGAACAGGTAGTACCAGAAGCCCTCGATCTGCATATTCTCCCGGGAGATCACGCCGAGGTACAGCAGCATATAGCACCCGACCGCCAGCTGCACAAAGCGCCGGGCATAGCGTTTCCCGGCAGTGAACAGTGCCGTTCCAAGCGCCAGACATCCGCCGATATAGCTGAAGTTCAGCAGGTAAAACAGGTTGTCCTTGGCAAGCCACAGGGTGACCGCCACCGCTTCAAACAGCAGAAACAGCAGGATCGACGGTATGTATTTTTTGAAAATATCGATTTTCTTCATCTCGTTCTGAGGTGCCATAGGCGCTGCCCTTTCTCCATTTTCGAATCGCCGGATCCCGTGCCGCAATAGGTGCAGGATTTTTTTGCCGGCCTATTTAACTATTGTAGTTTTTTTATTTCTGTTTGTCAAAATAAAATTTACTATCATCTGCTCAAACTGCGCAGATGGGTACCGGTCTGGCCCCCCACCAAATAAAAGAGACATCCATATGGATGTCTCTTTTATTTGGTGCGAAGGGCAAGGCGCATTGTCATATTCAGCCTTATTTTCCCGTTTGCTTGGGCGCTGGTGACGGGGTGCTTTCCGCTGCCCTGTCACAGAACACCGTCACCCGCGTCTTGCCGCCCTTGGTGCAGGTATAGAGCACGAGATCATGGCCGCTATTCTGCACGGCGTCCACCGCGTCAGGCGCCAGCGTTTCTATCTTCTCAACGCAATAGGTGTTGACGAGGCCCTCCATGTCTGTAAAAATGACTGTGTCGCCTTTGGACAGCTCCTTTAACCGTCCGAAATGGTTCTCGTAGTTGTGCGCAGCGATCACCAGATCGTCCGTGCGGGAGGAGCCGAACTGGCGGCAGGGGGCAACTCTCAGCCTTGTATAGTCCCATTCGGACATGACCGGCAGCTTCAGCCCCAGCGCCGGAATCTCGACATAGCCCACATACTCATAGCCGTCCAGCATGACCACCGGCATTTCCGGGTCAAGCGGCGTCGGGGATGGGGCCGCTGCAGTCGGCACATCCATCGTCTGCGCGGAGATGGCCTCCTCGACGCTCGCCAGCAGGCTCTCGGCTTCCTGACCGGCGTGCGCGTCCTCATAGCGGTTATACAGAAGCAGGAGCAGTGCCGACAGGATCAGCGCTGCTCCCACTGCTATGATGGCAATGCCCGTTTTTTTAGGCATTATTCTCTTTCTTTTTCTTCACCAGCATTGCCCCGCCGAGAGCAACAAGGGCAAGTCCGGCGCCGCCGAGCACCCAGACAGGCCAGTTGAGCTGACCGGTCTGAATCAGGCTGCGGGTATTGGTAATGGTCACGATATTGCCGGAGACACTGTAGGACGGGACATAGCCCTTGGGAATGTTGGTCTCGATAACCTGCCAGTTTCCGTAGGCATTCGGGTCTTTCCAGGTATATGTCCAGTTGTTGCGCGCGCTGAGACGGACTCTGTCGTAAGCGATATCTCCGTTATACAGCGTTACGGTCACGGAACTGGGACGAGCCTTCCCATTGTCGTTGCTCCAGACCTTGTGGACGGTGATGTCCAGCGGATAGGTCGGAGGAGTGGGCGGCGTGTCGTTTTTGGTGTTGGTGATGGTCGTCTCTGTGCCCTCAGTCTTGTAGCTGACAGTGTACCCGGCGGGAACAGCTGCTTCTTCGGCTGTCCATGTATGACCTTCCGCAAGCCGGTCAAATGTGTATGCCCAGCCGTTTGCAGCGTTCAGCTCCTGAGAGCTTTCGACCTTCCCGTCTTTCAGGAGATTAACTGTGATGCTGTCATTGGCGTGGTTCGCGTTGCCGTCGGACCAGACCTTGCGCACGGAGAGCTGACTTTCGTTATACGCCTCCACATGGAAGATCCAGTCCACTTCTCCTACGCGGTTGGCGTACTTGTTGTCCAGCTCAATGGGGACGCTCAGCTCGACTTTCAGCTTGGCCGTCTCGCCGGTGCGGAAGGTGCCGAGGAACTTATTGCTTGCCAGACCGCCCAGTTGGTCGGGAGAAGCGTCATAGATCAGCTCTGTGCCGTTCCAGACCTTCATGGAAAGCTTGGAGAGAAACTCCGTCATGGTGACGACGGTCTCCTTCTCGGCCACCTTTGGGCTGAGGGGATTTCCCGTCTCGTCATGCGCCTCGGCTCTCATGTAGAGATTCACGAAATCGCAGTCGGCAGCGGAATTAGTGAAGGTGATGGTCTCCGTCACGGTATCGCCGGGCATGACGTTCTTGAAGCTGTTAAACAGGTCGGTCTCTGTGTACTCACTGCCGGGCTGGAAGTCAAAACCTTTTGAGAACCCTTCAAACGTGATGGAAGGAGACGCTGCAAAAGCCGTTACTGACATACTCATCACTACGAGCAGCATCAGCACAAGGGATGCGATTGCTTTGAATGACTTTTTCATATTGCCACCCCTTACCGGTTCACGATCAGCATGCCGCTGCCATCGACCACAGCGCTCCACGCCTCATTCACTGCGCTTGCCGGGGTGCTCTGGATAGCCTCCGCCAGAACTTCGACAGAAAGGGTATACTCCGGGTTCTCGGAGCATGCGACCGTACAGGTCAGAAGGCTTCCCTCCGTTAACGCGCCGGGGGCGACAGGCAGCAGATAGTAGAAAAATCCGTCACTGCCCTGTGCCCAGCTGCCGGAAGAGCAGGTCAGGTCATAGCTGTACCCCTCCGGAACGGATGCAGCAATGTTCCCATCTGCATCAATCCAGTTCGCAACAACAGCGGCCCGGATGTAGGCGCTGATGGTGCCGGTGTTTTTGACCTGCACAATGCTGCTGCCGTCGGTATCTACGTTCTGCGTCACTACGCAGGAAACATTGGCATACTCGAAGGAGTTCTCCACCGGCTCGGTTTTTGCCGCAAGGAATGCGACAGTAGAGCCGACCGCCGTGCTGATGAGCAGGATGATGGCAATAAGCAGGACTGCCGTCCTGTTCATGCGGATCCCATGTCTGCCGCTTTTTTCATTATGTGCGTCCTGATACATAACTGCCGCCTCCTTTCTCAGCTTTTAAAGGTGATCTTGCTGTAATATGCGCCGCTCAGCCACCCGCCATTACTGATGGCGTTTGTGAAGTCGGCTGTGCCGGTCTGTGCGGGCTGCAGAGTAACACTCTGAACACCGCATGCCGTGTGCCGCCAACTCCAGGCGGTCACTTCCGTGACGGTATAAGTGCCGGTTTTCAGCCCCTTGATGGTCACGGAGCCGCTGCCGCTGATCGCGACGCGCTTATTGTATCCATCCGGGCCGGCAACATCAAAGATGAAGCTCTGTCCCTCGTCAATGTCCTGCCCCTGTCTGGTGATGGTCAGGTCGGCAGCATCGATGGCGAACTTGGCATAATACGTTGCGGCTTCGTAGCCCATGACGGGAGATTCCGCTGTGCCGTAATTTTTGGTCTTGCCGGGTACCAGCTTATTATTGCTGACCCAGCTCGTCTCAACAGGCTGGGTGCAGGCTTCATCACTGTACCAGCCGACGAATACGAAGCCCTCAGCCGCGGTGGGTGTGGAGCCTGCCGCCGTATAGCCAGCACCGGCAAGGTACAGCTCAGCGTCGCAGCCGCTCTGGTTTTCATCGGCAGAGCCGGTCTCAGTGCCGCTGACGGGCAGCAGCAGAGTCTCACTCGCCGGATCCAGCGTACCGGAATTTTCAGGCCCAACGACCTGATACTTGATCTCTACCTCTTTTTCAGTCGGCTCGGCCTGCTCTACATACAGCGGGCAGCCTTTCTTGTGCGGCTCGCCCTCGGCAGGCTTAGGTTCGCAGGTGCAGGTCTTTTCTTCCCCTGCAGGCTCTTTCGGTGCGGTATACAGCGGGCAATCTTCCGTGTGCGTGCCGTCCGTCGTGCCGCAGGTGCAGGTCTTTTCCCCCTCTGCGGGCGCTTCCGGTGCAGTATACAACGGGCAATCTACCGCGTGAACGCCGTCGATGCCGCCGCAAGTACAGGTCTTTTCGCCCTCTGTGGGATTCTTCGCGGTCTGCTGCTGTTCTCCCTGATTCTTCTGATTCTCCTGGTTCTCCTGATTCTCCGGCGCTTCCTGTTTTTCCTGCTCCTGCTGTTCTTCCTCCGACGTGGGTACAGCAGGTTCTTCTTCCGCAAGCGTATAGCTGTCAAACGCTGCGGCCTGATCTTCGGAAACTGCCAGCGTGCCGGGAAGCGTCATGCTGACGATCAGCGTGAGGCTGATTATCAGTGCGATTGCTTTTTTGCTCTTCAAGTCGCTTCCTCCTCTTTACGCTTGCGGCCAGCCCTGGGCAGTCAGGACGGTATCACCATTGTTGGCGGTCTGCACGGCCTGCGCGAAAACATCAACTGTCGCCGCCGCGTTCTGATATTCATCGCCCATGTCGGCGGCAAAGCTCACAGCGGTGAAAATGGGAGCCGTGACCTCGCCGGGTTTCAGGATCTTGTTATAGTAATAGTAGCCGTCCTTTTCAGTCCAGTCGACGGTATTGCACTTGAGCTCCACCAGCCCGGTATCCGGCGTTCCAGCCCCTTGAAGCCTGATGTTTTTTTCCACCTTCACGCGCACCCATGCGTCAGACGCACCGGTGTTCCTGATCTCCGCGATTTTAGTGACGGTGGTGTTGGGCATAACTCCGGTCAGGTCTTTAAAGGGCGTTGTTTTTGCCTCGTCAGCCCATTCCTGCAATGTTATCTCCACGCCGCCGGTGGTAATGACATTGTGCGCCTTGTCCTCAGAGGTAAAGAACGCAAGGGTCCCGCCGGCAAGCATAGCGATGCAGATAGCCAGCACCGACAGGATCAAAAGTTTTCGCTTCATTGTCCTTGCTCCTCTCAATCTGTATTGGAAAAATCTTCTCACGGATCAAAAACGAAGCCGTATGGCTTTATCAGACCATATGAGAACATCCGTGACAGGCCGGGTGCTCTCATATGGTCTGCGCCCCAAAGGGCGCAGGCCATGCGGGGAATAACGCAGCCGTTTCAAAGCCGCGCCAAAGTGAATTACTTAAATGCAGCCCAAGCCGCAGCAGCGTCTGCAAAGCCCTCGGCCTGGATAGCGTCGGCCTCGACCAGAACGTTCAGGGTCATGGTGCCGTCCGTTGCAGTGATGGCGCCGGCATCGATGGCCTTCTGGATATCGGTGCTGGTAGCATCCTTGTTGATGCCGATGAAGTTCCAGACGTTCCACTCGGTCATAGCGCCGGCCTTCAGAGGCTCGGTGCGGGTGAAGGTGTAAACGTCGTAGGTTACGCCGTCCTTGGTAACACTGGCCTTATCAATCGCAGGTGCGTTGTTCCAGCCGCCGCCCTTTTTATCGATGAACTCGCCAGTTCCAATGCAGGAGGAGCACCACTGGTTAGTGATCACGCCGCCGTCCTTCACAGCAACAAAGTCATTGTTGGCTGCGGAGGGGACCATCACACGGATACGGATGTAAGCATCGTTCGCGCCGGTGTTGATGACATAGGGGCACTTGGCAACGCCGCGGCCGGGAACCATGTTCTGGCCCTTCACGTCCAGATAGCTCTCCTTATAGGTCTCGGCGTCTGCCTTGATCTCATCATCGGTGAACATGGTGTGACCCGTAGCAACATACTTCATGCCGTCATCAGCGGTCACCTTATGGGTGGGATCGGGGATGGAGGTATCGCCGGAGTTGTCGTTGCCTTCGCGGTGGAACTGGGACTCGATCAGGTCGATCTTGACGTTGCCGACGGTGAAGGTATTCGTTGCACTCTTGGTGTCGGTGAAGTACGCAAGAGATGCGCCCACGACAGCAATTGCCGCGAGAGCAACGCACAGGAAAATCGCGGTTATTTTCTTCTTCATTTGCTTTACTCCTTCTATGTATTATCTGCGCCCGTGCGCAGGGGGAAACTTATTGACGCGGCTTACTGAAAAAGCCACGTGCCGTGCGGAGAGCAATTACGCCTGCGCGTCAAATGCGGCAAAAGCCTCAGTTGCGTTCGCAAAGCCTTCGGCCTGGATAGCATCGGCCTGCACCAGAACGTTGACGGTCATCGTGCCATCCTCAGATACCTTTATAAAGCCTTTCTCAACGGCTGTCTGGATGTCAGCGCTGGTTACGTTCTTGCCGATACCGACATAGTTGATAACATTCCATTCGGTCATAGCGCCGGCCTTCAGAGGCTCAATGCGGGTGAAGGTAAGGACATCATACTTCAAGCCATTCTCATCGGTGTAGCCGTTCTCTTCAATGACAGGCCAGTTCTCCCCATTTGCCCCATGCTGGAACTCCCCGGAGCTCGTAGCGGAAGAGCAGAACATAGCGCTGATGAAGCCACGATAGCTGCCCTCATAATCGTGAGGAGCCATCACACGGATGCGGATATACGCATCATTTGTGCCGGTGTTGACCACATAGGGGCACTTGGCAAAGTTGCGGCCAGGAACCATGTTTTTGCCGCGCTCGCCGATGTATTCGGAGTATTTTTCAGCATCAGCCTTGATTTCCTCATCAGTGAAAGCCTTGTGGCCATCAGTGACATACTTCATACCGCTTGCGGTATTGGTGGGATCGGGGATGGAGGTATCGCCGGAGTTGTCGTTGCCTTCGCGGTGGTATCTGGACTCGATCAGGTCGATCTTTACGCTGCCGACGGTGAAGGTATTCGTTGCACTCTTGGTGTCAGTGAAGTACGCGAGAGATGCGCCCACGACGGCGATAGCGACAAGAGCAACGCACAGGAAAATCGCAGTCAGTTTCTTTTTCACGTTTGCTTACTTCCTTTTGTGTATCTATTTTTCTGCGCCCGTGCGCAGGGGGAAACTTATTGACGCGGCTTATCGAAAAAGCCGCATGCCGTGCGAAAGGCAATTACTTCTGCGCATCAAATGCGGCAAAAGCCGCTTTTGCGTCCGCAAAGCCCTCAGCCTGGATAGCGTCGGCCTGCACCAGAACGTTCAGGCTCAGCGCGCCATTGTTGGTCTTAGTGATGACGCCATTCTCGATAGCTTTTTCGATGTCCGCATTAGTGACGTTCTTGCCAATGCCGACGAAGTTCCAGACGTTCCACTCGGTCATAGCGCCAGCCTTGAGAGGCTCGGTGCGTGTGAAGGTGTAGACATCGTACTTCAGGCCATTGTCACCGGTGTAGCCGTTCATTTCAACGACAGGCCAGTTCTCCCCGTTTGCTCCCTGCTGGAACTCACCGGAACTCGTGGCGGTAGAGCAGAACATAGCGTTGATGATGCCGCCGTTGTCCACATCGCCATCGTGGGGGATCATCACACGGATGCGGATGTAAGCGTCGTTCGCGCCGGTATTGATAACATAGGGGCACTTGGCAAAATTACGGCCGGGGACCATGTTGCTGCCATGCTTGCCGATGTAGTCGGAATATTGCGCAGCGTCTGCCTTGATCTCGTCATTGGTGAACATGGTGTGACCCGTGGTGACATACTTCATGCCATCATCAGCGACTACCTTATGCGTGGGGTCGGGGATGGAGGTATCGCCGGAGTTGTCGTTGCCTTCGCGGTGGTACTTGGACTCGATCAGGTCAATCTTGACGTTTCCCACGGTAAACGTATTGGTGGCAGACTTGGTGTCGGTGAAGTAAGCGAGGGATGCGCCCACAACGGCGACCGCCAGCAGGGCGACGCAGAGGCAAAGCGCGGTGACTTTCTTTTTCATGTGCTGTTACTCCTTTTGTGTATTATGTTTTCTACGTACATGCGCAGAAAAATGCTTGAAAATCAGAGCAGGGGTTAGTCATTGCTTATGCGGCACATCTTTGCCGAACCATATGAGAGCGCCCGCGTTCACCGGGTGCTCTCATATGGTCTGTACCCCGAAGGGTACAGACCACGGCGATAGGGAGTTGGCGCAGCTCATCGAAAAAGCCGCGCAAAGGAGGAATTAGTTAAAGGCAGCCCACGCAGCGGCGGCGTCGGCGAAGCCTTCCGCCTGGATGGCGTCGGCCTCGACCAGAACGTTCAGGGTCATGGTCTTGGCACCGTCGGTCTCGACAACCTTGATAGCACCTTCATCGATGGCCTTCTGGATATCGGCGCTGGTCGCAGTCTTGTTAATGCCGATGAAGTTCCAGACGTTCCACTCGGTCATAGCGCCGGCCTTCAGAGGCTCGGTGCGGGTGAAGGTGTAAAC
>CAKTPC010000037.1 GCA_934590505.1 uncultured Oscillospiraceae bacterium
ATGGCGAAGTTCCGCATCTCCGGTGTGCCCATCGTTGACGAGACCGGCAAGCTCATCGGCATCATCACGAACCGCGATATGAAGTTCGAGACCGACATGAGCCGCCGTATCGACGAGGTCATGACCAAGACTGGGCTCGTCACCGGCCTTGTCGGAACGACGCTTGACGAAGCCAAGGCTATCCTCCAGAAGAACCGTATAGAGAAGCTCCCCATAGTCGATAAGGACTACAAGCTGCGCGGCCTTATCACAATAAAGGATATTGAAAAGGTGCTCAAGTATCCGAACTCCGCAAAGGACGCGTCCGGTCGTCTGCTCTGCGCCGCCGCTATCGGCGTCACGAATGACGTGCTCGACCGCACCGGCGCGCTTATCGACGCGGGCGTAGACGTGCTTGTGCTCGACAGCGCACATGGCCACTCTGCCAACATCATGCGCACGGTAGAAAAGGTCAAGGCCAAGTACCCCGATGTGCAGCTCGTTGCGGGCAACGTCGCAACAGCGGAGGCGACGGAGGCGCTCATCAAGGCAGGTGCGGACTGCGTCAAGGTCGGCATCGGTGCGGGCTCCATCTGCACCACGCGCATCGTCGCCGGTATCGGTATGCCGCAGGTCAGCGCCGTTCTCCAGTGCGCCGAGATGGGCGACAAGTACGGCATCCCCGTCGTGTCCGACGGCGGCATCAAGTATTCCGGTGATATCGTCAAGGCGCTTGCCGCCGGTGCAAAGACCGTCATGCTCGGCTCCATGCTCGCAGGCTGCGAGGAAGCGCCCGGAGACACCGAGGTGTTCCAGGGCAGACAGTTCAAGGTCTACCGCGGCATGGGCAGCATGGGCGCGATGGCCTGCGGCAGCCGTGACCGTTACTTCCAGCAGAACAACAAGAAGCTTGTTCCCGAAGGCGTAGAGGGGCGCGTGCCCTTCCGCGGACCCGTGTCCGAGACGATCTATCAGATGATGGGCGGCCTGCGCTCCGGTATGGGCTATGTCGGCGCGCACAATATCGAGCAGCTGCGCACCCAGTCGAAGTTCGTGCGCATCACGAGCGCCGGTCTCAAGGAGAGCCACCCGCACGATATCTATATCACCAAGGAAGCCCCGAACTACACGATGAATCCGTAATCCTTAAGTACAACAAAATGACCCGCGGTTCAGTCAAGTCAATGACTGAGCCGCGGGTCAATTATTCTTTTCGTTCGGCAAGATTCATATAGTGCAGGTACAGCATACCGAACGGGTTTTTATAATCCTCGTGCCACGGCTTGTTTTTCCCACAGAAGTGCAGGACGGCGGTGTTGTGCATGACCCAGTACAGGTCATGCCTGCCGGTGCTGCGGATAAGGTACTTGGAGTAGTTGCGTACGTCGTAGTTCCATATAACGTCGTCGACGGGCACGGTCTGGCCACCGTAGAGAATATTGAACACATCCTGATCCGGGAGTATAAGTTCCTTTTCGTGTTCGTTGACGCAGCGGAAAACGTCCTCAGCAGTGACGAGCCTGCGCGCGGCGTCCAGGTCGATAAGCATGACGCCGGAGTTAAAGTATTCATGCTCTGTGTCGAGCCGTACCTGATTGATCTCATTCGCCATTTCGGTAAGCCCGGTGTGCGCCGCCGCGGCAAAGGTCTTTCCGTAAAGGTTCAGCTCCCAAAGCGGACGCAGGGGATTGATGATGAGCATATCCGGGTCGAGGTACAGCACCCTTTCCACCTCTTGCGGCAGGATGAGCGGGGAGAGCAGGCGGTAATACATCTCCTTCGGGTAGCGTTTGCTGGTCGGCGCGTTTTCAAAAAGCGCCGTGTCAACGGTGATGGGGTGCAGCTTCGCGCCGAAGAGAGAGCAGAAATCAGCCAGCTCATCAAGCTTATCGCCGGGGATGGCGCTGTGGAGCAGATACACCGTCACGTCCGTCTCATTGGGGTTGCTCGCAAAGAAAGAATACAGCATGACCTTGCAGGGCGGCAGATAGTTTTCATCGAGAGTAAGCAGTAAATTCATAGATATCTCCTTATTCGACTTTCTTCATCAGCTTTGATGAGCCTATGTAGAGCGGGATCGCAGCGAGCTGTGCGATGACCGAAACGGCGATCATCGCCGGGATGCTGACGTCGTACAGCACGCCCATGAGCCAGCTGCCGAGAAACCAGAACGCGCCGAAGGAGCACTCGAACACTCCGTAGCCGGTCGCGCGGCTGGCCTTCGGCACCATGCTCGTGACCGCAGCTTTGAGTATCGACTCCTGCGCGCCCATGCCCACGCCCCAGAGCGCAATGCCGAGCAGCAGCATCGGCACGGAAGCGAATGCGAACACGAACACCGCAAACGGCGCGGAAATGACCGTTGACCACACGAGCGCCTTCACGCCGTTTTTGTCATACATCATCCCGAAGAACAGGGCGGCCACCGCGTCGACGAGCATCGCGCCAGCGTAGAGGAGCGGCAGACTGCCAGTCGAGACGAGGGCGCTCGTCTCACTCAGCCCGGAGGCGAGGTGCGAGTAGGTGCGCGATACATGCATGATTATTATGGAATAGTCAATGAAGCCGAAAGCGAAAAGGCTGATGCCGGCGATGTAGAGGATAAACTCCTTCTTCATCTTGAAGGGAATGTATTCCTTCGGCTCCGGTTCAAAATGCTCAGGGTTCGGGAACTTGCAGCGCGTGACGATAAGGAGAATGAGCGTTATCGCGCCGGGGATAGCCAGCACCGCAAAGCAGGTGGAATAAATTTCAAAGGTCGTGCCCTCGGTCTTAAAGAGCATCACGAGGTACAACAGCACCGGGCCGATGAACGCGCCAATCTGGTCAAGCACTTCCTGAATGCCGAAGCTCTTGCCGACGCCCTCCTGAGATGCGGCAAAGGACATGATAGCGTCTTTTGCGGGCTTCTTTATCGCCTTGCCCATGCGCTGGATGACCAGCAGCACGCAGGCTGCGATCCATCCGTGCTCACCGACGAGAGCGAGAGCGGGGACGGCGATGATATCCAGCACGTAGCCGGCGATGGTCATCGGCCAATACTGCTTGGACTTGTCCGTCAACTTGCCGAACACATAGCGCATCGAGTAGCCTATCAGCTCGCCGAGGCCGGAGATAAAGCCTATCGTTGCCGCCGATGCGCCGAGCAGGGACAGATACGCGCCGCGTATGCTCGACGCGCCTTCATGCGTCATGTCCGAGAACAGGCTGACAATGCCGAAGAGGATTATGAATAGCATTGCCTGAGAGAGCTTTTTCTTTCCTTTGTTTTCCAAGAGGATCGCCGCCTTTCACAATTGCCGGGACTTAAAACCCGGATGTGCCCACCGTTCACGTAACGGTGCTGACTTATTGCAAAACTTATTATAGCACCGCTTTTATCGCCGATGTCAAGAAAATCCCATTTACAATGGGGATAACATGGGATATGATAAATGAAAACTAATGCACACATGGAGCAGAACATGAAGGATTTTTTTGCGATATACGATACGCTGCTTGCCGGGATGGACTCGGAGGAGACTGTTGCCACCGCGATATCCGGAGGCGGCTGGAGCGCCGCGGAGACGGGGACGGCCTTCGGCATAGCGATGACTGTGGAGGACGATACGGCCCCTCGCATGCTGCGCGCGGACATGGCGGGCATGCCGCTCAGGGAGCTTGCACAGGCTTCAAAGAGCTGGAATCTGCGCGAAGCGTCCTTCGGCATGGCGGCGGTGAACGCGTATTATAACACACCCGAGCAGCTGGAGCACTTAGAAGCCTATGAGCCGGTAGAAAACTACTGCACGGCAGGGCTCGACCTGCGCGGACAGAGGATAGGCGTAGTGGGGCATCTCAAGCTGACGCCCGAGGTCCGGAGCAGTGCCGCGCAGATATGGACGCTAGAGCGCGACCCGAAGCCTGGGGACTATCCGGATTCTGCCTGTGATGAGCTGCTGCCGCGCTGTGACACGGTCATAATCACGGCGAGCACGCTTGTGAACAAGACGCTCCCGCATCTGCTGGAGCTGTGCCGGGACGCATACACCATACTTGTGGGGCCGAGCTGCCCTATGTGCCCTGCGCTTTTAGAGCACGGCATTGAGCGCCTTTCTGGGCTCGTCATCACTGACAGAGCGGGCATGACAGCGCAGATTAATTCAGCCCGACGCGCGACACCCTATCCGATGGGGAAGCCGTTTTTACTTAAAAAGAACTGAAAATCAAGGACTGCCGCTTTGTCGCGGCAGTTCTTGATTTTTACCGGTCTGTCAATGCCAGCGTCAGTGAGCACACGCACAGCGCGAGAGCCATGTATTTGAAAACGGCGCTCGCGGTAAAGCACATGGCGCTGTTAAAGAACATGTCTATGACTAGTATCACCGCAACGGCGATCGCCAGAGCGGCAGTGATATGAGAGAGAATATTCCTGAAACACCGCATGGCGGGTCACTCCTTTGCTATATAAATGATATCGCCTACGGGACGACCGCCGCCTGCGGGCATGTTCACTGTGACGCTGCCGCCGTCCCACACCATGGCCGAGGATTGCCCGCCGTCAAGGTTATAGGCAACCTCACAGCCGAGGTCCTCAAACAGCATGGAGAGCTCGTCGAGCGTATAGCCGTATGAGCCCTCGGCGTCGCGCCCGTCCACGGCAACAAAGCAATAGTGACCCGGCTCATAATAGCCTATCGCGCTGCGCGGGTTTGCCCCGGCGACGGTGTCGGTAAAGCCGCTGATGCTTTTGCCCTCGCCATCCAGCAGCGCTGGGCCGAACGACCATACGTCGAGGATGCCCTTTGCCGACTCAGCTTCGAGATCAAAGCCGTCAGCAGCAGCGCCGTGCCGACCGAGCCGGGGGAGATATGTTGTCTCAAGTATATAGAGCGCGATCCCGCCGCCGAGCAGGAGCAGCAGCGCCGCAATGAGCAGCGGGATAAGAAACATACATATATTCGACCTTGCAAGTCTCTGCCTGACGGTCATATACGTCACCTCGCAGGACAGTAATTAACTATAATATACCATAAGCATACGGCGGAATATTAAATAAACATTAAACCTGCGACGCGTCACAGCCCGTTTATCGTCTCGGTGATCGCCATGCTGCGGATGCGCTTTGCTGGGGCATGGATCGATACAGCGCAGGAGAAAACGACGAGCAGAAGAGTCCTTATGCCGTTGGAGCACAGCTCTGTGTCCTCCGTGCTGAAAGCACTTGTCCGGCGCAGCAGAGCATGGATGAGGTAGATGGGGAGAGCCCGGTTATAAGGCTCAGGTCATCCTCTAAAAGTAATATCCTGTTCATGCCCATACCTCGTGTAAATCATTTCTGCGTCTATTATATACGGCTGTCGCGGCTGCGGTATGCGTGCTGCGCCTTAAAAAACTTTTACTTGACTTTACAATTACTGTAGAGTTCATTATAATGCAGTAGTCAGAAATCCGGAGGGAAACGCAAATGGAAAGAAACCTTACAAACGGAAGCGTATTCAAAAACATTGTCATATTCTCGCTGCCTTATCTGCTGTCTTACTTCCTGCAGACGCTTTACGGGCTTGCCGACCTGTTCATCATCGGCCAGTTCGAGGGCGTGGCGAGCACGACGGCGGTGTCGGTCGGCTCTCAGGTCATGCATATGCTGACGGTCATGATCATCGGCCTTGCGATGGGTTCTACGGTCAGCATCGGTCAGGCCGTCGGCGCGCGCGACAAAAAGCGTGCAGCGCAGGCCATCGGCAACACGGCGACGCTGTTCATGATGCTTTCCGTCGTGCTGACGGTCGTATTGCTCGTACTTGTGCGGCAGATCGTTGCGGTCATATCCACGCCCGCCGAGGCGGTTGAGGGCACGGTCGCATACCTCACTATCTGCTTCATCGGCATTCCGCTCATCACGGCATATAATATCATCAGCTCCGTTTTCCGCGGCATGGGCGACTCAAAGAGCCCGATGTACTTCATCGCAGTCGCGTGCGCGGCCAATATAGCGCTGGACTACCTGTTCATGGGCGCGCTCAGAATGGGGCCTGCCGGTGCGGCACTCGGCACAACGCTTGCACAGGCGATAAGCGTCGCGGTGTCCCTCATCATGATGCTGCGGCAGAAAACAGGCATCGCGCTGCGCCGTGAGGATCTTAAGCCCAGCCGCGACATGATGGGGCAGCTGCTGTCTATCGGCGTGCCCATCGCCATACAGGACGGGCTTATTCAGGTCGCCTTCATTATTATAACTATCATCGCCAATCGCCGTGGGCTTACCGACGCGGCGGCGGTCGGCATCGTCGAGAAGTTCATAAGCTTTGTGTTCCTCGTGCCCTCGTCCATGCTCTCGACCGTCTCGGCGCTCGGCGCGCAGAACATCGGTGCGAACAAGCCAGAGCGCGCAGTGGCTACGCTGCGCTACGCCGTCATGATCGCCGCGGGCTTCGGCGTGATCGTCACGATACTTATCCAGTTCATCGCCGAGAGCATAGTCGGTCTGTTCACACCGGACGCCGCTGTCATTGCGGCGGGCGGACAGTACCTGCGCGGGTATATTTTCGACTGCATCTTCGCCGGGATACACTTCAGCTTCAGCGGATATTTCTGCGCCTGCGGGAAGTCCGGGCTGTCGTTCATGCACAACATCATTGCCGTCGCGCTCGTACGCGTCCCGGGCGTGTATCTCACCTCCAAGCTCTTCCCGACAACGCTTTTGCCGATGGGGCTTGCGACGGCGGCGGGCTCGCTCGTGTCGGTCATTATATGCGTAATTGCCTTTGCGGTCATAAGCCGCCGCGGAAAAGCCGCTACGGCAGAGGGATGACGGAATGGAAATGCCGAAGCTGTTCCAGATCGGGGACATGGCGAAGCTGTTCCACATCAGTGTCAGCAGCCTGAGATATTACGAGAGCCTCGGCCTGCTGACGCCGGAGCGCGTAGACTCCGACACGGGCTACAGGTATTACAGCGTGCGCCAGTTCGAGGTACTCAATACCATACGCTATCTGCGCGAGCTTGACATGCCGCTGCCGGAGATATCAGACTTCATTAAAAACCGAGACATTGACAGGATGGAAGAGAAGCTGCGCCAGCAGAAGGCCGAGGTCGAAAGAAAACGGCTCGAGCTGCAGCGCATCGAGCGGCGGATAGACAACAACCTGCGCCGTATCCGCGACGCGCGTGACTCGGAGCTTGACGTGATAAAGTTTGTCCTAACTCCTGCAATGCGCATAGTGTGGATGGACGCGGCGCTGAAGATCAGCAGCCCATTGGACATGGAAATGCCGATCCGTGAGCTTGAGCAGTCACAGACTGAGACTGCATTGTTTCTCGGCAAGGTCGGCGTCGGGATATTGGCAGAAAATCTCAATGCGGGAAACTTTGAGCAGTATGACGGGGTGTTCCTAATTCTTGACGATGAGGATAGATTCGACGGAAAGACCGTTATTCTGACTGAGACGCAGTGTGTGTCGGTGCGCTTTCGCGGCAGCCACACGGAGGCCGCCGCGCAGTACCGGAGGCTCATGGAGCATATCCGCGCGCATGGGATGAAGCCGTCCGGATTCTCGCGCGAGATAACGATGATCGACTACGGCATCACAAGCGACAGAGAGAAGTTTGTCACAGAGATAAGCATACCGGTTGTATAAATACAGAATCGACCCCGCCGGGTTCGGCGGGGTCAAGTTTATATCGCGAACATTCCTGCGGCAAGTCGGGTGAAGAAGCCGAAGAAACCGAGCCGCGGTACATCCTCCGCGGCGCACACCGGCACCTCTGCTACGGTACGTCCGTCGGTGCTGACGGTCAGCGTACCGAGCCTGTCGCCTTTATGTACGGGGGCAGGCACACTGCAGCGCAGTTCGAGTTCGTATTCCGGTTCGCCGCCCTTGGGAATCACGGCCACGCTGTCGCCAGTGTATTCGGCCTTGACGCTCTCGGCGTGGCCAAGCTCAACACGCACATCCGGGAGAGGTTCGCCGTCATTGAGCGGGCACAGGCGAAAGCTTGAAAAGGCGTAGTCAAGCAGCGTTTCCGCGTCCTTGTTGCGTGAGTCACTAGTCTCGCAGTGCATGACGACGGCGATGTATTCTACGCCGTTGCGCTCGGCGGTCGCGGAAAGGCAGTAGCGCGAGGTCGAGGTATAACCGGTCTTGAGCCCTGTGCAGCCGGGATACCAGTAGGCGAGCTTGTTGGTGTTGCTCAGCTCAAACTCCCCGCCGCGTATGCTGTCCATCCATATAGTTGTGTAGTCCTTTATAAGATCGTGCTTTATAAGCTCACGAGACATGAGCGCGACGTCGTAGGCGGTGGTGAAGTGCGCACCGTCGTCAAACAGCCCGCTGCAATTTGAGAAGTGCGTGTTCTCAAGCCCAAGCTCCGTCGCGCGCTTGTTCATGCGCTCGACGAACTTTTCCTCGGTGCCGCTTATGTGCTCCGCCATAGCGACAGCGCAGTCGTTTGCCGAGACGACCGCGATACACTTTAACATATCGCTGACGCTCATCTGCTCCCCGGCCTCGAGATACACGCAGCTTCCGCCGAAGGACGCTGCGCGCTCGCTGGCTATGACTGTGTCGTCAAGCCTGAGCCTGCCGGCCTCAATGTCCTCAACAATGAGCAGCATCGTCATGATCTTCGTGATGCTCGCGGGAAAGCCCGGCTCGTGCGCGTTCTTCTCATAGAGAACAGTTCCCGTTTCCTTTTCCATCAGGATCGCCGCAGGTGCGTTGATCTCCGGCTTGGCGCGCCCGCCGGAGTCAAGCGCCGAGGCTGTGGGGGAGGCGAGAGTAAATATTACCGATATGAAAATGACGAGCGGCAGCAGACGTTTCATAGCGTTCCTCCATGCGGCGCATGCCGCAATAAAAAAGTCGTAAAGATTTTTGCTGCGATGAGCTGAGCTTCTTGATTAAAGCTATGTGCAGCAAACCGTATCTATGTTCCGGTTTACAAAATTATGGAAATTTCGAGCGAATACGACAAAATATTCAATACCGGCGTATAGCGCCGAATGCTGATGGCACGGGGAGTTTTTAACACTTTCAACAGGGTTTTCAACACAAAGAAATGAATAAAATGTTACCGGGTCGCTGAATTCGGTTTACATAAAAACAAAGCCTGCTCGGTTTATGCTTTCTTCAATCGCGCGTCAAAAATTTACAAATCACATATTGACGGCAACAAACGCCGCAGAGTACAATAAACTATACAAAAGAAGCTGGCATTGGAGGAAAGCCGTATATGAGACGACCGTTCAGATGGGATAAAAAGTATCTCTATTGGGGCATAACAGCGTTCTGCGTTGTTGCCGCGGCGATACTGTTTTATATGGCGCTCAACTACATCGGCGCTGTCGGCAGCGCGATAGGTGCGCTCGTTAAGATACTCAGCCCGTTTATCTGGGGGCTTGTAATAAGCTATCTGATCGGGCCGCTCGTACGCACGCTTGAAAATAAGGTGTTTCGTCCGCTGGCGTCCAAGCTCTATAAGAAGAACAAGCGTTCCGACGGGCACGGCTTTGCACGCGGCATGTCCATTCTGTTTTCTGAGATCATAATGCTGGCGGTCATAGCGGCATTGATCTACCTCATCATCCCGCAGCTGTACAGCAGCATTGAGACGATCGTTGTCAACAGCCCGACTTACATAGACAACGGCACACAGTGGCTGACAAGACTGCTGGAGGACTACCCGGAGATCGAGCAGTACGCAGTCCAGACGCTGGGTGATGTGAACGAATTCCTCGCAAACTGGCTCAAGAACACCGTGCTCCCCGGTCTCGGCAACCTTATCACCAATGTCGGCGCGGGTGTGTACTATGTCGTGATGGCGGTGTATAATCTCATTATCGGCATCATCGTCTCGGTCTATATGCTCGGCAGCAAGGAGACCTTCAAGGCAAACGCCAAGCGCGTCATGTATACGCTCTTCTCCGTCGAGACCGTGAAGAAGATATTTGACGGGCTTGACTTCACCGATAAAACCTTCATGGGCTTCATAAACGGCAAGATTCTCGACTCTGCTATCATCGGCCTTATCTGCTACATCGGCTGCGTCCTGCTGCGCATGCCCTATGCGCTGCTGATAAGCGTCATCGTCGGCGTGACGAATATAATCCCGTTCTTCGGCCCGTTCATCGGCGCTGTGCCGAGCGCGCTGCTGGTGCTGCTGGTCGATCCGTTCAAATGCCTGATATTCGTTATCTTCATCATCGTGCTCCAGCAGGTCGACGGCAACATCATCGGCCCGAAGGTGCTCGGCAGCTCCATCGGCATCAACGGCTTCTGGGTCATGTTCTCCATCATCCTCGGCGCGGGGCTGTTCGGCTTCTGGGGAATGCTCCTCGGCGTGCCGGTGTTCGTCGTTGTCTATACGCTTATCAATAACCTCATTGACAGAAAGCTCAAGCGCAGCGACCTGCCGTATGAGACGGAGGACTATATGGATGTCGATTATATCGACCCTGCAACTCTCCAGCCCGTGAAGCACGGAGAGAAAGAACCCAGCGAAAAGGCGTAAATTAAACCGGTTTTGAACATAGCTCCTTCGGCAAATGCCGAAGGAGCTATGTTCATATTTGCGCAAAAACTTCTTGTATTTTCTGTGAATTATATATAAGAAGGCCGACGAAACTATTGACAAAGAAGCGTGACGATGGTATATTAGCACTCGAAAGGCAAGAGTGCCAACAGTCAAATGCGGTGAGTGCTAAAAAGGTTCGGCAGGTATAAAATGGCGATCAGTGAGAGAAAAAAGAAAATACTTGCAGCAGTCGTCGATGAGTATATCCAGACCGCTGAGCCTGTCGGCAGCAAGACCATTGCGCAGACTGCCGGGCTCGGCTGCTCCTCCGCCACTATAAGAAACGAGCTTGCAGAGCTTGTAAGCCTCGGCTATCTAGAACAGCCGCACACCTCAGCCGGACGCGTCCCGACCCCAAAGGGGTACAGGATGTATGTAAACGAACTCATGCAGCGGCAGAAGCTCAGCACTGAGGAGACGGAGGACATTAACCGCCGCATGAATCAGCGCCTTCAGCAGCTTGATGATACGATCGGCGATATAAGCCGCCTTGCCTCGCAGCTTACCGATTATCCGGCGCTTGCGCTCACAACGCGCACCGCCGTGATGATAAAGCGCGTTGACCTCATCTATGTTGACGCAAACACCTTTATCATCGTCCTGATGCTCAGCGACAATTCCGTTAAAAGCAAGCTCGTGCATCTTCCGCTTTCGGTAGATCAGCGGCTCGTCCAGCGGCTCTCGGCACTGTTCAACTCCAACTTCACCGATATCACCGAGGACCAGATCACCTCGCTTCTGATAAACACCACCGAGCGCGCAGCGGACGATACGATAGGTTTGACCTCCGTTATCTCCGCTTTTGCGATAGAAGTCCTCAGCGGCGCGCATGCCACCTCCGCTTATGTGACGGGCGAGAACCGGCTGCTCAATCAGCCGGAGTACCGTGACCCGGACAAAGCGCATAAGCTCATGGGCTATCTTTCCAGCGGAGGATACATCCTCCCGCCAGAGGAGCTTGGAGCCGATGCAGGCATCAAGGTGCTCATAGGCCCGGAGAACGTGGCTGAGGAGCTGAAGGATTCAAGCGTCGTCATCGCGAGCTATGATGCGGGCGACAACACCCGCGGGCTGATCGGCGTGGTCGGGCCGACGAGGATGGATTATTCCGCGGTCGCCGCGAAGCTCAGCATACTTGCCGCGGGGCTCTCGCGCAGGCTCGGCAGCGGTGAGACGCCGCCGGAAGGCATGCACAACAAACTGATAATCAAGGGAGATGACCACAATGAGCAAGGATAAGAAGGAAGAAAAGCAGCAGACGGCTCCAGCCGCCGATGAAATAAAGGAAGAGGTCAAGACTGAGGAGCCAGAGATCGAAGCCAAGGAAACCGACGGCAAGAAGCCGGATGCGGAAAAATCCGAAGAGAAGAAGCCTGAAGAGAAAAAAGGCAAGGAAAAGAAAGAAGAAAAGAAGCCCGACCTCAAGGCGGAAATGGACGCGCTTAATGACAAGTACCTGCGTATCTGTGCCGAGTATGATAACTTCCGCAAGCGCAGCCAGAAGGAAAAGGACAGCCTGTACGGAGATGTCAAGGCCGAAACGCTTAAGAAGTTCCTGCCGGTTTATGATAATCTTGTCCGTGCGCTGGCACAGTCCACGGAGGACGAGGCTTACCGCCGCGGTGTTGAAATGATAATGAATCAGTTCAACGTCACGATGGAAAAGCTTGGCGTGACCGAGATAGAGTGTCTCGGCAAGAAGTTCGACCCCGCCTTCCACAACGCTGTTATGCACGTTGAGGATGAGGAAAAGGGCGAGAACGAGATCGTCGAGGTGTTCCAGAAGGGCTTTATGATGGGCGATAAGGTAATACGCTTCGCCATGGTAAAGGTAGCGAACTGACTTGGCCTTTTGCTTTGATACTTCCTCAGCCGCGCTCGCAGTACCTTGGTACAGCTTCGCTTGGCTTCGTCGTCTGAAAGCAAAATCCCCGCGTCAGAATTAACACATCTAATTCAGCTATTACCGCTTTGCGGTTTTAGTATATAAATTCTCAGTAAAAAACAAATCCACATATATCAGGAGGAATTCACAATGGGTAAGATCATAGGAATAGATTTGGGCACAACTAACAGCTGCGTAGCAGTCATGGAGGGCGGCGAAGCCGTCGTCATCGCAAACGCCGAAGGCGCACGTACCACTCCGTCTGTCGTTGCATTCGCAAAGACCGGCGAGCGTATGGTAGGCCAGGTCGCAAAGCGCCAGGCCATCACCAACCCCGACCGTACCATCTCCTCGATCAAGCGTGAGATGGGCTCCAATTACAAGGTCAATATCGACAATAAGTCCTACACCCCGCAGGAGATCTCCGCAATGATCCTGCAGAAGCTGAAGGCCGACGCCGAAGCTTATATCGGCAGCCCCGTCACCGAGGCCGTCATCACCGTCCCCGCTTACTTCACCGACGCTCAGCGTCAGGCAACAAAGGATGCCGGCAAGATCGCGGGTCTCGACGTCAAGCGTATCATCAATGAGCCGACCGCAGCCGCTCTGGCCTACGGTCTGGATAAGGAAAAGGCCGATCAGAAGATCATGGTCTACGACCTCGGCGGCGGCACCTTTGATGTCTCCGTTCTGGAGATCGGCGACGGCGTTATCGACGTTCTCGCGACCGCCGGCAACAACCGCCTCGGCGGCGATGACTTCGACGCCTGCATCACCGATTACCTCGTCTCTGAGTTCAAAAAGACCGAGGGCATCGACCTGAGCGCAGATAAGGTCGCAATGCAGAGACTGCGTGAGGCAGCCGAGAAGGCAAAGGTCGAGCTCTCCAGCGTGACCACCTCCAACATCAATCTGCCTTACATCACCGCAGATGCCACCGGCCCGAAGCACCTCGACGTTACTCTGAGCCGTGCAAAGTTCAATGAGCTGACCCACCACCTCGTCGAAAAGACCAGCGGCCCTGTGAAGCAGGCTCTGTCCGATGCAGGCCTCAAGCCCAGCGACATCACCAAGGTTCTGCTCGTCGGCGGCTCCAGCCGTATCCCCGCAGTTCAGGACATGGTCAAGTCCCTTATCGGCAAGGAAGGCTTCAAGGGTATCAACCCCGATGAGTGCGTTGCTATCGGCGCAGCTATCCAGGGCGGCGTTCTGACCGGCGACGTTGAGGGCATCGTCCTCGTCGACGTCACTCCTCTGTCCCTCGGCATTGAGACCCTCGGCGGCGTGTTCACCAAGCTCATCGAGCGCAACACCTCCATCCCCACCAGAAAGAGCCAGGTCTTCTCCACCGCGGCGGACAACCAGACCTCCGTTGAGGTCAACGTCCTGCAGGGCGAGCGCGAGATGGCCGCTTACAACAAGAGCCTCGGCCGCTTCCATCTGGACGGCATCGCCCCGGCACGCCGCGGCGTTCCTCAGATCGAAGTCACCTTTGATATAGACGCGAACGGCATTGTCAACGTCTCCGCAAAGGATCTCGGCACCGGCAAAGAGCAGCATATCACCATCACCGCTTCCTCCAATATGTCCAAGGAGGACATTGACAAGGCAGTCAAGGAAGCCGAGATGTACGCTGCCGAGGATGCAAAGCGCAAGGAAGAGGTCGATGTTCGCAACCAGGGCGACCAGATGGTCTATCAGACCGAAAAGACCCTCAACGAAATGGGCGACAAGCTCGATGCTGCCGACAAGAGCGAAGTCGAGACCAAGCTCTCCGCACTCAAGCAGGCACTCACCGGCACTGACACCGCAGCCATCAAGGCCGCGACCGAGGAGCTGACTCAGGCCTTCTACAAGGTCTCCGAGAAGCTGTATCAGGCAGCGGGCGGCGCACAGGGAGCAGGCTTTGATCCCAGCCAGGCTGGCGGCACTAACCCCGGCGCAGGCGCACAGGGCGGTCAGGACTACTACGACGCTGACTACACCGTCGTGGATGACGACAACAAGAAGTAATTCCCATGCAAAATATCCTCTTGAGGCGGGGCGCAATACTCCGCCTCAAGAGTGCGTATTCAGGTACGCATATGTGAGACAGTATCGAATAAAAAGACTCCATGCAGTCCGATGTTTTTGGGGTCGCATAGGAGGTGTGGGCAGCCTAAGGCGCACAGCGGCGCTGAGGCTGCAAGGACAAAATGGCTGATAAAAGAGATTATTACGAGGTGCTGGGCGTCAGCAAAGACGCTTCGGCCGATGACATAAAAAAAGCATACAGAAAGCTGACGAAGGAGAACCACCCTGATCTGCACCCCGGCGATAAGGCCTGTGAGGAACGCTTCAAGGAGGGCAACGAGGCATACGAAGTCCTGTCCGACCCAGAGAAGCGCAAGAAGTATGATCAGTTCGGACACGCGGCCTTCGACCCGAACGCAGGCTTCGGCGGAGCGGGCGGCGCAGGCTTCGGCGGCTTTGGCGGCTTCGGCGATCTGGGCGATATATTTGGCGATATGTTCAGCGGCTTCGGATTTGGCGGCGGGAGCACACGCAGCAATCCGAACGCGCCGAGACGCGGCGAGAGCATAGAGACCACTGTGACCGTGAGCTTTGAGGAAGCGGCCTTCGGCTGCAAGAAGGAGGTCACCGTTCCGCGCATCGAGCAGTGCCCCGACTGCAAGGGTACGGGCTGCATGCCCGGGACCACGCCGGAGATATGCCCCGACTGTAAGGGCAGCGGCACAGTCAAGACCACGCAGCGTACCCCGTTCGGCGCGGTGCAGTCCATGGGCCCGTGCCAGAAGTGCCGCGGAACCGGCAAGATCATTCACCAGCCGTGCAAGACCTGCCGCGGTATGGGCAAGATACGCCGCCAGCATAAGCTGACGGTCAGCGTCCCCGCCGGGATTGACGACGGTCAGGCCTTCTCCGTCAGCGGCGCGGGCAATGCCGGCTCGAACGGCGGCACCGCAGGTGACCTCATCGTCACAGTACTTATTCGTCAGCATGAGCACTTTGAGCGTGACGGCACATCCGTCCTGCTCGATCAGGACATTAACTTTGCTCAGGCAACGCTCGGCGCTGAGATCGAGGTCCCGACGCTTGACGGCAAGGTGAAGCTGACCATACCCGAGGGCACCCAGAGCGGTACGACCTTCCGCCTGCGCGGCAAGGGTATTCCGTATGTCCGGGGAAATGGCCGCGGCGACCAGTTCGTCACGGTGAATGTCCGGACGCCGAAGAACCTGACTTCCTCCCAGAAGGAGCTGCTGCGCCAGTTCGCCGCGTCAATGGGCGACCTTGACGGCGAGTCCGGCAAGAGCATCTTCGGTAAAAAGAAAAGATAATGAATATGAAAATGCGCTTCGCGATGCATCGCGAAGCGCATTTTATATAATATGGAGTTATAGTCGTAAGCTCATACGCAGTGATAGCGGAAATATTCGACTATCTTGCCTATGCCGGCGTAGCTGATGGTCTTGCCGTCGGGCGTGACGAACTCGTCAGAAATATACCCGTCGCTGCCGTTGAGAATGGAAGCCAAGTCGGCGTAATACATGCCGGTGTCCGTGCATATCTGCTTTATCCAGCTGTTCGCCTCAGCGATCTTTGCTGCAGTCACGCCGTCGACTCCGGGGTATGAGCTGCTGACGGACGCAAGCGAGCAGCATATTATCGTCGTGCTGCTGCTTGCGGCCTGAATGCTGCTTATGAGCTTTTTGTACCCTGCCGTAAAGCTCTCCTGCGTCGCAGTACCAAGCCCGTCAGTGCCGATGTAGATGACAAGGCGCTTCGGCTGGTATATGGCCGCGGCTTTTGCCGGAGTGACAAGTGAGCCGTCATTGAGGAGGACCTCGGTATCGGCAGCCGCGGAGGCCGGGATGCCGCTTCCGCCGTCCGTCCACATGATCGCGTTTGCACCGCCGCCGATCGTAGAGGTATAATCATTGATGCCGGAGAAGCTCGACGTGCAGAGATAGGTCATGCCGAAAACGTACTCAAGTCCGCCGTCCTGCGTGCTCGGCAGCTCATTGAGCGTGCCGCCGCCGACGATAGGGGAGTACGGATCAGCGTCCAGCCCCGAACTGCTGCTGTCAATTGCCTGACTGCCGCTGCTGAGCACGAGAGTGCCGTCGGGAGCGTCGCCATAGTTGCGGGACGCGACTGAAAAAATCAGCCCGACCAGCAGTGCCAGCAGGGCGATGACGATGGCCAGCGCCCATATTATGTTCTTTATTCCGGACAGACCGTTGTTCATCTTATCTCCAATCAAGCCAGATGCTTATAGATTATACCAGATTATACATAGGGCGGCCTTAATAGGCCGCCCTGTTGTTCTTATTACCTTTGGATTATTCCTTATCCTCGGCTGCCTTTGCTTCCTCAATGACCTTCTGCTGGACATTGCCGGGAGCCTCTTCG
>CAKTPC010000038.1 GCA_934590505.1 uncultured Oscillospiraceae bacterium
CCCTCACCCTCACCAAACTCAACTTTTACGTTGATATGTCCGTCTGGCTTTTTGTGGGAAAGCAGTACTACCGTCTCCACATGGCATGTTCTCGGGAACATATCGACCGCAGTGACTTTTTCGAGCGTATAGCCGTAGGCATTGAAGCGGAGAATATCTCTTGCAAGCGTTGCGGGATCGCACGAGACGTAGACGATGCGCTGCGGCTGCATCGCGGCGACGGCTTCAACCGCGTTTTCCAGCAGACCCTTTCTCGGCGGGTCGACAACGACAACATCGGGGCGCTCTCCGCGCTCATATAGAGCCTTGGCCGCCTGACCGGCATCAGCCAAAATAAACTCAGCATTGGTCACGTTGTTGGCCAGCGCGTTTTTATTCGCGTTATCCACGGCCTCGGGGACGATCTCCGCACCGATAACTTTCTTCGCGTGCGCGGAAAGACAGAGGCTTATCGTCCCCGCTCCGCAATAGAGATCGAGAGCAAGCATGTCCGGTGTCAGTGCGGCGTACTCAATGGCGCGGGCATATAGCCGCTCTGCCTGAGGAGGATTCACCTGGAAAAATGCCTGGGGAGCGATATCAAACTTGAAGCCGCAGAGCGTGTCATTGATGCTGCCGCGCCCCCACAGGGTATAGAAATCACCGGAGAGGATCGTATTGCCGGTACTGCGGTTGATGTTCAGGACAATTCCGGTAAGCTCAGGGCAGCATTTTCTGAGGCAGTCTACAAAAGCTTGTGTCATTTTGCCGAAGCCCTCTCTGGAAACAACGCACAGCAGTACATCATTGCTATGAACAGAACGGCGGCAGAATACGTGCCGGACAGCGCCGGCCCCGGCAGCTTCGTTGTATGGCGCGATCCCGTTCGCATTCATAAAGTCTGTTACCGCCATGGCGGCACGGCAGCTTATCTGATCCTGGATAAGACAGTCATTGACTGCTATGAGCTGATGGCTGCGCTCTCGGAAAAAGCCGCAGCGAGCCTTACCGTCAACTGCGCCGACGGCAAAGATGCCTTTATTGCGGTAATGCGAAACGTTTTCGCTGCCGATGATCTCAGTGACCTGCAAGCTCTGCTTGCCAATGCGCCGCAGAGCGCTGTTGACAAGGCCGAGCTTGAAGCGAAGTTCTTCCTCATAGCTGATATGCTGCGTATCGCAGCCGCCGCACAGACCGAAATAAGGGCAGACAGACTCGATGCGCGCAGGTGACGCTTTGATGAGCCGTTCACCGCGGGCATAGGCGCAGTCATGCCTGACCTTGACGATCTTTATTTCCCACTCCTCGCCAGGGATCGCCTTGGGGACAAACACCACGCGCCCGTTAATGCGGCAGATGCCGTTGGTGTCAGAGCTATAATCCTCGATCGTGACGGTGTATATATCGTTTTTCTTTAAATCTTCCATAAGTAAATCATAGCACAGCGGCAGACTTATGGCAAACAAAAATTCGGAATTCGTGTACATAATAATTAAACAGCGGCAAATAATATCAGCGTTACAAACTAAGGAGGATAGATATGAAGAAGTCTTTTGTATATCTGATATGCGTGCTGCTTATGGCGGCGATGCTTTGCGGCTGCGGCGCGAGCAGCACGGACAGCGGAATGGTGTCCTCGTCTCCGGCGCAGGCTTTGCCCACGGCAACGGCGACAGTGATGCCGACTACGAGCCCAATGGCGTCATCGGATGTTGGAACCGGCAGCCAGACCAGCTCACCGAGCGTGAGCGGCAACACCGGGAACGGCACGGGCTCGACCGCGGAATCGGCTATGCCGAGCAGCAGTGCGGACGCATAATTGTTTAAATATGAAGGGACTGCAAATTTTTTGCAGTCTCTTCATATTTTATGCTTGATTATATGTTGCCGAGGGATTATCATGTTTTACCGTACAAAGAGACAAATACAGTGGGAGGTATAATCATGAGCTATATTCCTACAGTCGAGCAGGCACATGAACTGCTTGAGCGCTACAACAAGGAGCCGTTCCATATACAGCACGGCGAAACCGTGTCTAAGGTCATGGGCGAATTTGCCAAGGAATACGACCCGGAGAATGTGGAATTCTGGAAGGCCGTAGGCATGCTCCACGACATAGATTTTGAGCTGTACCCCGAGCAGCACTGCGTCAAGGCAAATGAGATACTGCATGAGCTGGACATAGACGAGGATATGATCCACGCGATAATCAGCCACGGCTACGGCATATGCATTGATGTTGAGCCGACGAAGTACATGGAAAAGGTGCTGTTCGCGACCGACGAGCTAACCGGGCTTATCGGGGCCGCTGCCCTTATGAGGCCGACGGGCATATCCGACATGGAGACAAAGTCCGTAATGAAAAAGTTCAAGGACAAGAAGTTTGCCGCGGGCTGCTCGCGCGATGTTATCCGTCAGGGCGCGGAAATGCTCGGGATGGAGCTCAATGAGCTTATCGGCAAAACGATAGACGCAATGCGCGCCTGATGCTGAAAGTGTTTTATGCCGGCGTCAACGGACTTACCGCTGACGCCGTTTTACATATGCTGTCCGGTTACAGGCTCGGGCGGCTTGAGAAAACGGCGCGGCCTGAGGCAAGGGCGCAGGGCTTAGGAGCGGAGCTGCTGCTCATCCATGCGGTGCGCTCGGTATATCCGAAGGCTGAGCTTCCGCTCAAGATCTCAGCAGGGGAGTTCGGCAAGCCGGAATTGCGCGGCATTGAGCTTGAGTTCAGCCTGTCGCACTCCGCAGGTATGGTACTGTGCGCGATAAGTGAAAAGTGTGTCGGTGCGGATATCCAGCTGCGCACGGCATATAACGCAGCGCTTGCGGGGAGGTTTTTTACAAAAAAAGAAGCCGCCGCCATAGCGCAGGCGGCGGATAAAGACCTCATGTTCACGCGGACTTGGACGGTCAAGGAAAGCTATCTGAAGCTGCTCGGAACGGGCATGCACAGGCCGCTCTGCTCCTTTGACGTGAAATGCGATAACAGTTGCTTTTCAATAGATGGGGTACCGGAGTGCAGCATATCAGTCAGGGAACTGGGAAATTATACTGCCGCAGTTTCCTCACTCACGAACGAAATACCAGAGTTTATTGAAGTCAGGCTATAGGGGGTCACACGCTTATGCCGGCGTCACGCATCGCTTTGAGGAGCGTTTCAAAGCTTTCTTGACTTATCTCGGTGAGAGGAAGGCGGAGGATGCCGCTGTCCATGCCCATCATCTTCATTGCGGCCTTGACGGGGATCGGGTTCGTCTCAATAAACAGCGCAGAGAAGAGTGAAGCGTACTTGGCGTACAGCTCGGTCGCCTCGGCGTAGCTGCCTTCAAGGCAGAGCGCGCAGAGCTTTGCGACCGCTCCGGGGACGATATTGCTCGCGACGGAAATGACGCCGAGCGCGCCGAGGGACATGAGAGGTACGGTACAGTCGTCGTTGCCGCTCCAGATATAAAGATCATTTCCGCACAGACTGCGTATCTTGGCGGCCAAGGCAATGTCCCCGGAGGCTTCCTTTATGCCGTTGATGTTCGGGTGCTGCGAGAGCACTTTGCATGTATCGGCATTGATGCCGATGCCGGTGCGGCTGGGGACGTTATATAGGATCATGGGGATATCCACGCGGTCGGCAACATAGCTGAAATGCTCTATAAGCCCCTTCTGGGTGGTTTTGTTATAATAGGGTGTGACCATGAGGACGGCGTCAGCACCCGAATATTTCGCGTCCTCGGCAGCACGCAGGGCGTTTGCGGTGTTGTTACTGCCTATCCCGGCAATCACCTTCATGCGTCCGTTGACGGTGCGCACCGTCACGCGGACAAGCTCGTCATGCTCATTAGGCGTATGCGTCGCGTTTTCGCCGGTCGTGCCGCAGACCACAAGGGCCGAGGTTCCGTTTTCATACTGGAACTCGATGTTCTTTTTAAGTCTCTCATAGTCCACGCCATACTCGTTGAAGGGCGTAACTATTGCGGTGCATGAGCCTTTGAAAACAGGTACTTTAACCATAACAGCCTCCACATAGAAGATTTCATCACACAATGTATTAGCGAGTTCCATGATTTATTACCGCGGTGCTGTTCAAACGCTGTGGAGAGTGTTATAATAAAGCGTACAAAAACTGTGCTGAAAGAGGAAAGACACTTTGAAAAAGTCGGATTTTTATTTTGATCTGCCGCAGGAGCTGATCGCCCAGACCCCGCTTGAGAGGCGGGATGGGTCGAGACTGCTGCTGCTTGATAAGGTTTCCGGGGAAATCGAGCACCATCATTTTTATGAACTGCCGGATTTTCTGAATCCCGGAGACTGCCTTGTTCTCAATGACTCCCGCGTGCTCCCGGCAAGACTTATCGGAACGCGCTCAACGGGCGGGAGCGTGGAGCTGGTGCTGCTGCGCGACCTCGGCGAAGGGCGCTGGGAGTGCCTGAGCCGCCCGGGACGCAAGACCAAGCCGGGCACAGAGCTGAGCTTCGGAGACGGGCAGCTCACCGCCATTGTGGAACAGGTCGCGGAGGGCGGAAACCGTGTTGTAAGATTCAATTATGAGGGCATATTCCTTGAGGTGCTGGAGCGCCTTGGCAAGATGCCGCTGCCGCCCTACATAAAAGAGGAGCTTCAGGACGCGGAGCGCTATCAGACAGTATACTCAAGAGAGCTCGGGAGCGCCGCCGCGCCGACCGCGGGGCTGCACTTTACAAAGGAGCTTCTTGAAAAGATAGCAGCGAAGGGCGTGAAGGTCTGCTATGTGACACTGCACGTTGGACTCGGCACTTTCCGCCCGGTGAAAGAGGACGAAATCGAGGCGCACGAGATGCACTCGGAATTCTGCATCGTACCGGCGGAAACTGCTGCGGCTATAAACGAAACAAAGAAAAACTGCGGACGGGTGATCGCAGTCGGTACTACCTCATGCCGCACGCTTGAAAGCTTTGCAAAAGAGGACGGGACGCTTGAAGCCTGCTCCGGGTGGACGAATATTTTCATTTATCCGGGCTATCGCTTCAAGTGCATAGACGCGCTTGTCACAAACTTCCATCTGCCAGAGAGCACGCTTATAATGCTGGTGTCCGCACTGGCGGGACGCGAGCACATCATGAATGCGTACAACACCGCAGTGAGAGAGAAGTACCGCTTTTTCTCATTCGGCGATGCGATGTTTATTAAGTAGGGAAAGAATTTCCGCATTTGCTCCGAGTGACCGCTGAGGTCATGGCTCTTTCGAGCGGAGGTTTCTATGAAGAAAAATGAAGTAATTTTACTCTCGGTGCTGCTGCTCATACTTATGCTGGGGATGCTGGGCATAGGGCTTTTCGGCAAAGGAAAGAAGCAGACTGAGAGCGCGCCGGTATCGCCCCCGGCAGTCACCGGTGAAAACACAGCGGTGACTCCCGCGCCGACACCGGAAAAGGAATACGATACAGTCAATGAGGTCCCGGACAAGGTCATGAACGCGCTGAAGAAAGAGGCCGAAAACGCCATGCTCAGTACGCGCGACACCTACGACAGTCTTGATAAGGGCACGGCACTCAATGTGGTGCTCTCGCAGGATTCTGTTGCGCAGATCGTGTACACGCTTGCGGAGAACGGTTACTCGGCGATAGACTATTTCGGGAACATGGACATGCAGAACCCGCAGCAGCTCATCGATTTCGGCAACGCTGTAAATGCGGGGCAGGACGCTGAGGCGGCATACTACGTCGTCCACACCGACGGCTCCATACACGCGAACAACCTTGTCTACAACAAAGGCGTGGGCTCGGTCATAACGATATCGGTCGAGTGGAGGGACGGAAGCCCAAGAATATATTCAGCGGGGCAGTTTTCACTTTCGGAGATAAAATACACAGAAAAGGGCTGGCTCATCTGCAACAGATATACCGGAAGCTTCGATAAGGACGGCAAGCTCGGCACAAATCCGCATACCTTTATACGGCTCGTGCCTTATGCCGACGACAAACGTGCCCTCTCGGAGCGCTATCTCGGCAGCTCCGCATACGCGGAGAACAATCTGTTTACATGTACATGGAGCTCTGATAACTTCGGGGAGCTTGACTTCAATTGCCTTTACCCGATACTGTACGGGCAGTATTACGGGACGGAGCAGCTTGTAAGCAGCAACATTAACGCGCTGACAGGCTATGCGACAGTCAAGGACACGAATATGCACATAGTGCCATATGAGCAGTTCGAGCGGGTGATCGGCCACTTCTTCGATATAAAGGACGAGACGATACGCGCCATGGCAGACAACAGCGGCAGCTACGGCGGTTACTTCATCCTTGGCGCACAGCCCGGCTTCTACACTTCGACGACGGTGCACCTGCCGGAGCCTGAGATCACCGACTACTGGTATAACAGCGACGGGACGCTGACAATGAAGATCGACGCGGTCTATCCGTGGTACGGTACGGACTGCGCGTTTACGCACGAGCTTACCGTTGAGGAGACGAAGAACGGCTTCATATACGTTTCAAATTATGTGTATGAGTCCCCGGACAACATTTTCCCCGACCTCACGCTCAAGAGGGAGCGAGAGATGGAGATCGCTGCGCTTGGATAAGAGTTAACAAAATGCCGCCCAGCCTTAGGTTGGGCGGCATTTTTAAAAATTTTTCCGGGGCAATGAAAGATTTTAACTGCGTCATGGACGTCATGGATATTATAAGTGAAAAGCTTTTCGGGCGAGCGCGGAGTGACCGGACGCGACGGCTCAAGCGCAGCTGCGCGATCACGGCTCATGGCGGCAACAGCCTACGAAAACGACGTGCCGGGCGGAGAATAGGAATTGGACGGCGAAAAGACATATCTCCATGTTATATCACGGTGGTCGGAAACTAAAGTTAAAAAAATTTCACTTTTCCCATTGACAATCGCAAATATAAGTGATATATTTATAACATCACAAGTGCGAAATATATAACATGGAGGGCGAATATATGAATAAGAAGGTAACATTAGGAGAACTGCTTGGGGCACGTATCGTACTGGCAATTTGCATTGCGATGTATTACTGGTGCTGGGCAAGAAATGGCTGGGAGGATTATTTCAGCTCTATCCAGCAGTGCGTTGCGATATTCACTTTTATGTTTTTCTGTCTTTTAGCTGCGCGCGAAAGGAAATACAAAAAAGAGACCGTGGACGAAATGGCGGCGGCAAATCTGAAAAGATGCGATTCGATATGCTATAAGATCACTATGGTATTGATCGTCTGCATCGCATTCCTGTCCGCTATTTTAAGGTTTACGATATCCTCTGAAATAATAGGATATATGCTGATGGGTGTACTGGTGCTGACGGCCATTGTCAGAACGGTTATATTCTGTTATATGGATGCAAAGGGAATTTAAGATGGCGCTCGTAACTAAAATCAAAGAATACCGAGAAAAGGCAGGGTATAAGCAAAGTGAGCTTGCCGAGCTTGTGGGAGCAAGGAGAGAAACGATCGTTCACCTTGAGAACGGCAGGTATAATCCGTCACTTAAGCTGGCTATGGATATTGCTAAGGTATTCAATGTGACGGTTGATGACCTGTTTGAATTTACGGATGAAGAAAAATAAGACGCGCTCAAAGCGAATACATGAGAAAGCGGCAGTTTCTTCTCGAATATGAAAAATTTACATCTCCTTTTTATGAATATAGAAAACCTGAGTGCAGAAGATAAGCACGGGCAACGAACCCAAAACATCAAAAAGGAGATGCAAACTATGTCTACCAATACCAGTAATCATCTTGTCAACCCCGCAGCCCGTGAGGCAATGGATAAGTTCAAGATGGAAGCCGCTGCCGAAGTCGGCGTCAACCTCAAGAACGGTTACAACGGCGAGCTCACCAGCCGTCAGGCCGGTTCTATCGGCGGCCAGATGGTCAAGAAGATGATCGAGGCTTACGAGAACGGCATGAAGTAAGCTTGAAAAAGCTTGGCTTTATACAGAATTGCGGAGCGGCTCTGCTGCTCCGCAATTTTGTTATATTCAATAAGTTGCAATTTGTTGACAAAACTGGGTCAGGGATGTATCATGTAGCTTGAGAAGAATTAGTTTAGCATTACGATAAGGACGGTTGCGTTATGGGAAAGCATGTTTCCGAGCAGAGCCGACATCTGAAAACGAAAAACGAACCGCAGGATTTTCCTGAGATCGATGATATCGACGGGGAGAGCCGCGGAGCGAAAAAGGCAAAACGCGGCTTTGCCGACTGCGGCTCCATAAGCATCGGCGGGATAGCGCCGGCCGTGTTTTCGGCTGTGCTGCTGGCTGCGCTGTTGTTCCTTCCGGCAGAGGGCTGGATGAAGTGTGTCGCGTTTCTCATCCCGTTTATCATTGCGGGCTTTGCCGTACTGATGGATGCGATAGATAAGCTTATAGAACGGAAATATTTCGAGGCGGAGCAGATAACGCTCGTGGCCGCTATTGCGGTGTTTGCACTCGGCTTTTATACAGAGGCCGTGCTGCTGCTGATCCTTTTCCACGCGGTACGTCTGCTGGAGACCTTCGTCAGCGAACGCTGCGGCGCGGCACTAAAGGCCCTTCCGCAAATAAAACCAGACACAGCGAATGTTGAAACCGCCGAGGGCGTGCTGAACGTCGAGCCGGACTATGTGAACGTCGGCGATATTATTCGGGTCCCAGCGGGGGAACGCATACCGCTTGACGGTATTATTATAGAGGGCGTAACAACGGTGGACACATCCGCAATATCCGGGCAGGCGCGCCCGTGGGACGTCGCGGTCGGGTACAAGGTATATTCTGGGTGCATGAACGTCACGGCTCCGATAAGAGTGCGCGTTACAAAGAGCTTTGAGCAGTCGACCGCGGCGAGACTCGTGCGTATGTCCGAGAAAGCGGCGCAGTTCAGATCTAGCCAGGAGAGCTTTATACGCAAGTTTATCTCTATATACACACCGTCCATGCTCGCGCTGGCACTGGTGCTTGCGGTGGTCGTGCCGATGTTCAACGCCGAATGGCTGGAGATGCTGCGCAGGGCAGCGATAGTTCTTATCTGCGCGTGTCCCTCGGCAGCGGTGCTCTCCGTTTCGCTTGCGTACATAAAGAGTATAGGCGCTGCCGCAAAACTCGGCATATTCGTAAAGGGAGAGGACTGCATAGAGTCCATGGCCATGGCAGAGACTATGGTGTTCGATAAGACTGGGACTATAACGGAGGGGCGCTATGTAATAACCGATGTTTTCCCGGTGAACATGACAGAACGTGAACTTCTCACGACTGCCGCTTCCGCGGAGGTTTTCTCTCGGCACCCGATAGCATACGCACTGCGCGAGGCCGTTGGCATCAAAAGCGCGAAGGACATGAAGGTAACGCAGGTCGAGGAGATCCCCGGGAGGGGAGTCAGTGCGATCGTCGGGGATGCGCTGGTCTATGTCGGGAACACAGCGCTGCTTGAGGAGCACGGCATAAGCTGCGAGCTGCCAAGCCGCAGCGGAGCGGCGATACACGTGGCCGTCGACGGAAAATATCGCGGGCATATACTTGTGGCTGACAGAATACGCAGCGGGGCGTTCGACGCACTTGAGAGCCTGCGTGTCCAGGGAATAAAGAAAATGGCGCTGCTCACCGGAGATGTTTTATCCGTGGCGCGGCCGCTTGCGTCGAAGCTCAACTTTGATATGCTGCGCGCAGAGCTCAAGCCCGAGGATAAGCTCTCGGCGCTGGCCTACCTGATGTCGAACAAGGGCAGCAAATCAAGCGTTGCCTTTGTCGGAGACGGATATAACGACCGTGCGCTTATGGAAAGAGTAGACGTTGGGATCGCAATGGGCGCACTCGGCTCTGAGGCTGCGTTTATGTCGGCGGATGTGCTGGTGATGGACAGAGACATCAGAAAGCTCCCGAAGGCGATAGGCATATCGAAGCTTGCATTACGCATTTCTCTGGAAAACATAACTGCCGGGATATGCGTGAACATTGCCGCTGCTGTGCTCGGTGCGGCCGGTATACTTTCAATCACGGCAGCGGTAATTGCATGCTTTGCCGCTTCAGCTGCTGTGCTTGTAAACACATTAAGACTCAAATGAAAGGACAAAGTGTATGAAAGACGGATTGAATGCGCTGTATGAGCGCCGCAGTGTCAGAAAATATAAAAGCGAGCAGATAAGCGATGGTGAGCTTGAGCAGATACTCAGGGCAGGCCTGCGCGCGCCGAGCGCTATGAACAGGCAGCCGGCAATAATAATTGCCGTGCAGGATAAGGACACGATCGCTTACATGTCAAAGCTCAACGCACAGGTCATGGGATCAGACGGTGATCCGTTCTACGGAGCACCGTCCGTGCTCGTAGTGCTGGCGGAGGCGGATAACGCAAATGCGGTCAAAGACGGGAGCCTTGTGCTGGGTAACCTTATGAACGCGGCGTCCGCGCTCGGTATCGGCTCCTGCTGGGTAAACCGCGCGCAAGAGGTCTTTGCATCGGCGGAGGGAAAAGCGCTGCTTGAAAAGTGGGGCGTGCAGGGAGAGTACATCGGCGTCGGCAACTGCATCCTCGGCTATCCCGCAGAGACACCGGCAGCAAAGCCGATAAAGGAAAACCGCCTTTATTATGTACGGTGAAGCATATTGAATACCTACGATTTTGACAAGACGATATTCTATCCCGACAGTTCGGTCACGTTCATAAAGCACTGCTTAAGAGAGTATCCGGGGATAATGCTGAAGAATTTTCCCGGGGTAATACCGCAGGCTGTTGCTTATGCAATAAAGGGCGGAAGCGCTGCAAAGCTGAAGGAAAAGCTCTTTGCATTTCTGAAGGACATCCCGAATATCGACAGTGAGGTTGAGCGCTTCTGGGCGGAGCACATGGATGGGATAGGCGAGTGGTATCTCAGGCAGAAGAAAGACGATGATGTGATAATCTCCGCGTCGCCGGAATTTTTGCTTGAGCCGGTCTGCCGGGAGCTTAGGGTCGATCTCATCGGCACAAGAATGGATAAGCACAGCGGAAGGATAGACGGCGAAAACTGCCACGGCAAAGAGAAGGTGCGCCGCTTTTATGAGCGCTACCCCGATGGACATTCCGATGAATTCTATTCGGATTCCATGTCTGACCTGCCGATGGCGGAAATTTCAGATAGGGCATTTATGCTCAAGAAGCGTGTAATAACACCGTGGCCAAATAAATAAGACTTGACGCGTAAACGCCAGTTTACTATAATGAAGTGAACTGGCGTTTACTATTGAGGAAAGGCAAACCATTATGGATACGAAAGAGAAAATATTGCTGGCTTCACTGGAGCTGTTTTCAAAAGACGGCTATGAGGCGGTGTCCGTAAGCATGATAGCAGATACTCTTGGAATAACCAAGGGCGCGCTGTATAAACACTATACTAATAAGCGGGATATTTTTGACAGCATCCTGCGGCGAATGGAGGAGAACGACCGCAGCGGTGCGGAGCGATTCTCTCTGCCTGCCGGGATATTCGATGAAATGCCCGAAAGCTACAGAAACACAGCGATAGAACAGCTTATCGGCTTTACCATGGCGCAGTTCATTTACTGGACGGAGGACCCGTTCGCGTCGCGCTTCAGACGGATGATTACGCTGGAGCAGTTCCGCTCGCCGGAGATGAACACACTATTCCAGCAGTATCTCGGGGCAGGTCCGCTCAAGTACACCGAAGATCTGCTGCGTGAAATGCCGGGCTATGACCACAAATACCGCTCTGCCGCTGAGCTTGCGCTGGAGTTTTACGGGCCGGTATTCACGCTTATAAACCTTTACGACGGAATGGACACGAAGGGCAAGGTATCTGAGCTGCTGCGAAAGCATTTCGAGCATTTTGTCTTTGGCATAAGCGGTTATAGAAAACCGTCTGCGGCGGCAGACGAATATCCGCGCAGCAGGAAATACAGCGCAGCTGCCTTCATGAGCAGGCTGTCCGGTCCCAATCCAATAAAGCTCACTGAGGAGCTGCTTGAAAACAGCGCGCTGCGCACAGGCTCTGTCGTGTGTGACTTCGGCTGCGGCAAGGGGCTCACATCGGTTTTTCTCGCAAAGGAGTATGGTCTCAAGGTATATGCCGTCGATCCGCTGAGCGATCCGGAGGAGAACAGGCGTTTTTTTACATCTCAGGGGTTGTTGAGCAGCCACGTGCTGCCATTGAAAACGGAGCTAAAGGATGTGCCTGCTGAGAAGGAGTTCTTCGACGCGGTCATAAATGTCGGAGCCTTCAATTATTACGGGTGTGACGGTGCTTATCTTCAGAAAGAGATACTGCCATATGTGAAGCACGGCGGCTATATTTATATCGCTGTGCCCGGGATGGTGAAGGACTGCCATGACGCACTGCCGGAGGAGCTTCTGCTGTCATGGACGCCGGAACAGTTAGCTTTCATGCACGATGTAGAGTTTTGGCGCGATGTCATTTCCAAGACGCATGGCGTTGAAGTGCTGCGCATTGAAGAGATGCGCAGCCGAGACGAGGTATGGCGGGACTGGCTGACGCATGATAATCCCTATGCGGCAAGGGACAGACGGTCAATGGAAGCGGGGGCAGGAAAGTATCTCAATTTTATAAAAATGATCCTGCGTAAAATTTGATAGTTGATATGGACAATGGGTAAACGCCATGAAGTGAACACGTGTTCACTACATGGCGTTTGCTGCTTTTGCGTAATATATGCGGCACTTCGAGCATAGTCTGTCCCAAGGAAGTGAGACCATGGATGCATTCGGAGACGTCTGCGCGCTGCTGCCTTCAACGCTCGGACATGCATTAAGCGGTGGTCGTTTTGACCGCGCCGAGGAAATACGTCTGCGTATCGGGCAGCCGCCGACGGCACTTATAGGCGGGGGTGAGCTCCGCATCAGGGACAGGGAATTTGAGCAGGACGAGCTCATGCGTTTGCTTGAAAAGGCGACCGGCGCTTCACTGCACAGCTCGATGCAGTCAATGAAAAGCGGGTACATAAGCTGGCATGGACTGCGCATAGGCTTGTGCGGACAGGCGATATACAATCACGGGGAACTCACAGGATTCAGAAATTACAGCTCTGCGGTCATACGCATTCCGCACGAATGCCGTGATATATGCCGCGCGGAGGCGCATAAGATCATATCGGACGGGCTTGGGAACACGCTTATAGCTGCACCGCCGGGTGTCGGCAAGACTACGGCGCTGCGGGAGCTTGTGCGTCTGTTCTCAGGGGCGGGGATCAGAACCGCCGTGGTGGACGAGCGCAACGAGCTGTCGGCGACAGAAAACGGACGGGCACAGTTCGAACTCGGCTCCTGTACGGATGTTCTCATTGACGTGCCCAAGGCACAGGGGGCGATGATGCTGCTGCGCGGGATGAACCCGCAGGTGATCGCGATGGACGAGATAACGCAACCTGAGGACATCAGAGCTATCGGTGAAATTGCCGGATGCGGTGTAGCCGTTCTTGCGACAGCCCATGGGAGAAGTCTCGCTGAAATGCTCAGGCGGCCTCTATATCGGGAGCTGTTTGAAATGGGTGTATTTGAAAACCTGCTCACCGTCTCACTGAGCAGCGGCAGACGCGGCTATTTACTTGAAAGGCTGAAAACATGAGGATCATCGGAATAATGCTCATTGCCGCCGCTGCGGTGTACGGCGGGGTAAGCTATACGGCACTGAAAAAAGAACAGCTAAACGAGCTGGAGGCGCTCTGTCATCTGCTACGACTCATGCAGGACGAGCTTGAGACGCGCGCGCTGCCGCTTCCGGAGCTCGCCGCGCAGTTAGAGACGAGGACGGAGGACACCGGCAAGGCTCTGCTTTCCGGGCTGCTGCGCCGGCTGCCGGAGCTTGGAAGCCGGGATTTTAAGAGTATATGGGAAGAGTGTGTCACGGAGAACGTGAAGCAATCCGTGGAGGCGGCGCGGCTCTTGTGTACGCTCGGTTCATTTCTCGGCAGGTACGATGTCGACAGTCAACTTGAGGCGATATGCAGCTGCCGGGAGGCGATGGAAAAACTGTGCACCTCCGCCGCGGAGGCTCTGCCGCAGACACGCAGGCTTGGGATGGGACTTGCTCTTACGTCGGGAGCACTTATAGTTATTACGCTTATTTAGGAGAGTGGCAATGGACATTGATCTGATCTTCAAAATTGCCGCGGTCGGAATACTTGTGGCCGTTCTGAACATACTGCTTCAGCGCTCCGGGCGTGACGAGCAGGCGCTTATGACGACAATAACCGCGCTGGTAGTTGTGCTGATGATCGTCGTGCAGAAAATAAGCGAGCTGTTCAACATGATAAAGGTCCTTTTTAATCTATAGACATGGAGATAGTTGCAAAATGTGCGGGAACGGCTCTGCTCAGTACAGTGGTATGTATACTCATAAAGCGGATAAATCCGGAGATTTCCTTCGCGGCTGCTGCGGCCGCTGTCACGGTCATGCTGCTCGGCACGGTGGGGATGATACAGAGTCTTACCGGACTTGCCGAGCGCGCGAGGGACGCTATGGGTGTGTCGGGTACGCTTTTGCAGCCGATGCTGAAATGCGCGGGGATCGCGGCGATAAGCAAGCTGTGCGCAGAGCTGTGCAAGGACGCGTCACAAGGTGCGATAGCCGCGGCGGTCGAGATCGCGGCGACACTGTGTGCTACTGCGGTGGCCATGCCGGTGATAATGAACATGCTCAATATGATAGGCGGCATGGTATGAGACGTGCCGCGGCCGCACTTGCGATGCTCATACTGCTGGCTGTGCTGCCGAAGCGCGCTTATGCGGAGGAGCTTGTCGACAAGGCCGCTGAGGAGGCAGGGGCATATTCGCTTGAGGAGCAGCTCACTGACGATGAAAAGGAGATATCCGGCAAGCTCAGCTTTGACGGGAGCTATGACGCCGGGGGCGCTATCACAAGGGTCTGGAAAAGCTTTCTGAACAAGGTCGTATCTGAGCTGAGGGACAATCTCAGCTTCGGCGCGACGATTATCACGATTGCACTGCTGTGTGCCCTCGGCGGCTCGCTGTGCAGCAGCAAGGGGATAAGCGAATATATAGAGATCGCTGGCTGCTGCGGCGCGGCCATGATAATGCTCAAAGGCGTTGACGGTATAGTGTCGCAGACGGTGGAATCCATGTTCAGACTGTCGGATTACTCGAAGGCGGCGCTGCCGGTCATATTTACGGCGGCGGCAGCCGGGGGCGCACTGACGTCGGCCGGGGCGAAGTTCGCCGCGGTGAGTCTAGCGCTGGACGTGCTTATGAGCATTGCGCAGAAACTGGTAGTCCCGCTTGTATATGCGTATCTTGCGGTGACGGTAGCAAACGGAGTGTTTCCCAATTCGCTCATGGCCGCGGCGGCACGTTTTACAAAGTGGGCCGCGACGATAATAATGACAGGAATGACGATAAGCTTCACGGCATACATAAGCATGACCGGCGTTATCACATCGAGTACCGACGCCGCAGCGGTAAAGACCATGCGCACGGTGATATCAACAGTGCTGCCGGTCGTCGGCGGAATGATATCCGACGCTTCGGGGGCGGTGCTTGCCGCGGCGGGAGTAATAAGGAGCTGCGCGGGAGCGTTTGGGCTTATTACCGTCTGCGTCCTGTGCGCGGGGCCTTTTGCGGTACTGTCCGTAAAAATGCTTATTCTGAAGGCTGCCGCCGCGGTGACTGACTCCATGCAGAGCCCGCGCCTGTCCGCGCTGTTCTCGGGAGTGGGCAGCGCTATGGGACTGCTGCTGGGGCTGCTCGGCTGCTGCGGGATAATGCTTTTCATATCAATGATGGCGGGAATGAAGGCGGTGACAGGATGATACAGGAGAGCATACGCCAGCTATGCGCAGTGTCCATATTCTGCGGCGCGGCGATAAACATCACACCTGATGGCGGCGTACGGCGCATTATGCAGCTGCTGTGCACAGCGGCGCTGACGATGGCGATACTCAGCCCGATAAAGGAGATAGACTTTGATATATACGCACTTGAGACAGCCCGACTGCGTGAAGCGGAGGCGGCAATAAACGAGAGTGCGGAAAGAATGGATGACAGGCTCAACAGAGCAGTCATAGAAGAGCAATGCGAGGAATATATATTGGACAAAGCGGAAGAGCTTGGAGCGAATGTTTCCGGGGTGAAGGTCCAGGCGCAGTGGAACCTGGACGGATTATGGGTGCCGTACTCGGCGGAGATAGACGCGCCGGATATCGGCAGCGCCAAGACCGCGCTTGAGGGCGTGATCCAGAACGAGCTTGGTATTCCGGCTGAAAGGCAGATGTGGATGTAATGACGGATAAGCTTAAAGGCAAGGCAGAGCTGCTGGGGCGATTTCGCTATCCGTTCATGATCCTTATCGCCGGGGTGCTGCTTCTGCTGCTCCCGGGCGGCAACTCCCAGAAAAATGCGGAGAGCGACAGCAGCGGACTTTTGGCACAGGTGCTCTCGTGCAGTGAGGGCGTGGGCAATGCGCGCGTGCTCATTTCGGACAGCGGCGTAGTCGTCGTCTGTGAGGGCGCGGCGAACCCGAAGGTCAGACTGGATATTATCCGCGCGGTTGAATCATATACTGGCTACAGCTCGGATAAGATCACAATTCTCAGAATGACGGACA
>CAKTPC010000039.1 GCA_934590505.1 uncultured Oscillospiraceae bacterium
TTCCCCGAATGCGGCGCAATGACCCAGGGCTACATCGGCTATCATCTTCAGCAGGCTATCCAGCATGAGCTGAAGAATCGCGGCATAAATAAGGAATGTGCGACCGTCGTGACGCAGGTCGTCGTCGACGAAAAGGACCCGGGTTTCCAGCATCCTACGAAGCCTGTCGGCAGCTTCTACACCAAGGAAGAGGCCGAGAAGATTGCCGAGGGAAAGGGTTTCGTATTCGCTGAGGACGCGGGCCGTGGCTACCGCCGCGTTGTTCCCTCACCTATCCCCAAACGCATTGTTGAATTGGACGTTGTCGATCGGCTCGTGCGCGCCGGTGATATCGTCATTACCGTCGGCGGCGGAGGCATCCCCGTCGTCGAGACCGAGGACGGCCTTCGCGGCGTCGCGGCAGTCATCGACAAGGACCGCGCAAGCTCCCTGCTGGCGCAGGACGTGCGCGCCGACCGCCTCATCATCCTCACCGCAGTGGACGCGGTGTGCATAAACTTCAATAAGCCCGGCCAGAAGGAGCTTTCATCCATGACGATCGCCGACTGCGAGAAGTATATCGCGGAAGGCCAGTTTGCCCCCGGAAGCATGCTGCCGAAAGTTGAATCCTGCATGGAGTTCGTGAAGAACAACGGCCATGGCGGGACCGCACTCATCACTTCGCTTGCCCGTGCCGCGGACGCCCTCGAAGGCAAGACCGGCACCGTGATTACCCAGTAAGGTTTTACGTTTAGATATGTATTAATACCGCTTGATTCCGATTGCAAAGTCCGAGCAAAGTAAAGGAGAGGGGTTTAAATCATGTCCAAAAAGGCAAAAAGATCGATCAGTACGTTTGCGATCCTGCTCGCCGTTCTGCTTCTTGTGTCAATAGCCACATGGATAGCGGCGGGCAGCACTTACACCGACGCGGACGGCAATACCGCCGAAGTCGTCGGAGCGGCCTCCAACGATATCTTTATGGCTCCCGTCAACGGCTTCGCTGATGCGGCCGACGTTATCACCTTTGTGTTCTGCCTAGGCGCGTTCCTTGCAATAGTGAACGGCACGGGCGCTCTCGAAACCGGCATCCAGTCCCTCGTGCGCAGGCTGCACGGCAAAGAACTCGTCCTTATATGGGTCCTGATGTTCGTGTTCTCCATCGGCGGCACCACCTACGGCATGGGTGAGGAGACCGTCGGCTTCTACATCCTGCTTGCAGCGACCATGATGGCAGCCGGCTTTGACCCGGTAGTCGGCGCGGCGACCGTTCTGCTCGGCGCAGGCACCGGCGTTCTCGGCTCCACCATTAACCCCTTCGCCACCGGCGCGGCAGTCTCTGCCGCGGCTGACGTCGGCGTTGAGGTCAACATGGGTATCACCTATGTCATCGCCATCGTTCTCTGGCTCGCTTCCTACGTTATCTCAGCACTCTTCGTTACCTCCTACGCGAAGAAGGTTCGCGCCGCCAAGGGCTCGATTCTCACGCCTGAGCAGCTGGGTGAGTGCAGGCTGGCCTACGGCGGCAAAGAGACCATCGGCGATGTAAAGCTCACCGGCCGTCAGAAGGCTGTTCTGTGGCTGTTCGGTCTGTCCTTCATCGTTATGATCCTCGGCTTCATTCCCTGGGGCAGCCTCGGTGAAGGCGCGTACAGCTTCTTTGCACCAATTTCCTCCTGGCTCACCGGCGCCGGCTTCGGCGATTGGTGGTTCTATGACGCGGCGACTTGGTTCCTGCTCATGGGCATAATCATCGGCGTCGTCGGCCTTGAGAATAAAGGTCAGATCATGAAGTATATCATCTCGGGCTTCGGTGATATGGTCGGCGTCAACCTCGTCATCGCGATGGCGCGCGCCGCCACCGTCATTATGAGCACCACCGGCCTCGGCACATGGATCGTTGAGGCTTCCGTAACCGCGCTGAGCCAGTCCGGTGTTGCTGCGGGTGTGTTTGGTATGCTTGACTACATACTGCATGTCGGCCTCAGCTTCCTCGTTCCCAGCTCCTCCGGTCTTGCAAGCCTGTCCAGCCCGATCGTATCCCCGATTGTCGCGGGCATGGGCTGGAGCGTAGAGACCTCAATAATGATAAACGTCGCCGCAAACGGCCTCGTAAACCTTATGACTCCCACCTGCGGTTTCATCATGGGCGGCCTTGCGCTTGCGCGTGTCCCATATGAGACATGGATTAAGTGGGCATGGAAGCTTCTGGTCACTCTGTTTATCGTCGTCGGCATCATTCTCACAATCGCCATGGCGGTGCTGAGCTGAATTTGTTGAATATATAAACACCACGCCGCATGTACGTGTTCGGTCACGTGCATGCGGCGTTTTGTAAAATAACAGGCCGTTACGCCCGCTTCATTAAACAGTAGCTTTTTCCGGATATCTGTGTTATTATCTGGGCATGAACAGAAACTACCAAAAGGAACTGGACAAGATCATCCAGAAGCGCGGCAAAAAGCTGCCGCGTGTTTTGCTCCACAGCTGCTGCGGGCCGTGCTCAAGCTCCGTGCTTGAATATCTGACGCAGTATTTTGACGTGACCTTGCTGTGGTATAACCCGAACATCTACCCCCAGCAGGAGTTTGACCGCCGCTTCAAAACTCAGGTAAAGCTCATTGAGGACATGGGCCTTGCAGATAAGGTAAGCGTCTTGGCCGAGCCGAGAAAGAGCGAGGATTATTATGCCCGCATAAAGGGGCTGGAGAACGAGCCGGAGGGCGGCAAGCGCTGCACAGAGTGCTTCCGCGTGCGTCTGCTCGAAACGGGCAGGATCGCAAAGCACTATGGCTTTGACTATTTCTGCTCAACGCTGACGCTCTCGCGCCATAAGGACGCGGTGAGGATAAACACGATCGGCGAAGAGGTGGGGCGCATGGTCGGCGTAAGCTGGCTGCCGTCCGACTTCAAGAAGCGCGACGGGGAGAATCGCTCCATCGAGCTGTGTGAGAAGTACAATGTATACAGACAGCTTTACTGCGGCTGCGAGTTTTCGCTCAGGCACCGCGAGGAGGTCGCACGTGAAATGGCTGAAGGCCGGGAGGAAAAGACAAATGAAAATGAATAATACTGCGCGCTCGATCACCGCTGCCGCCGTTGTCGGTGCGGCGTACGCGGCGCTTACAATGCTGCTTGCCCCGATAAGCTACGGCGCGATACAGGTGCGCATTTCCGAGGCGCTGTGCATACTGCCGTACTTCCTGCCATGCACGGCGTGGGGGCTGTTCGCCGGCTGCGCAATAGCGAATGTCCTGACGGGCAACATATTTGATATCATAATCGGGTCGCTCGCGACGCTCGCGGCGGTGCTTACCGCGGCGCGTCTCGGACAGGGGAAGCACACCCTGCTCAGCGAGTTTCTGGCATGCAGCGCAAACGTTGTGATAAACGCGGTAGTCATCGGCGCGGTGATAACCGAGGCGTATAACGGTCAGAAGATATTCGCGCATCCGGAGGTGTTCGCGCTCAATGCTCTGTACATCTTCTTAGGCGAGGCTGCGGTAATGTATCTGATCGGCCTGCCGCTGATGAGGTATCTTCCGGGAAAGAAGTTTTTCCGAGATTTTATAGAGAAATTCAAGGACTGAAATATCACACCGAGGAGGTAAGGACATGAAAGTAAGGAAAGCGATAATCCCGGCAGCCGGTCTCGGGACGAGACTGCTGCCGAACACCAAGAGCATCCCCAAGGAGATGCTGCCGCTGGTGGACAAGCCCGTCCTCCAGTACATTGTAGAAGAAGCGGTCGCGGCGGGTGTCGAGGAGATACTCATTATCACCAACCGCGGCAAGTCCCCTATCGAGGATTACTTTGACTATGCTCCCGATCTCGAGGCGCGCCTGCTGTCCGACGGCAAGGAGAAGGAAGCCCGCACGGTGCGCGAGGTCGCGGACATGGCGGATGTGTACTTCCTGCGCCAGAAGGAGACAAAGGGCCTGGGCCACGCGATATGGCGCGCGAAGAGCTTTGTCGGCAATGAGCCTTTCGGCATACTGCTGGGCGACGATATAATGCTCAGCGACACGCCGGTTCTCAAGCAGCTTGTCAACGCTGCCGAGTCGAACCACTGCAGCGCAATCGCCATCAGGGAGTTCCCCGGCGAGGAGATATGCAAGTACTCCTCTGTGAAGCTCGAGGAGAAGCTTTCCGACCGCGTATACCGCATAGGCGACATGAACGAGAAGCCGACCATGGACGAGCGCCTTTCAAACTACGCCATCATGGGGCGATATGTGCTGACCCCGGCGATCTTTGATATCCTCGCGAACACCGCCCCCGGCCGCAACAACGAGATCCAGCTCACAGACGGCATGAAGCAGCTGTGCCATGTCGAGCCGATGTGTGCTGTGGACTTCGAGGGCCGGCGCTACGACACCGGCAACCTTAAGGGCTATCTGGAATCGATAATCGACTTTGCGCTGAAGAACGAGGAAGCCGGCGAATGGCTGCGTCAGTTCATCATCAACAAGGCGGAAATACTCAAGTAAAGCAATATATCAAAAAAATTCCCGGAACGGTCAGTTCCGGGAATTTTTTGCGCTTATTCGAGCTCGAACGCGCCGGTATAGAGCTGGTAGTAGGTGCCCTTTTCCTCAAGCAGCTTTTCATGGCTGCCGCGCTCTATGATGCGTCCGTGGTCGAGCACCATGATGACGTCCGAATTACGCACGGTGGAAAGACGGTGGGCGATGACGAACACCGTCCTGCCCTCCATGAGCTTATCCATGCCGCGCTGTACAATGGCCTCGGTACGAGTGTCGATGGAGCTTGTGGCTTCGTCGAGGATCATTACCGGGGGATCGGCGACTGCGGCGCGCGCGATGGCGATCAGCTGGCGCTGCCCCTGAGAGAGATTCGCGCCGTTGTTGGTGAGCATGGTGCCATAGCCGTCGGGCAGGCGGCTGATGAAGTCGTCCGCGCCGGCGAGGACGGCGGCCTCGCGGCACTCGTCGTCCGTCGCGTCGAGACGGCCGTAGCGGATGTTGTCCATGACAGTGCCGGTGAAGAGGTTCGTGTCCTGAAGGACAAGACCGAGGGAGCGGCGCAGATCAGCCTTCTTTATCTTGTTGACGTTTATGCCGTCATAGCGTATCTTGCCGTCGGCAATGTCATAAAAGCGGTTAATGAGGTTCGTTATCGTGGTCTTGCCAGCGCCGGTCGCACCGACGAAGGCAACCTTCTGTCCCGGCTCCGCGTAGACGCTGACGTCATGCAGCACGTCCTTGCCCTCAACATAGGCGAAGTCGACGTCGGTCAGGCGCACGTCGCCGCGTAGGGGAGTGTAGGTCAGGCTGCCGTCACTGTGCGGATGCTTCCAGGCCCATTTGCCGGTGCGCTCCGAAGTTTCGGCCAGGCTGCCGTCCGCGTTCTCTGTGACGTTCACGAGAGTGACGTATCCGTCGTCCGTCTCGGGCTGCTGATCCATCAGGGCAAAGACACGCCCCGCGCCCGCACCTGCCATGACGATGGAGTTTATCTGCTGGGAGAGGGTGTTGACGTTGCCGGTGAACTGCTTTGCCATATTAAGGAACGGAACAAGGATGCTGATGCTGAAAGCCATGCCGGAAATGCTGAGGTTTGGTGCGCCTGTCAGCAGCAGCACGCCGCCGACCAGCGCAAGCACAACATAGAGGATATTGCCGATGTTGCCGATGATCGGACCGAGGATGCCGGCATAGGTGTGTGCCTTGAAGCTGTCGTCACAGAGCTTGTCGTTTATACGGTCGAAGTCCTCAATGCTCTGCTCCTCGTGGCAGAACACCTTGATGACCTTCTGGCCGTTCATCATTTCCTGCACGAAGCCTTCGGTATCGGCAACCGAGCGCTGCTGCTTCACGAAGAAGCGTGCCGAGCCGCCGCCGAAACGCTTTGCGACGAAGAACATCAGCACCACACCGGCGAGCAGTACGAGCGTCATCCACACGCTGAAGTACAGCATGATCGCGAGCACGGCCAGCACTATCGCGCCGGACTGGATAAGCGTCGGCAGCGACTGGCTGATGAGCATGCGCAGGGTGTCGATATCGTTGGTGTAATGGCTCATGATATCGCCGTGCTGATGGGTGTCGAAATAGCTGATGGGCAGATCCTGCATACCGTTGAACATTTCGCGGCGGAGTTTGTCAAGATAGCCCTGGGTCATGTATGCCATGAGCTGGGTGTAGACCGTCATAGATATCAGAGAGAGCACGTACAGCACCGCAAGCAGCGTGATGTACGGGATGATCTCCGCCTTGGCGGAAGCCCAGTCACCGCTGAGGTACCACTTTTCAATCACAGCCAGCACGTTCTGCACGAACAGCGACGGGATCGAGGACACGACAGAGGAAAACAGTATGCAGAACATTGTAAGCGGCGCCATCACAGGGTAATACTCAAACAGCTTCTTTACCGCTCTGCCGAGAGCCTTGGGATCGGCTGCGCCCATTGCGCCGCCCTGGGACCTGCCTTTGCGCATATTACTCATCGTCCTCACCTCCGCTCGTCTGCTGTTCATAGGTCTCGCGGTATATCGGGCTGTGTGCCATGAGTTCCTCATGGGTGCCCATATCGGCAATGCGCCCGTTATCCATGACGATTATCATGTCCGCGTCCTGCACGGAGGCGATACGCTGGGCAATGATGATCTTCGTCGTCTCCGGGATATATTCGCGGAAGCCTGCGCGTATCATCGCGTCGGTGCGGGTATCGACGGCGCTGGTGGAGTCGTCAAGGATGAGTATCTTCGGCTTCTTGAGCAGTGCCCGCGCGATGCAGAGACGCTGCTTCTGCCCGCCGGAGACGTTCGAGCCGCCCTGTTCGATGTGGGAATCGTAGCCGTCCGGGAAGGAGCGAACAAATTCATCCGCCTGCGCAAGCTTGCAGGCCTCAATGATTTCCTCATCGCTCGCGTCGGGGTTGCCCCAGCGCAGGTTCTCCTTGATCGTCCCGGAGAAGAGCAGGTTTTTCTGCAGCACAACAGCCACGGATGAGCGCAGCGCTTCAAGGTCGTACTCGCGCACGTCCCTGCCGCCGACGCGGACGATACCCTCGGTCGTGTCGTACAGGCGCGGGATAAGCTGCACCAGCGTCGACTTGCTCGAACCCGTGCCGCCGAGGATGCCGACGGTCATGCCGGCGTCGATATGCAGGTTTATCCCGGCGAGGGCGAACTTCTGCGCCTTGGCGGAGTATTTGAAGGAGACGTTTTCAAAATCTACGGAGCCGTCCTTTATCTCCGCGACCGCGTCCTCCGGGGAGGACAGGGACGGAGTCTCGTCCAGCACCTCGCAGATACGGCGCGCGGACTCGGCGGACATTGTCAGCATGACATAGACGAACGAGAGCATCATGAGCGACATGAGTATCTGGAAGCCGTAGGTCAGCATGGCGGATATCTGGCCGACGTCTATAAGCGTGCCGCCGCTCGTGATGATGAGCTTCGAGCCGACGGTCAGGATGAAGATCATGTTGAAGTATATGCACAGCTGCATGAGCGGGTTGTTGAGCGCGACGACGCGTTCTGCATAGGTGAAGTCCTTGCAGATATCGCGCGAGGCGTAGCCGAACTTCTCCTTCTCATAGTCCTCGCGGGCAAAGCCCTTGACCACACGCATCGCGCGCACGTTCTCTTCGATGGACTCATTGAGCCGGTCATACTTTTTGAACACCGCGCGGAACGCGGGCATGGCCTTTTTCGCAATAAGGAAAAGGCCGAACACGAGCACGGGGATGACTATCACGAAGGTCAGCGCAAGCTTGCCGCCCATGATAAACGCCATGATGACCGCAAACAGGAACATCAGCGGCGAGCGCACCGCCATGCGGATGAGCATCATGAAGGACATCTGGACGTTGCTTATATCCGTGGTCATGCGCGTCACGAGCGAGGCCGAGGAGAACCGGTCTATATTCTCAAACGAAAAGCTCTGTATGCGCGAGAACATATCGTGACGCAGGTTCTTCGCGTAGCCGGCGGAGGCCTTCGCGCAGGTGACCGCGGCGACCGAGCCGCAGCCGAGCGAGGCCAGCGCCATCGCCACGAGCAGCAGACCCTGCTTCACAACGTCATGCAGCCCGGCAGCCTCCTGCCCGGCCGCGGAAAAGGCCTTTATCGCGTTCACGAGATCGGCCGTGAAAAACGGGATCAGCACTTCAAAAAATACCTCGCCCGTTATAAATATCAGCGTCAGGATCGTGGGCTTTTTATACTCCCGCAGACTCTGCGCAAGCTTCTTTATCACTTTCGCATTCGCATCCTTTCTTTAAGGCGTTGCCGCATTATTGGCTGCCGCCTATACATTTTATACATTGCCGTCTATATATTTGAGTGCATTGTCTACCATCACATCGGTGATGGAAATGAGCTGGGCGCGCTGCTCCTCGCTCAGCCCCTCACAGAGACTTTCAAAGGCTGCCTCGTCGGCCTCGGCCATGCGCTGGCTCAGCCCCTGTGCCTTCTCGGCGGAGCGGACGCATTTATAGCGCCGGTCCTGCTCGCTGCGGCAGCAGCTGATATAGCCTTTTCTCTCAAGGCGCTTGAGGATCTCGGTCATAGTCGGGTGGGAGACATGGCTGACATTTTCAAGATCGCGCTGGTTTATCTCCCGCGCCTCGCTTTTTTCAAGCTTGCGCAGCTCGCACAGCACAAAAAGCTGAACGCCGGTCAGCCCCTCGCCGCTCATATAATCGTCTATCTGCTTCTTCATCGCCCGGTGGAGTATAGAGAACCTGACTCCCCGCGGCGGCGATTCTTTCAACGTTTAGCACCCCCCTGCAAAAATAATAAGTAGTGTGCTACCTATTATATCCGCGGCAATTTTTTTGTCAATGAGCAATCGCAACAAAATACGCCGAAATGTCCGAAGACGTTTTCAGAAATGTTGACAAAGAGCCCTATATCTGTTAATCTATATTGAATTTTTTATTACCAGACTGTTGACGGGAGGAGACGGCTATGACGGATTTCGGCATGCCTACCCTTATTGAAATACCTGACCTTGAGCAAAGCGCTGCGCTCTGCCGCAGGCTCGGCCTGAGGTTCATGGAAATAAACATGAGCTTTCCGCAGTACCAGCCGGAGTGCCTTGATGCGGACATACTGCTCGAACTAAAGGAGAAGTACGGGATATACTTTACCGTGCATATCGACGAAAGCCTTGACCCGGCCTGCGTCAACGCCGGTGTTGCTCAGGCGTACCTTGACACGATGCTCAAGACCGTGGAGCTTGCAAAAAAGGCCGGGATACCGGTGCTTAACATGCATCTGCAGCGCGGCGTGTATGTGACGCTGCCGGAGCGGCGCACGTATATCTACGCCGAAAATCAGGACTTCTACCTCGGCAAAATGCGTGAGTTCCGCGACAGGGTCACCGAAGCGATAGGCGGCAGCGATGTGATGGTCTGCGTCGAGAACACCGACGGGGGCGACTGCTTTGCCCTGCCCTTCCTCGCCGCCGCGGCTGACACGCTGCTTGAAAGCCCGGCCTTCGGCCTGACGCTCGACGTCGGGCATGACTATCTCAACCGCAACGTCGATCAGGCCTTTATCCTCGCGCGCCGGGAACGGCTTCACCATATGCACCTGCATGACGCGCTTGGGAAAAATGTCCACCTCGCCCTCGGCGACGGGGAAATAGACAAGGAGCGCTTCCTTAAGCTTGCCGGGGAACAGGGCTGCCGTGTGCTGCTGGAGACAAAAACCGTTGAAGCGCTGCAGAAATCGACCGTGTGGGTGAACCATTGGCTCAACCGCGGCTGCAATTCGGACGAGGTCTGGGACGTGTATGATGCACAGCGGCAGAAAACCGGCAGAACGCACCGGCGCGGCGAGCCGCTCGGCGAAGGGGAGTTTCATCTGGTGATGCACTGCTGGATGAGGAACAGCCGCGGGGAGTATCTGCTCACCCGGCGCTCTCCCGAGAAGAGCTACGGCGGCAGATGGGAGAGCAGCGGCGGCTCTGCCCTCGCGGGCGAGGACAGCCTCACGGCTGTGCTGCGCGAGGTCAAGGAGGAGACAGGCTTGACGCTCGACCCGGCAAGGGGAAAGTGCCTCAGGCGCTACAGCCGCGAGCATTACATCTGCGACGTCTGGCTCTTTGAGCAGGACTTCGATCTCAACGATATCGTGCTTCAGGAGGGCGAGACCTGCGGGGCGATGTACGCGTCCCCGGAAAAGCTGCGCGAGCTTGTGAACGCGGACTGCTTTGTGCCCTTCGAGGAACTTGAAGGCATACTGGAAATGTGAGCAAAAAATCTGACCGATCCGTCGATATGGGTCGGTCAGATTTTTTGTACTTGAACTTGCCGGATATAGTGGTAAAATAGTATATTAGAATAGTCTGCAAAGGAGACACGCGCTTGAGCTTCTCTGTTATTGTTTCTATTATAATAGTTATTGTTGCCGTTGCTGCCGCCGCGTCCTTTGTCCTGCGTGATAACGAGGGACGCATCAGGCCCGCGCTCGCGGTGACGTCGCTGGTGCTGGCAGGCTTTGCCGCAGTGCTCTGCGCCTATGGCAGCGAGAACGGCACTATCTACGCCAAGGCGGACGGCGACCCGCAGGCAACAGTGCGGCAGTTCTTCGACGCCGTATGCACCGGGGATTATTCTGCCGCCTACGACTGCCTTGAAAATTACGGCAGTCTCGGCCTTGAGAACTCCCCCTCGACGGAGACGGGAGAGCTTGTTTACGCGGCACTCCGGGAGAGCTATGCCTATGAGCTTTTGGAGCAGGCCGAGGTCAATAAGCTCAGCGCCCGACAGAGGGTGAGCTTTACGTATCTGAACCTCCCGGCAATGGAGGAGGATGCCGCCGCCGAGACGGAGAAGGTGCTGGAAAAGCTCGTCCGCTCCCGACCGCGTAAGGAGGTATACGACGCGGATGACAACTATCTCCCCGCCGTTACCGACGAGGCGTATAGGACTGCGATCACCAATGTGCTGAAAGATGCGGAGAGCTACCGCACGACGGCGGAACTGACGGTCATGCTCGACTATGCAGACGGCCGCTGGCTCATAAACGCGGACAGCGCCCTGCTCAGCGCCCTGATGGGCGGCGCGGCATGAATGAAGCGAGAGGATATTTCCCATGAGTGATAATACCGATTACGGCTTTGACCTTGATTCTATACTTGCGGAGTTTTCGTCGGACAGTGGCGTGCAGGATACCGAGCCGCCTAAGCCGGCACAGCCCGAAAAATCCGTTGAGCCTGTAAAGGCACCCGTGCCACGTCCCACGCAGCCGGTACAGCGCGCTGCCGAACCGGTGCGCCCCACGGCTCCCGCCCCGGTACAGACGGAGCCGAAGAAAGCGAACGCGAGAGGATTTGATCCCGAGTTTTTCAGGCACAGTCCAGAAGCCGAAAATCCGCGGCGTCCGCAAAAGGCCGCCGTGCGCCGTGCGCCAGTAATGCGTGAGCCGGAACCCGAGCCTGAACCGGAACTTGACGAGGAGAATATCGTTTCTCTGCCGGTGCGTACGCTGCTGGGTGCGCTCTCGCTGCTGCTGGCAGTCGTGCTGCTGCTGTTTGTGTCGCTGAATGTTCACCCCGGCTCTGAAGCCGCCGGCGCCGCCGCAGGCAGCGCGAAGTCCGACCTTGTCGGCAGGCTGAATGTCTATATGAATAATGCTGCGAGTGATGCACTCGGCGAGCTTGCATACATCAAGAAGCAGTACACCATCGATTATTCCGCGACCTCCGCCCCGAAGCCAGATGAGAGCAGGTTCGTCACCTACGGCATCGACGAGGCGGGCAAGGTCATGGACGTTATTGAGCAGGCGCGCACCTTCGGCCTGCTCGACGGGCAGGATGTCATCTTTGACCCGAGCACCGAGTTCTATTGGGATTCGGATATCCGCTGCTACTGCGACGAGACTATACTCGCGATCTGCTGGAAGGAAAAGATTAACGACCGCGTCTGCTCCTTCATCGAGGTAAAGATTGCCGACGGTTCCCAGATCCGCCGCAAGCTCGTGAACGACACCTTCGGCTCGAACGAGAAGGCCGTGGCGTCCGAGCTGTCGAGAAGCGCGAACGCCGTCATCGCCATGAACGCAGACTATTATAAGTACCGCGACCTCGGCGTGTGCGTGTACCAGGGGCAGTTGTGCCGCTATGAGACCTCGTGCGATGTACTGTTCATCGACGCGAACGGCGACTTCCGCATGCTCAGTGCCTCAGAGCTCGGCAGCCGTGAGGATGTCGAGCAGTATATCGCGGACAACGATATACTGTTCAGCATGTCCTTCGGTCCGATACTCGTGCGCGATGGGGAGCTTCAGCAGCTCACCGGCAGCTATGCCGGGGGCATCGGCGAGATGTACGAGCAGTACTCTCGCTCCGGCATCGGCCAGTATGATAAGCTGCACTACCTTATAATGACCGTCAACCATTCCCAAGACGGCACACCGAGGGCGACCGTCAACCAGTTTGCCGAGATCATCTACGGCAAGGGCGTGCAGAATGCCTATAACTTCGACGGCGGCCAGACCAGCGAGGTGCTCATAAATAACGAGCGCTATAACTATGTCGACTGGGACAACGAACGCGAGGTCAGCGATATACTATACTTCGCGACCGCGATACCCGAACAGGAGGTGGGCTGATGAACGCAATAGCCATTTCCGTCGGCGGCATCACCGTCTATTGGAGCTCACTGATAATCGCGCTCGGCATCCTCGCCGGGCTCGTGATGGGACTTTCACTGTGCTGGGACGATAAGTGCCGCGCATCGGCGGTGCTCTGCTTTTACCCACCCGCGATACTGTTTTCCATGTTCTTCAGCCGCCTTATCCATTGGTACAGCTACATGGAGCAGTACGCCTCCTTCGGCGCTGCTATAACGGATTACTCAGCCGGAGGCTACTGTGTTTCCGGTGTCGTACTCGGCGTACTGCTCGCGGGAGCGATAGTCCGGTGGGCGGGGCTTGTCGGGCGCATCGGCTCGCTGTTTGATACGGTCCTGCCCGGCATCGTCCTGAGCGTCGCCATTCTGCGCCTGTCGGAGAGCTTCGGCAACATCTGCCGCAGCAAGATATCCGTGACGGTCCCGCTGCTCCAGCGGCTCCCATTCGCCGCCGCCTCGACCGACTCTGCCGGGAACGTGTCGTATAAATTTGCGACCTTCTTTGTGTCCTTCCTGCTGCTTGCGTTGCTGTCGCTGGTGCTTGTGTGGCTGTGCGTGCACCGGCGGGACATCCCAATGCTGCGCGGTATGAGCCGCACGGGCAACGTCGCGCGGCTCGGGCTTGTGCTTTTTGCCGCGATCGAGATCGTCCTTGACAGTACGCGGAGCGACCCGGTCTCCATCCATTTCGCGTTTCTCACTATGTTCAATAAGTATGTGGGCTTCATAAGCGTGACGATGTTCGTCTGCGCCGTCTGCATCCTTTGTGTGTTCCTGCACTATTTCAAGGGCGTCAAGCGGAGCGGGACAGGCCGTCCCGCCCCGCTGCTCGCGGGCTACATCGTCTCGCTCATCGGCGTCGGCGCGTCGGAGTATCTCGTGCAGCGCTTCACCGGCATGTTCATGCTCTACCGCAGCATCCAGACGCTCTCCGCCGCACTCATGGTGTTCGTCGTCTGCCGCTGCTACGTGCTCTGCTGTGATGAACCGGAGTGACGGTGATTGAGCACGGAGCTATATATTGCGTATATAAAAACACATTTGATGGCGGCATTTTGCCGCCATCAAATGTGAAACCGGCACTAAAAATAATTTGGACAAAAACGTACATTGCTATTGACTTTGTACGCCCGGTGTGCTAATATATACAGGCTAAAGAAATATCGCGGGGTAGAGCAGCTGGTAGCTCGTCGGGCTCATAACCCGGAGGTCGTTGGTTCAAATCCTTCCCCCGCAACCATCAAAGTCCTGAAATCGCAAGATTTCAGGACTTTTTCTGCGCTTATGCGGTCAAAAAGTTCGGCCGATTTTCGCCGAAATCACGCTGACCCATACCGTGACCCAGATGCGGATATCAGCGGATAGTACGGGAAAGGATTTGTTGGGAGAATTGCGGGCAAATTGCAGTGGCAGGAAAAATTTTCGATTGATTCTGCTGCTGTGAATAAGAGGATGGCGTTGGCCAGCAAGGCCGGCATCAGCTTTTCTTTGATTATTGCGGCGCGAGCTTTGCTCCCCCCATATCTGCGTTTGGACAATACTAAAAATTCTTCTTTAGTAACAGCAACACAAGGCAGATGCACAGTGGCAGAAAACTTCACCGTGCACAAGATTGTTTATCCCCCGCGTAAAACATCTATGCAACTGTTATCGTGACACATGGTATCCAAACATAATACAAATCCGATTAAACGTGAATTGTTGCGCAAGAAAGGGAAAGAGTGATAGGATCGGAAAGCTGTTTAATATCGAGTGGTGGAATATCATCAGTTATCTAATATTGCACCCTTGACCTTTTACTGAAAGCTGTCTAATCTTTTCTGCAACTCCGTATATGGAAGCCTAACCTCGCCACCATTGTGCTTTTGCAATTCTGATAAACATTCTATATACTCATCACGTGATATGTACTTACCACTGAATAGCTTATCCAGCACACCAATCGTTCCTAAAACAGAAACATTTTCTTTGCTTGCTGCTTTCCTTAGTGCCATATCACCAGTCAAAAGAACAATTTTGCGCTCCTTTGCAATTGCGAGAGCAATACGATCCTGAACTGACAGTTTGGGGTATACGCCGCCCCAAGACTCTGCCAGCATAAACTCTTCGATTGTGATATCCACGCCAACTAATCCTGCTGCCATCAGGTCATCCTGAAATCCAACGGGATTTAGCAACTCGGAAGTAATGGATTCTGTATACATGATGTACGTGTATGGGAGGCGAAATGGGAGACTTAATCGCGATATAACCCGAAAATCAATCCATACATTCGTATCGCTACTGACAAACTCCATGGATTATCCCTCATTAAAGCAGCAGTGTGAAACCACATCATTATAAGGTATCTTCAGAAGCTCTGCCCCACGTTGTATACTAATCTCCCTCTCACTTACAGCTCGAAAAACAAGTTGCTCGAAAAGAATTGGCTTTTCTGGCTTAATACGACTTGGTTCGTTAGTGTGCCATCCGAGTCCGTTAGCAAATATATAAAATCGCTTGGCAGCATCTTGAGAAATGATTTTTGCTATTTGTGCCCTCTTAACTAACAGGTACATGGAAATACCGTATTCTTGGCAAACAAGGCTCATATCATTGGTAACACGATTTCGGTGAATACCCAGCTCGCGTATTGCATCCGCTTGAGGGAACAAAAATGCGCCTGCAATAGCGGTAGCAATAGATTCTACTTCTTTTTCGTCCATATGTTCTGGCCACGCAAAGACCAGATGCGCCAATTCATGTGCAATTGTTGACCGGTTACGTTCTGGGCTCATTCTTCCGTTAATGATAATATACGGTCGATCATTAACAAAACCGTTCATGCCAGAAAATTTATTGCCCTCAATATCACAAACATAGACTAAAATCCCTTTGTTCTCCAGAGTAGTAATAAGATCATTCACCGGACCATCTTCAGCGATACCGAGGTGCTTACGCATTGCATTTGCATCATCTTCAATATTACCAACTAGTGAAAGAACATGGCACTCAGGAGCCTCTGGTAAGACCTCACCACCGAGGAGCTCTACTGCAGTGTAGAAACGACTGAAATATTCTTCGACCGACTCCCGCACGTAATCTTGTTTTGCTACTGGAAGGGTCGAAGCCTTACGAAATTCACCGTGAGCAAATACCAAGTTGTCATTTCGGACGGCAAGAAAGTCAGAAACACGTACATTCAAAACTGAGGCCAACTTTTTCAGTATATCCATGCTGGGATTTCGAGTTCCATTTTCATAATTGGTAATTGCCATGGAGGTCAAGTTGCTTTTCTCTGCCAATTCCTTCTTAGTCATAGAGTTTTTAAGACGGTAGTACCGCAGATTTTTACTAAACATAATCCATGCCTCCTTCCGTTTATATTATACATCAACGTTGCAAAAAGTAAACATGTTGCTGGCCCGTTTCAAAAAATTTTTCTGTAATACTGAAATTGCAGGAGGTAATAGTTTTAGTCTGTATCTATAAAACTCGTAAGCCGCTTCCTATGGTGCGTTATTCTTGGCACAGCGTTTGTAAGCTTCTAGTGTGGTTCTTGTCAATGGGGTTGATATGCTTCGCCAACGTGGTATCGTACCCGCCCAGTCAGATTATTAACTACGTTAGAAAAAGCTGGATTGCAGAGCGGTCTATACCGCTCTGCATCTTTTTCTCTGGGCTTTATCTCACGGCGTTGGCAAGCAGTCCGCCCATCATTTCTGCTGCTTTGGTTTGCGCGAGCGTTGTGACGTGGGTGTACGTGTCGAGCGTGAAGCCTGCGGAGTAGTGACCG
>CAKTPC010000040.1 GCA_934590505.1 uncultured Oscillospiraceae bacterium
ATCATCGTGAACACCGCGCTCTATTCCATAAACATTGCGGTCATGGGCGGCTCGTCGCTCCTGAACCTCAATAAGACAGACACGGTGTTCTCTCTGCTTAAGACAGCCCTTGCGGGTACTCCCTTTGCCGGGGGCTATAAGCTCATCATCTCTGGCGCAGCGGTGCTCCTTGCGCTTGTGCTCATCACGCTCTTTCTGCGCACCCGCCTTGGCCTTGCCATCCGTGCGACCGGCAATAACCCCGACATGGTTCGCTCCTCGTCCGTGAACCCAGCGTTTACAACGACGGTCGGACTCTGCGCGGCAAACGCACTCACCGGTCTTTCCGGCTGCCTGATGGCGCAGTCCCAGAAGGCCGTGGATATTAACCTCGGCACAGGCATGGTCACGATAGCCCTTGCCTCGCTCCTCATCGGCGGCACGGTCATGGGGCGCGGCAGCGTGTTCAGACGCGCTGTCGGCGTGGTGCTCGGCTCGGTGCTCTTCCGTCTCGTCTATACCGTTGCACTGCGTCTCAATATGCCGGCGTTCATGCTAAAGCTTGTCTCCTCGGTCATCGTCGTTCTGGCGATCTCTGTGCCGTATCTCAAGACGCGCCTGCCGATGCTGCGCCGAAGAATGGCACATGCAAAAGGGAAAGGGGGCGAGGGCGCATGCTGAAGCTCAGCCATATTTCAAAGACCTTTAACCCCGGCACCGTGAATGAAAAGACCGCCATACCCGATCTTTCGCTCGAGCTTGAACGCGGCGACTTTGTCACGATCATCGGCGCAAACGGTGCGGGTAAGTCCACGCTCTTCAACGCCATCTGCGGCAGCTTCCTCACCGACGGCGGCAGCATCATCCTCGACGGGGAGGATATCACCTTCCAGCCGGAGTATAGGCGCGCAAAGCAGATCGGCCGGCTCTTTCAGGACCCGATGCGCGGCACTGCCCCGGGCATGACGATAGAAGAAAACCTCGCCCTTGCCGCCGGACGCGGCGGATGGTTTGCGCACATCACCAAGGCCGACCGCGACCTGTTCCGCGCCAGGCTCGCTCAGCTCGACATGGGACTTGAGGACAGGCTGCGTCAGCCGGTCGGCCTGCTTTCGGGCGGCCAGCGTCAGGCGCTGACGCTTGTCATGGCGACGATTGTTGCGCCGAAGCTCCTCCTGCTCGACGAGCACACCGCCGCTCTCGACCCCGGCACGGCGGAGAAGGTGTTGGAGCTTACGCGCAGAGTCGTGAGCGAAGAGAAGCTCACCTGCATGATGATCACGCACAACATGCAGTCCGCGCTCGAGCTCGGCAATCGCACTCTCATGATGGACTCCGGCAGGATAATTCTCGACGTTGGCGGTGCGGAGCGCAGCGGACTTACGGTAAACGATCTCCTTGCGCACTTCAGAGCAGGCGTCGGCAAGGCGCTCGACAACGACCGGATGCTTCTCTCGTGATATCTTGCGGACATGTTTGTCACCCCCACTGCATATATATGCTATGGGGGTGAAAGCTATATGTCGTATGAACAGAGCAGGAGCGAGGTGCAGCGCAGCCATACGCTCAGCATGGAGAACCGGGATAAGCTGAGTCTTACCGGTGTGGAGGATGTCAGCGGCTTTGATGAAAGCCTTGTCGTCCTCACAACGAGCATGGGCGAGCTCACTGTGCGCGGCGAGGGTCTGCATATCGAGCGCATCGATCTGGATTCCGGCCAGCTTGAGGTGCGCGGCAAGGTGCAGGAACTGAGCTACGATGAGAGCGCACCGAAGGGCACGCTGTGGTCGCGCCTGTTCGCCGGCTGACGTGGAGCAGAGCATCGAAGGGCAGGCGCTGGAGCTGCTTGCCTTCCTGGTCGGCGGAGTGCTGCTCGGCTTAGCGTATGATATGCTCCGCCCGATAAGGCGTGCGGCGGGCAGGGGCGGCGGAGCGCTGGACGTGCTCTTTTGCGCGGCGGGCGGCGCGCTGTTCTTCCTGCTCGCTATGCGCACCGGGAGCGGAAGGATGGGCACATGGTCACTGGCTGCGGCAGCCGTCGGATTCTGCATGTATATGCAGACGCTCAGCGCCGTCACGCTGCCCGTGTTTGCCGCGATCGACACCGCGGCAACAAGAGCGGTGCGGGGGTGTAAAAAAGTAATAAAAAAATTTTGTAAATATGCAAAAAGTATCTTTCAAAAATCGCGCGAATGTTTTATTATAAAGTATAAGCGGAAAGTGGATTGACATGAACACAAAAGACACTCTGATATGCATTGTCCTGATATCGCTGACGCTGTACGCCTGTGCAAGTGTGGCGGCTGTCGGCGGTGAGCTTCGCGCTGCGGCAGCCGTGCAGAAGGAGCTTGGCGCTGAGCTTGAAGAAAAGTCGGCGGATAATGCTGCGCTGAGTGAAAAGCTCGAAGCGGGACTGAGCGACGAAGAGCTTGAGCGTTTAGCGCGTGAGCGGTTGGGTCTTGTCAAACCGGGAGATAAAATATTTTATTTTACAACAGACAGAGAGGGGTAAACATGGAGTTGACGGTCGGTGAAGTGCTGGAAGGGAAAGTCACAGGTATCGCCAAATTCGGCGCGTTTGTCGCGCTGGACGGGGGGAAGAGCGGCCTTGTACATATTTCGGAGGTGGCCAATACCTTTGTCAGCGACGTCAATGAATATCTCAAGGTTGGCCAGACCGTGAAGGTCAAGGTCATCGGGATAAGCGACGAGGGCCGCATCAACCTCTCAATAAAGCGCGCGCTTGAGCAGCCGAGGCAGGAGAGCGCCCCGCGCAGCCGCGATGCGCAGCCAAAGCGCGAAAGACCCGCGCGCACACCTGTGCCGCCCGCGGCGTCTACCAGCGGGAACATGGATTTTGAGGACAGACTCAAAAAGTTCATGCAGGAGTCTGACAGTCGGATCGCCGACAACCGCATGTATTCCGAGCGCCGCCAGCGCACGCGCAGGAAATAGATATAATAACGCCTAACGCCTTTCCCTCAAGGGGAAGGCGTTTATCAGTAAAAAATGACTGCACAATTTCGGCGCAGTCATTTTTCATGCCAGCAAAGAGCTTCTTTGACAAGTTGTTTTACATATCAACTGCCTTGACGCTCATCCTGTGCAGTTCACACATAGTCTCATATATCGTCTCCGCTGCGTTCAGAGGTACGGCCTCCGCTATGGCGGCGGACATCTCCATGCGCCGCTCGGGTTTTGCGAGCAGCTCGAGGCAGCAGGCAGCCAGCTCTCCCGGAGTGGCGGCGGTGACGGCGGCTCCGGCCTTCGTGAAGAAGTCGAGGTTATATTCCTCCACCGCAGCGATCGCGTCTATCAGCACCATGGGCAGCGCCTTTGCCGCGGCCTCCGTGACGCTTATCCCGCCGGGCTTTGTCAGATAGAGATCGGCACTGTCAAGCAGCAGTGAAACGTTCTTCTCAAAGCCGAGTATGTGTATGTTCGTCTGTCCCGCGTAGCGCGAAGCAAGATGCTTGTGAAGCTTCTCGTTTGCCCCGCATACGACAGTGAGCTCCTGCTCATACGTCATCGTCTCGGCGAGCGTTTCCGTCAGTTCCTTGAGCGGTCCGCAGCCGATGCTCCCCGTCATCGCGACAAGGTGCTGGTGCGCAGGCTCAATGCCGAAACTGCGCTTCGCCTCCGCCTTCGGCGCGCGTGTGTAGAACTCCGGGCGTATCGGTATACCGGACGGGACTATAAGCTCTGCCATAATTCCGCCGAAAACAAACTGGTCGGCAAGGGAGGGAGCCGGGATGAAGCAGCGCCCGAGGCGGCTGTCGCCAACGCTTGGGCTGCATGTGTAGTCCGTCGCGACAAAGGCTGTGCACAGCGTCGGATCGTAAAGCTCGAGTATCTTCGTCACCATCAGCGCCGGGAAGAGATGCACGCATATGACCGTGTCGTACCCGCCGTTTTGGATGTGCTCGTACAGCGGCAGCGCGGCCTTGGCGAACATTTCATAGAGCCTTGAGCTTTCGTGGAACATGTCCGGGTGGTTCTCAGAGAACCTGTAGCCCGACTGATAGAGCTTCGGCGTGTGCCGGTACATGAAGGTGTGCCCGCCGGTTATCAGCTTCTGCGCGCCCTCAGAGAGAAAATGCAGCGCCTCGCATATCTCGCACTCCTCACCGCGGCTGCGAAACTCCTCCGCAATAGCCTTAGCGCAGGAGTTGTGCCCCTCGCCGGTGTCGCAGCTAAGTATAAGCGTTTTCATTTCTGGCGCAGCCCCTCCTGCTTCTTCATTCCGTCCTCAAGGCGCAGCAGCCTTGGCCGGTTGTAGCGCTGTATGATGATGTACGGTAGGTTTCCAGCAATGAAGTATACTATTGAAATTATCCAGCCCCAAGCTCCGCCGACGATGAATACCGCGCCGAAACCGAGTATGCTCAGCAGCACGTGTATAAACTCCGCGACGCAGGTCTCCTGAAGCATTCGCGGCAGACGGTTGCCGTAGTCAGCGGTCATCTTCTTCGGCGGAATAAACTTCGGCAGTATGCGGCTCATGTCCGGGAGTCTGTTCTGCCACTGCTTGACGCGCAGCTTTTTGTATAGCCCAGCCTCGAAGTCCAGCGGCTTATATGGAAACGCGCGGCTGTTGAACCATCCCTTCGGCAGTATGCGCCCGAGCAGGAACGAGAACACGCCCAATATAATGTAATAGATCACGCAGTACAGAAACTTCATCTTTATCCCCTCATTGACCGATGGCATGGCCTATTTTCCCTAATATAAAAACTTTAACGTTTTCTTTGCAACTGAAGTTCAATTAAAGCTCAAGGATTGTTGACCTTTTCAGCCTGTTAATTCTGAGAATACCTGTACTATTAAGACATTCTTTAGAAAACACGGTAGATTTTTATGACACAGTTTGCTATAATGTTAAAAGGTTAAAAGAATATAAAACCTGTCCGATAAAATTGAAAGGGGATTTTTCACATGGGTCTTATTCGTGCAGCACTTGGAGCAGCCGGCAGCGTTGTCGGCGATCAGTGGAAAGAATACTTTTACTGCGAGGCGCTTGATAATGACGTCCTCGTCGTAAAGGGCAGCAAGAGAGTCTCCGGTCGTTCTTCCAACCGCAGCGGCGCGGACAACATCATCTCCAACGGCTCCGTCGTTGCCGTTGCCGACGGTCAGTGCATGATTATCGTCGATCAGGGCAAGATCGCCGAGCTTTGCGCTGAGCCGGGCGAGTTTATCTATGACAGCTCCACTGAACCCTCCATCTTCAGCGGCAGCCTCGGCACCAGCATCAAGGAGGTCTTTAAGAACATCGGCAAGCGCTTCACCTTCGGCGGCGAGGCCCCCAAGGACCAGCGCGTGTATTACTTCAACACCAAGGAGCTTGTCGGCAATAAGTACGGCACTCCCTCTCCCGTGCCCTTCCGCGTTGTCGATCAGCGTGCCGGCATAGATATCGATATCGCCATCCGCTGCTTCGGTGAGTACAGCTACCGTATCTGCAACCCGATCCTGTTCTACACCAACGTCTGCGGCAACGTCTCCTCCGAATACACCCGCGATAATATCGACGGCCAGCTCAAGACCGAGCTTCTCACCGCTCTCCAGCCCGCCTTTGCCAAGATATCCGACATGGGCATCCGCTACAGCTCTTTGCCCGGCCACACCATGGAGATTGCGCAGGCTCTCAATGAGGTCCTCAGCCCCAAGTGGAGCGACCTGCGCGGTATCGAGGTCGTGTCCTTCGGCGTGTCCAGCGTCAAGGCCAGCGAGGAGGACGAGGCCATGCTCAAGGAGATGCAGCGCACCGCGGCCTATCGCGATCCCGGTCTTGCTGCGGCGAACCTCTCTGCGGCCCAGGCTCAGGCGATGCGCGACGCTGCCAAGAACTCCGGCGGCGCTGCGGTCGGCTTTATGGGCATGAACATGGCGTCCCAGATGGGCGGCATGAACGCGCAGAATCTCTATCAGATGGCCGGTCAGTATCAGCAGCCTGCCCAGCAGCAGGCAGCACCAACAGCTCCTGCAGCGGGTACATGGAAGTGCCCGAAGTGCGGCGCCTCCGCAAATGGCAAGTTCTGCCCCGAATGCGGTGCTAAGAAGCCCGAGGACGGTAAGTGGACCTGCTCCTGCGGCGCTGTCAACACCGGCAAGTTCTGCTCCGAGTGCGGCGCGAAGAAACCGGGGACTATAAAATACAAGTGCGACAAGTGCGGCTGGGAGCCGAAGGATCCCACCAAGCCCCCAAAGTTCTGCCCTGAGTGCGGCGACCCGTTTGACACAGACGATATTGTCGGCTGAGGTGGAGCCCTATGGCTGACCAGATAACAAATTACCAGTGCCCGACCTGTACAGGTCCGCTGCACTATGACGGCGCGAGCGGCAAGCTCAAGTGCGACTATTGCGGCAGTGAGTATGAGGTCGCCGAAATAGAGGCGCTGTATAAGGACAAGGACGCGGCAGCGGCGGCAGCCTCCGCAAAGGCGGAGGAAAAAGCTGCGGACGGCGATTGGGAATATTCCGACAACGGCTGGGGCGAGGACGCGGCGCACATGCGCAGCTACAATTGCCCAAGCTGCGGCGCGGAGCTTATCTGTGACGATACCACCGCCGCGACGAGCTGCCCCTACTGCGGCAATCCAAGCATCGTCCCCGGCCAGTTCACCAACTCCCTCAAGCCGGACTATGTCATTCCCTTCAAGCTCGATAAGAACGCAGCGAAGGCTGCCCTCAAGAAGTTTTACAGCGGCAAAAAGCTGCTGCCCAAGGGCTTTGCTTCCGAGAACCATATCGAGGAGATCAAGGGTGTGTACGTTCCCTTCTGGCTCTATGATGGCAGCGCCTACGCGGATGTGCGCTATCACGCAACGCGTGTGCACAGCTACACCGAGGGCAACGACCGCGTGACGCGCACTGAGCATTACGGTATCCGCCGCGCGGGCACCGTGCAGTTTGAACGTATCCCGGTCGACGCGTCTGAGAAAATGCCGGATGAATATATGGACGCTGTTGAGCCTTATAATTATGATGAGCTCAAGCCCTTCTCCACGGCCTATCTGCCGGGCTACCTTGCGGATAAATACGATGTCAGCGCCGACGAATGCTCAAAGCGCGCCGATGAGCGCGCCGTCAACACGGCTGTCAGTCTCATGGCCGAGAGCGTCATGGGCTATACCACCTGCGTTGAGGAAAACAAGAATGTCAGCGTCCGCCGCGGTAAAGTGAGCTATGCCCTTATGCCTGTCTGGATGCTCAACACCAAGTGGAACGGGAAGAATTATCTCTTTGCCATGAACGGCCAGACCGGCCGCTTGATAGGCGACCTGCCTATATCGAAGGGTAAGTTTTTCGGGTGGTTTGCCGGCATAGCCGTGCCGCTTATGGCGGTTATGGCGCTGCTGTTCGGTTGAGGAGGGGAGAGCGGATATGAAGAAAAGATTTGTTCTCGCTATGGTCCTCTGCATCGCACTTTGCCTCGCGCTGGGCGGTGCGGCTTTGGCGTCCTCTGCCGGTGACTCTCTCAGCTATGTCAGCGATACGGTAGGACTGCTGTCGCCGGATGAGCAGCAGGAGCTTGAGACGACTGCTGCGCAGCTTGCCGAACGCTACGGCTGCGGTGTGTATGTAATTATCGTCGATGATTATACCGATTATACAAACGGCAGCATACAGGACTTTTCTGAAGCCATGTATGGTTACTACGGCCTTGGCCTCGGGGATGACCGCAACTGTCTGCTGCTCTCCCTGAGCATGAGCGAGCGTGACTATGACCTCGACGCGCACGGCAGTGTTGCCAACCGGGCCTTCACAGACTACGGCAAGGAGCAGCTTGCGCAGGAGTTCATTGACGACTTCCGCTATGACAACTGGTTTGCCGGATTTAAAGACTACATGAGCACCGCCGGACAGTATCTCGAAGCAGCAGAAAACGGCGAGCCTGTCGACGTGTACGGTGACAGCGGTGAGATCGATCCCGCTGTTTCAGCCGGGGTTAATATCCTGTTCATCGTCGTCATACCCTGCCTGATTTCGCTTGCCGTGTGCGGCATCTTCGCCGCGCAGATGAAAACGGCGAGACGCCAGACCGGCGCAAGGGGATACATAAGCCACGGCGGCGTGGATATGCGCGTCACACAGGATCAGTTCCTCTACCATACCGAGACGCGCCAGCCGATACCGCAGAACAACAATAACAGCGGAGGCGGCACGACGATCAACTCAGCCGGTCACTCCCACAGCAGCGGCAAATTCTGAATATACCGATATAAAAGACATTGGGCTGATGCACTGCATCAGCCCAATGTCTTTTATAATTTCTAAGTAAGCCGTTTGTGATAGAGCCTTACTTGCTGTAGTTTGCGTACATGGTGTCAGTTGCCTTGCGGATGGCGGCGGTGACGTCGGCGACCTTGTCCGCGTCCCACTCGGAGGGCTCGGCGCGGAGGAAAGAGGTCTTGTCCACGCGGTTATCGAAGATGCCGATGGGGACATGGTAGGTGCGGCCATGGGCGTTCACGGTTACGGTGTTCTCGACCTCGGTGTTGTTCACGAGGTACTCCATATCGTCACAGCCATAGTCGCCGAGCATGACGGCCATGGGCACGCCGTGATGGAGATTAGAGCCGGGATCGTTCGGGTCGGCGCGGTCGGCGTTCTTGCGGCGGGATTCCTCGGGAGTTACCCAGATATAGAGGATAACGGCGTTTTCAAGGATCTCGGGGCAGAACATAGGAAGGGAATACTGATAGCCGAAGGTGCCGGTCAGCGGCATGGAGGAGCCGTCAGGCCCGCCGCGGGCGCACTCTATGATGATGGTTTTGTTCTCGAAGGACTCAGGGTATCCCGCGTGCTTCTCATCGAGCATGGCGCGGGCTTCGGTTTCAAGGATAGCGGCGAGCTTTGCGCGCACGTTCTCATCCAGCAGACCGAGGCGCGGAGGAATACCGGCGACGAGACCTGCGCGGTCGTAGCGGTCAAACAACAGCTGCGCGGCGGAATCGGTCTTGACGACATTGCGGTTCATGAGGTCGTGGTAATCCTCATTGAGCAGAGCGCAGAGCGTGCCCCAATCGCGCCCGTCGATGAAGGGCTCCTCGCCGGGGTAGAAGATACGGGGCTGACCCATGGCCTGAAGCTCATTGTCGATGCGGCGCATCATGTGAACGTAAGGGAAGTCGTCAAGCTGAAGGTTTTCGCCGATGTGGAACTCATTCTGGAGCCGCTCGGGCTCAACATTTGCCATGAAGTTTCTGACCTCGGACTTGCCGGAGGCGGGGAGTGCCTGAAGCAGGACGACCTTAAAGACTTTGTTTTCCATGTTGTTCTCCTTAAATCAGTATTTGACATTAAACCACTTTGTTTTATCGACCGTGATGTCCTTATGACGCAGGACATAGTCGATTATAAGCTCCGCAATCTCTGTCGGCTGCTCGCGCAGTACCTCGCACTCGGTATAGACACCGTAGCCGCCGGCACCGGAGGCGCGGTAATTGTTCATGCAGAGCGAGAGCGTGCGCGTATCGTCGAGCTCTTCACCGCGCCAGAGGATGGATGTGACCCTGTCCCCGACCGGGCGGCGCAGGTCGAATGTGACATGCACACCGGAGATATAGTCGTAATTGAAATGCTGCACGATGGGATGCAGGAAGCTTTCACTGACAGTAATCGTCCTGTCCGCGCCGAGGGTGAAGTATTCGGCGCTGCGCTCGAGGGCGCGCTTGAGCTGCGCGCGGTTTACGGCGAGGGTTACGAGCGTGTTCGGGAAGATGTAGGTTGAGACGATATCGCGCACTGTGACGTTCTTATCAAAGCCGCGCACGGTGTTTGCAAGGCTCGCGCATGAGATATCTGCACCAGACGCTTCTAACTGCACCTGATTGAAGAAGTTTGCGATCAGCGAGCCGTTCAGTGCCATGTCGAGCGGGGCGGAGGGGGTGAGCGCGGTATCGAGATGGCCGACGGGGCGATCGAGCCATGCGGAAGTCTCCTTATCGATGGGAGCAAGATACTCCGCAGCGGCGGGGAGAGGCTGCTCTGACGGCCTGCACAGGCGGCTCTCTGCTTTGACAGTATCGCCGACAGTGACGTCCATGCGGATATATGCCGCGGCTTTGTCCGGCGGCTGGCAGGTGTATGTGCCGCTAAGGCACAGGTCCTCGACCGGCATATGCTGGTGCCCAGCGAGAAGAATATCAAAGCCGAGCTCATTGCAGATGCGGCAGCCCTGATTTTCATCCGTCGTATAGAGCAGCGCGCCGGTGCGCAGGTCGTTTTCAAAGCCGCCGTGGTAAATGCAGACCGTGAGGTCGACCTGCTGCTGTTTGAGCTCTGCATATGCCTCGGCTGCGGCGGTGAAAGCGTCGGTCACGGTGATGCCATCAAGGTTTGCTGACTGCTCCCACTGGGAGACAAAGTGCGTCGTGACGCCGGTAAGGCCGACACGCAGGCCGTTCTGGAGCGTGACGACCGCAGTGCGGCGCACGCCAGCTATGCCGCCTATGTTCGCGCAGAGGCACACGGCGTCAAGCTCGCGCAGGTAGCGCTCTATCTCGGCCTTGCCGTAATTAAAATCGTGATTGCCGAGCGTGACGAAGTCATAGCCGCCGAGGTTCAGGAGACGCGCCGGGACATAGTCACCGTCCCGGCGCTGGCTATAGAGATAATAAGTCAGGGGACTGCCCTGAAGGATATCCCCGCCGTCGATGATGAGGGTATTGCCGTCATTGGCAAAGCTGTTTATGCAGTTGGCAAGACCGGACTGCGCGCTCTTTCCGCTGGCATAGTCAACTGGAGAGAAATAACCGTGGACATCGCTTGTATAGTATATCGTAAGCTTACGCTGCATGGTGATCCTTTCGTAATAATATCCCTGCGCATGGCGCAGGGATATAAACATTATGCGCCGTGGGCGAGCTTTCTGCGGATGCGTGTGGAAATGAACTCGATAATGAGCACCAGCACCATGAGACCCCAGACGAAGGAGCCGACCATTGCCCAGCGGCGGCTGTTGAGGCACTGCACCAGTGACGCGCCGATGCCGCCTGCGCCGACGATACCGAGGGTGGTAGCGTCCTTGAGGTTAATGTCAAAGCGGTAGATGGTAGTGGAGATAAAGCTCGCGGTGAGCTGGGGGATGACGCCGTAGCGGATCTTCTGGAACGGTGTGCAGCCCATAGCGTCAAGGCTTTCGAGGATGTGAGTGTCAAGATCCTCGATAGCGGTGATGTACATCTTGGAGATCATGCCTATTGAGCAGACGGACTGGGTGATAACGCCGCAGGCGGCGCCGGGGCCGGTGACGCGGATCCACATGAGCGCCCAGACGATGCTCGGGATGGTGCGGATCATAAGGATGAGGACGCGCACGACGTATGCCACGGGCTTCGGCATGATGTTGAACGACGCGAGGAAGGCGAAGGGGATAGCGAGGATCGCGCCGAAGAGCGTACCGAGCACCGCAATGGCAATGGTCTGGAGCAGCAGATACGGCACGTCGGAGTCACCGGAGCCGAACATCAGCGCGGTGTCCGGATGGAACACGCCGTGGACAACGCCCTTTGCGACCTCCGTACCGGTCGCGGTAAGGCCGGTAAAGTGGATGTCATTGGCGGACCAGCCGATGAGCACCGCGATGATGAGGACTATCGCCGTGTACAGCAGCCACTTGCGTGGACGGTTTGCGTACATCTCCGCGACGGTGAGCTTGCGGTCGAGAGTCTCTTCAAGCATTTCTATCTTGTTTTTCTTACTCATGAGCTTCTCCTTTCAGCTCAGCTTCTTGCGAAGATATTCGCTGAAGAAGTCAATGGCAACGACGACGACAAACAGCGACAGCAGAACCATGCCAAGGCTGTTGTAGTCACGCCAGCCGATGCGCTCGTTTATCGTGATGCCGAGGCCGCCCGCGCCGACGTAGCCGAGGATGGCGGAGGCGCGGATGTTCATCTCAAAGCAGTAAAGGCTGTGGCTGAGATAGACGGGCAGTATCTGCGGCACGCAGGCCGACCAGAAGGCCTGGAACTTGTTCGCACCGAGAGCCTCCATGGCCTCGAAAGGCCCCATGTCGATGGTCTCGATGCTCTCAAAGAGCATCTTTGCGACGATGCCGAAGGTGAAAATCGCGATGGCGACGGTGCCGGAGAAAGTGCCGAGGGAGAAGATGAGCGCGCAGACGAGCGCGATGATAAGAGTCGGCAGGGTGCGGATCAGAGCGAGGATGAAGCGGAAAAAGCTGACCAGCGGGAGGCTGCGGTTAATGTTGCTGGAGGAGAGGATTGCGACAGGCAGCGCGAGGACGCAGCCGATGACCGTACCTAGGACGGACATCTTGATAGTATCGATGAGCGGCGAGATGACCTTCGGGAAAAACTCCCAGTTCGGCTGGAAGATTTTGGCCAGCAGGTCGAGCATCTTGCTGAACTTATGTATGACGACGGCCATGTCAAAGCCGGTCATCTTAAGCGAGAGCCATATGGCCAGCGCGAGCAGCACGACTATCAGCGGCGCGCGGCTGCGGCGGCGGCGAACGGAATGCCCGTTTGCGAGGGTAATGACCTGGGGCTTGAAGATCTTGTCATACAGAGTCTCTTTATAGAGAACGGCGGAGTTTTCGTTATCCATGCGCTCAGCCCTCTGCCTTGACCTGCGGGATCTCGCCTTCGCCCTCGCCCATGGTGGGAGCCTTGGCGCCGTTATAGACCTCGTCTATCTGCTCCTGAGTGATGGTGCTGGCGGGGCCGTCGAAAACTATCTCGCCTGCGCGGATGCCGATGACGCGGTCGCAGTACTTGAGCGCGAGGTCGACATGGTGGATATTGAGGAGGATGGAGATATTATATTCCTTATTGATGCGGACAAAGTCCTGCATGACCTGCTTTGCGGTGATGGGGTCGAGCGAGGCGACAGGCTCGTCGGCAAGGATGATCTTCGGGTTCTGGTTCAGAGTGCGCGCAAGCGCGACGCGCTGCTGCTGGCCGCCGGAGAGCTGGTCGCAGCGGGTGTAGGCCTTGTCAAGAATGCCGACCTTATCGAGGCTTTCGAGCGCATGCATTTTCTGCTCCTTGGAGAAGATGCCGAAGAGCACCTTGAAGAATGGCATATCGGGCACGTCGGCAGTCAGAACGTTCTTGATGGCGGTGCTGCGCGTGACGAGGTTGAAGCTCTGGAAGATCATGCCGACCTTGCGGCGGTAGCGGCGGAGCTCCTTGCCGCGCAGAGAGTCGACCTCGACGCCGTCAACGGTGAGCTCGCCCTTGGAGATATCGTGCATACGGTTGATGCAGCGCAGGATCGTGGACTTGCCCGCGCCGGACAGGCCGATGATCGCAACGAATTCACCCTGCTCGATCTGAAGATTGATGTTCTTCAGCGCGGTAAAGCCGTTGGGATAGGTCTTGTAAACATTCTTAAATTCTATCATGCTGCGACTCTTTTCTCTTTCAATATGGATTTCAGTTCCTATTAGCTGACAGGAAAGCACAGAATGCTCTGCGCTCTCCTGTCGGACAATAGCCGCGTAAAAAGATTTAGGAAAACAGCGCCCTGTAGGGCAGGGCGCTGTTTGTGGTTTGCTTTGAGCTATCAGTCGGAGACTGCGGTCAGAGCTGCGCGTGCGCCGTCGTAGTCAGAGTCAACAGCCTTGGCATAGCCGGTGTGGCTGTAGACGGAGAAGATCGCCTGACCCTCATCGGTGTTGATGATGTTGATGAAGCAATCCTGCAGAGCTGCGACGAGCTCGGGAGTGTAGTACTGGCTCTCCTTGGAGATAGCGACGGTGTCATTGTAGATACCCTCGGTGACACCGATGACATTCAGCTCGTTCCAGATGCTGTCGGAACGGCCCATGCCCTGCTTGCCGGTCTCATCCTGCTGATCGGTGGGGAGCATCCAGCTGGCTTCGTAGTCGTTACGGCCGTCAGCGTAGCAGACGATGATGTCGACCTGCTCAGCAGCAGCGTAGGAGAAAGCGGTGCCGTAGCCGGAGTCAAGAGGAATGACGTTGGAGAGGTCGGAGATCTTCTTGCCGTCGTAGTTTTCCATCAGCCACATGGAGGGATAGATGTAACCGGCGGAGGAAGAGGTCTTCTGAACTGCCCACTTTGCCTTGTCGAGATCGTCCCAAGTGAGCTCTTCACCGGCTGCGACCTTGGCTGCCAGCTCCTTGCCGTACTCGGAAGGAGTTGCGTAGATCAGGGAGCGGTAGTAGGTGACCTGAGGACCGTTCTTCTGGGTGGCGTTTTCTTCGCCGTTCCAGGTGGTGGGGTCGGTGCTGTCGTTGGACAGGCCGTTGCGGGTAGCGGTGAGGATGACGTCGACGTCATCGGAGTAGAGAGCGTAGGTGCCGCCGGGGAGCCAGCCGAGGTCGATAGAGCCTGCGGACATAGCCTCGCCGGTAGCATCGTAGCTGGTGCCGACGGTGATGTCAACTTCGTCGATGTCATAGCCGAGGTTTGCCATCTCAGCCTTGACGAGCTCGGGCAGATCCTTGGTGCCGGTGATGATAACGTCGGCGTCCTTGGAAGGAACGAACTCGAGAGTCAGCTTGTCGAAGTGGGGCCTTGCGGGCTCAGCATCGGCAGCGGGCTCAGCAGTGGGTGCTTCAGTAGCAGCGGGAGCCGCAGACTGACCGCAGGCGCAGAGGGCGAACATCATAACAAGTGCGAGAAGCAGTGCTATGGTCTTTTTCATTTCTTGTTTTCCTCCATAAAATTTATATTCATGGCCAAAGGCCGATGAACCGAATATGGGCGGCACGGGGGAGGCACCGTGTCAAAAACGGTCATGTCCCGTACCTGTGCATAATATACCACATGTTGCGAGCGTTTACAATAGGCAGCACAACATTTTACAATTTTAGCACCATGCTTTTTACTTTTACAGTACCATACTTTTTACTTTGCCTATGGAGACGTACCCATTAAAGACAGCGTGGATATCGCTGCCCTCGGGCGCTTTTTCGGGGCTGAGCTGCTCGGCGTATGGGCGGAGGATGAAGGAGCCGTCGGGCTGCTCGGTCTTGTCATAGTGGTTATCAAAGACGCACAGCGGCGCGGTGGTGCGCTCGCGCAGAATGCCGCGGCAGTCCTCAAGCGCGCAGCCGGGGAAGTTCACGTTCCAGATCTCGCCGCGGCCGATGGGGGAGGAGAGCAGCTCTTCAATGACGGGAACGAGGTACCTGTCCGTCACGTCGCTGCTGCCGTCATGCTGGGCGGAGAAGGCGATGGCGGGGATGCCGTTTATGAGCGCTTCCATCGCCGCGCCGACGGTGCCGGAATAGGCAATGTCAAAGCCGGTGTTGTAGCCAAAATTAATGCCGGAGAAAACGACATCGGGCTTCACGGGCATGAGGAAGTTGACCGCGAGCTTCACGCAGTCGGCAGGTGTGCCGCCGATGCTCCATGCGTCCATGACCTCCACGGGGAAAGCTGGGCGGCTCACGGGGAACTCGCCGAAAATGGTGAGCTTCTGGGACATGCCGCTGCACTGGCTCGATGGTGCGGCGACCCAGACATTGCCGAACTGCGCCGCGGCTTCGGCCAAGCGGACTATGCCGGGGGAGTCGATACCGTCGTCGTTTGCGATGAGGATATTGAGCTTGTCTTTCATTATAATATACTCCATTATTTTTTCTGTCGCTCTACATATTAGCACAGCGGAGAAAGTTTAACAATCGGCAAAACAGCTATAAAGATATGCTGCGGCAGGCTCATTTCTTACCGCAGATGATACCGGCGATGCGCTCAGCGCCGTTCTTCGGCAGACAAGTATTCTGCGCGTGCAGCATGCGTGCGGCAGCGGAGTTATCATAGATGAGCCTGTCGGCAAAGCGTGCGGCTTCATCGGTGCTGCGCGCGAAGTATGACATGCCGTGCGCGGCGAAGAACTCGGCATTGAGAGTCTCGACACCGGGGATGGCCATAGTGTGCACGAGCGGGACGCCGAGCACGGCGGCCTCGGAGCTGGATATGCCGCCGGCCTTCGAGAGCAGCACATCGGCGGCGCGCATATAGACCGCGACCTTGTCCGTGAATGGCACAGCCATGACGCCTCGACCCTGATAGCCGGATTCTATCGCGGCGCGCAGCTCCTCATTGCGCCCCGGCAGGACGCAGAGCAGGGAGCTTTCATCCGGGACGCG
>CAKTPC010000041.1 GCA_934590505.1 uncultured Oscillospiraceae bacterium
GGCCTGCCGCTGCTCGGCGTCGCGGCGCTCGGCATCAGCCGCAGCAGCGGTCTGTTTGAGCTGAGCAGCCACATCGGTCGTCCCTACGGGTATTTCTTCACCTGCGCGCTGTACCTGACGATCGGGCCGTTCTTCGCGATCCCCCGCTGCGCAACGACCTCCTTCACCGTCGGCATTGAGCAGATCATCCCGCAGGGTTCGGACAAGCTCTCGTTGTATCTGCTGCTGTTCTCGCTGGCCTTCTTCGCGGCAGCACTGCTGTTTTCGCTCTACCCCGGCAAGATAATGGTCTGGGTCGGCAAGATACTTAATCCCACATTCCTGCTCTTCCTTGGCATCCTTGTTGTCGTCACGCTCGTGAACCCCGGCGCTGCCATCTCCGAGGTAGAGCCCGCAGGTGATTACGCGACCATGCCCTTCTTCGAGGGCTTCATTGAGGGGTACAACACGCTTGACGCACTCGCAAGCCTTGCCTTCGGCATTGTGGTCGTTAATGTTATACGCGGCCTCGGCGTGGAGGACGGCAACGCCGTCGCTTCCAACACTGTGCGCGCCGGTATCTTCAGCTGCCTGCTGATGGCGGTCATCTACTTCTTTGTGACGCTCATCGGCGTACACAGCCGCGGCGTCATGGCGAGCGCCGAAAACGGCGGCGTTGCCCTCGCGCAGATAGCAAAGCACTACCTCGGCGCGCCGGGGCTTATAATCCTCGCGGCGACCGTCACCCTCGCCTGCCTCAAGACCTCCGTCGGCCTTATCACGAGCTGCGCGGAGACCTTCGCCGGTATGTTCAAAGGACTGAGCTACCGCGCATGGGCGATCATCTTCAGCGTCGTCGCCTTCGGTTTTGCAAACTTCGGCCTGAGCAACATCATCAGCTATTCCCTGCCTGTCCTGATGTTCCTCTATCCGCTGGCTATCGTGCTCATTGTCCTCTCCCTCTGCGGGAAGTTCTTCGGGCATGACAAGCGCGTCTACCGCTGGGTCATCGGCTTCACGTTCTTCGCCGCGCTCTATGACCTCTGTGCAAGCCTGCCGAGCAGTGTTATCAGCGCCCTGCACCTCAATGGTGTGCTCGACTTTGTGTGCGCAAATCTCCCGCTCGCGTATCTCGGTCTCGGCTGGGTCTGCCCCGCCGCACTCGGTCTGGTCATCGGCCTTGCCGTACACTTCATCGACAAAAAGAAAACTGCTGCCGCATAAGATTTTAGACTCCTAAGTCAATAGCTGTGGTAGAGTAAAACCAAAACGAGAATATCCGGAGCTGCGATCACAGCTCCGGATTTTTTTGATATCCACGGTTCAAATCGGGTTCAGCTCGTCGTCGAGCCAGCGGCTGTCATGTGTAAGGGCACAGGTGAAGATGCGTGAGGCATCCTCAGGGTATTTGTTCTGGTGAAATTTAAATATTGTCTGTCCGTCGGGGAGCGTGCCGATGATCTCAATCTTGCCGCGCGGATGGCTCATCGCGTAGCGCACACCCTTGCCGAAACCGTTCTGAAGTCCCTTCGCCCCGTCGACGATCCTGATACCGTCGAGCAGCGGCACCTGAAAACGGTTCTGCACGCCGGTGACGGGGCGGCACTGGAATATGTAATACGGCGTTATTCCGGCGCGCGTAAGCCCGGCGAAGAGCTCACCGAGCACCTCAGGAGAATCGTTGACGCCGCGCAGCAGCACAGTCTGGTTGCGCACCTGTACACCGCGGTCGAGCAGCGCGCGCACCGCGAGAAGCGCTTCATGCGTAAGTTCGCGCGGGTGGTTAAACTGGGTGACGACGTATATCGTCTTTATGTCCGAGTATTCATCGAGCATGTCGAGAAGCTCGCCGTCGCCGTAAATGCGCTCTGGGAGCGTGACCGGCAGGCGCGAGCCGAAGCGGATAAAGTCAAGGTGGTCTATCGCTGACAGCTCCCGCAGGTAGCGCTCGATGATATGGTTCGGGTTCAGCAGTGAATCCCCGCCGGAGATGAGGGCGTTGTTTATCTCCGGGTGGCTGCCGACATACTCTACTACCTCGTCGACGCGCTTGTTGAGTTCCTCATTGCTCAGGCCGACAAGCCTTTTGCGGAAGCAGTGGCGGCAGTACATCGCGCACTGATTTGTCGAGAGCAGCAGGACGGTGCGTCTATATTTGTGCTGCAGGCCCTCAAGCTTTGTGTTCGAGGCTTCACCGCTCGTATCGAACGATCCGCCCGGTACGAACTCGTCCGCCGAGGGGATGCACATGCGCGCTATCGGGTCATCGGGATCGTCCTTATTCACAAGGGAGAGATAATACGGCGTTATCATCATCGGATAACGCTCGGCGATCTGCCTGCATGCCTCAAGCTTCTCCTGATCCCAGCCCATGTATTCCGCGAGCTGCTCCGCGGTCCGTATTCCTTTGCCCAGCTCTTCCTGCCAGCTCATATACTGTACCTTCCTTTCATTAGTTGACGGTCAAAATATATTTTATTTTAACATAATTCAACCAAAACGGAAAGAAGCAAAAATACAATTTTGCGTAAATAAACCGAAAAGATTCAGGAAACGCATAAAATACGTGGAAGGAGCAAAAGGCAGAACGGCAAATAATGTACAGTCAAAGTGGAAAGTTACATGTTCAATTGACACTTGAGGACGGCAATGATAAAATATAATTATCACAGCAAACAGGAGGTAATCTCTATGAAAAGACCGATAAGCACCGATAATGCTCCCGGCGCGATAGGCCCGTATTCTCAGGCCGTGCGTGTTGGGGACATGCTTTTTGTCTCGGGTCAGATCCCGCTTGACCCCAAGACCGGGAAGTTCCCCGAGGGGATAGAGGCGCAGACCAGACAGTCCCTCACCAATGTCAGGAGCATCCTTGAGGCCGCGGGCGGCACGATGGACAGCGTCGTCAAAACCACGGTTTTCCTCTCGGATATGAACAACTTTGCCGCAATGAACGCCGTGTACGGCACCTTCTTCACCGAGGGGCGCTATCCCGCGCGCAGCGCGGTCGAGGTCGCGAGGATCCCGAAGGACGCGCTTGTCGAGATCGAGGTCATTGCCCAGCTTTAAGCAATATTGATTTGCAAAAATTCTCAGACGGATATATCTGTCTGAGATTTTTTATATTTTCCGGAGAAAATATATGTACGCCTATTGACAAATACCCTGAGGGGGTATATATTCAAGATACCCCAGGGGGGTATGTGAAGAGGTGAAATGATGGAAGATAAAAAATGCTGCTGTGAGCGGCACAAGGAGCGTTCACCGGAGGAATATAAAACGCTGATGAACCGCCTCAACCGCATCGAGGGGCAGATCAGGGGCATCAAGGGCATGGTCGAAAACGGGGCCTATTGCCCGGATATTCTTGTCCAGTCCGCTGCGGTGAACGCTGCGGTGAACGCATTCAATAAGGAGCTGCTTGCCAGCCATATCCGCTCCTGCGTCGTCAACGATATCCGCGACGGCAAGGACGAGGTCATAGATGAGCTGGTGTGCACGCTCCAGAAGCTCATGAAATGAGCTGCGCAAAAAGGAGAAGCAAGCAATGACACAGTATGAAGTGACAGGCATGAGCTGCGCCGCCTGCTCTGCCAGGGTCGAAAAGGCGGTATCGGGACTGCCGGGGGTGGACAGCTGCTCGGTGAGCCTGCTGACAAATTCAATGATGGTCGACGGTTCGGCCTCGCCCGACGCGATCATCAAGGCCGTGCAGGACGCGGGCTATGGCGCGTCCGTCAAGGGCGCGCAGAAGAGCAGCGCTGCCGAGGAGGACGCGCTTGCCGACCATGACACGCCGGTGCTGAAGCGCAGGCTTTTCGCGTCGCTTGGCTTCCTGCTCGTCCTGATGTATTTCTCGATGGGGCACATGATGTGGGGCTGGCCGCTGCCGAAGTTCTATGACGGCAACCATGTCGCGATGGGGCTGACGCAGCTTCTGTTGACGGTCATCATTATGGTCATCAACCAGAAGTTCTTCATCAGCGGCTTCAAGGGGCTCATGCACCGCGCGCCGAATATGGACACGCTCGTTGCCCTCGGCTCCAGCGCCGCGTTTATTTACAGCACCTATGCGCTCTTTGCCATGACCGGCGCTCAGGTGCGCGGGGACGAGGAAGCCGTCATGCGCTATATGATGGACTTCTATTTTGAGTCCGCCGCCATGATCCTGACGCTCATCACCGTCGGCAAGATGCTTGAGGCGCGCGCCAAGGGTAAGACGACCGACGCGCTGCGCGGGCTTATGAAGCTCTCGCCCAAGACTGCCACGATAGTCGAAGGCGACACTGAGCGCGAGATACCTATAGAGCAGCTCAAGAAAGACGATATTTTCGCCGTGCGCCCGGGCGAGAGCATCCCCGTTGACGGCGTTGTCATCCAGGGCAGCAGCACAGTCGATGAATCAGCGCTGACCGGCGAGAGCATCCCCGTCGACAAGACCGAGGGAGATCAGGTCTCCGCCGCGACCGTGAACCAGACCGGCTATATCCGCTGCCGTGCCCTGCGCGTCGGCGAGGACACAACGCTCAGCCAGATCATTAAGATGGTCAGCGAAGCCTCCGCGACCAAGGCACCGATTGCTAAGATCGCCGATAAGGTCTCTGGCGTGTTTGTCCCGGCGGTCATATCCATCGCGCTCGTCACCTTCGTTGTGTGGCTGCTGCTCGGCAGGAGCGTCGGCTTCGCGCTCGCGCGCGGGATATCTGTGCTCGTTATCAGCTGCCCCTGCGCCCTCGGCCTTGCGACGCCCGTTGCGATAATGGTCGGCAACGGCATGGGCGCAAAGCACGGGATACTCTTCAAGACCGCCGTCTCGATGGAGGCGGCCGGCAAGGTCGAGACTGTTGTGCTCGACAAGACCGGCACTATCACCGCCGGAACCCCGGAGATCACGGACGTGATACCGGCTGACGGTATAGAGGAGGATGAGCTCCTGCGCTTTGCCTCGACCCTTGAGAGCCGCAGTGAGCACCCGCTTGCGAAGGCTGTGCTCAGCGGCGCGCAGAGCCGCGGCATAGAGCCCGGCGCTACAGACGGCTTCACGGCGCTGCCGGGAAGCGGAGTACGCGCCGAGATAGGCGGGACGGAGGCGCTCGGCGGCAGTCTCAAGGCCGTGAAGGAGCGCATCGATATTCCCACGGTACTCGAAGCGAGAGCCGGGGAACTTGCTGCCGAGGGCAAGACTCCGCTGTTCTTCTGCCGCGGTAACAGCCTGCTGGGCATAATCGCCGTGGCGGACGTGATAAAGCCCGACAGCCCGCAGGCAGTCGCGGAGCTCAAGAACATGGGCATAAATGTCGTCATGCTTACCGGCGATAACCAGCGCACCGCCGAGGCTATAGGCCGTCAGGTCGGCGTCGACCGCGTCATTGCGGGCGTCCTGCCGGACGGCAAGGAAGCCGTCGTGCGCGAGCTGTGCGCCAAGGGCAGCACCGCCATGGTCGGTGACGGAATAAACGACGCACCCGCGCTCACGAGAGCAGACGTCGGCATAGCTATCGGCGCTGGCGCTGACATCGCCGTTGACGCGGCGGATATCGTGCTTGCGCGCGGGAGTCTGCTTGATGTCGCTGCGGCGATACGCCTCAGCCGCGCTACGCTGCGCAACATCCATGAGAACCTGTTCTGGGCGTTCTTCTATAATACCATCGGCATACCCATCGCTGCGGGCGTACTCAGCGGTATCGGTCTGAATCTTGACCCGATGTTTGCGGCGGCGGCGATGAGCCTGTCTAGCTTCTGCGTTGTTTCGAACGCGCTGCGGCTCAACCTGCTGGATATCTATAACCCCAAGCGCGACAGAAAAATAAAGCACCGTGAAACTGAAAGCACGGTAACTGAGAACACAAAAACTGAGGAGGAAAAGACAATGACGAAAACCATGAAGATTGAAGGCATGATGTGCCCCCACTGCGAGGCGACCGTAAAGAAGGCTCTCGAAGCCATAGACGGCGTTGAGAGCGCGGAGGTGAGCCACACCGCGGGTACCGCCGTTGTGACGGGCGCGGCACTCGACGATGCTGAGCTCAAGGCCGCCGTTGAGGACAAGGGCTACACCGTCCACGGGATAGAGTAAAAGTCTGATAAATAGTCAACGCCGCCGGTTTAGGTGAGTTGCTGCAAAACAATTAATGGAGCATATCGACAGCGATATGTTCCATTTTTCATGCCAAAATGCTCTGTAATGGGGTACATGCCTTGGCTCTCCCTTGGGGAGAGCTGTCGCCGCAGGCGGCTGAGAGGTGTCTGCGGCATTTTCAAATTTCCACTTTTACGGGGACAGAATATATGATAGAATAAAATAAAAACTGCCAAGGGGAAAGAGTATGTTCAAGAAAAAGATAAGCGCCGCGATATCCGTGCTGCTGTGCGTGCTGCTGCTCGGCGGCTGCGTTCTCGACTCGCTGCTTGAGTTCGACCGCGCGGACTATACCGCAAAGGAAATATGCAGCTTTGACGACATGGAATATGTCCGGCCTGACGTGCAGGCGTTTGAGGACAAGGCGCTGGAGATCGAACAGGCGCTGACTGACGGGACAAAGCTCAATGCCGTTGAAGCGTTGCTGGATGAACTGTACGCGATGTACTACAGCTTTGACACGATGTTCACCATCGCCGATATCCGCAGCTGTCAGGACGTTTCCGACAGCTACTACGCCGCAGAGTATGACTGGTGCAGCGACGCGTATTACGACATACAGGAGACGCTGGACGGCGTGTACTATGCCTGCGCCGCCTCCGCACTCGGCGAGAAGCTTGAGAAGGAATACTTCTGGGACGGCTTCTGCGATGAGTATGCCGACTCCGGAGAGAGCGTCTATACCGAGGAGTACCAAAAGCTCGTGTACAGCGAGAATGAGCTGCTGTCGCAGTACCGCATTCTGGTTGCTGAAGCCGGGATGGAGCTTGATGGCAAAGAGTGGACGCTGGAGGAGTACTTCACGCAGGAGGACTCCGATATCCAACGCGGCTACGAGGCCTATTACGAGAAGAATAACCCCCTGATCGGCGAACTGTATATAGAGCTTGTGAATGTGCGCAACGAGCAGGCGGCGCTGCTGGGCTATGACAGCTACGCGCAGATGCAGTATGAACTGAGCTACGACCGCGATTTCAGCCCCGAGGAGGGCGAACAGTATATCGAGGCGATAAAGGAATACATCGTCCCCGTGTATAAGCGGATAATGGAACAGGACCCGTATAGCTCGCTCAGCTATGAGTACGTCTCCGACAGGGAACTCAAATGGCTGCTCCAGAGCGCGGCGGAGAACATGGGCGGGGACATTGCCGAGGCCTATGACTTCATGAAAACCTACGAGCTCTGGGACGTTGAGCTGCGCGAGGACAAGGCAAACATGTCCTTCCAGACCTATCTTCAGGACTATGAAGCGCCGTTCCTGTTCATCGATCCATACGGCGACAGCGAGGATATAATAACCGTCTGCCATGAGTTCGGACACTATGTGGACGCATATGTAAACTTTAATTCCTACGAGACAATGGATCTTGCCGAGTGCTTCTCGCAGTCCATGCAGTATATTGGCCTGAGCGCAATGAAGGACAACTTCACTGACGACGAGTTTGAAAACCTGATGCGCATGAACCTGCTCGATACGCTTGAGACCTTCGTGCAGCAGGCGTCATTTGCGGAATTTGAGAACCGCGTATACAAGGCGGACGAGCTGAGCCTTGAGTGGATAAACGAGCTGAGCCTTGAGCTCGCCGAGGAGTATGGCTACTATGACGGCGTGAACGAGACGTATTACGCCATGAGCTGGATCGACACTCCACACTTCTTCAATGCACCATATTACGTGATAAGCTATGCCGCGTCCGCGGGCGTGGCGCTGGAGATATACGCGCTCGAGCTTGAAGAGAACGGCGCGGGACTTGATAAGTTCTGCGAGATGGTGCAGCGCGACGGCTCCGGGCTGCGCGAGGTCACAGGTGCTGCCGGCCTGCCCGATCCGCTTTCGGATGCCCAGACGAATAAGGCAGCGGAGCTTTTCGCAGATCAGCTCTTATAATAAAAATGAGAACCCCCTGCTCCGATGGAAAAACATCGGCGCAGGGGTTTTTTATCTCTCGTCATCCATCAGGTCGTAGTTGATCCCGTCATCGGGCAGTTCGTCCTCGTCTGCCGTCACAGGCTTCGGCGCGTGCTTTGCGGCCTTCTCCGCCTTCTTGTGCGCTCTCGCGGCCTTGCGGTCATAGAGATATTCCGGCACTGCCGCGTCAAAGCGCAGAGAGAGCATCTGCGCAAGCTCCTTTGCCATGCGCTCCGCCGCGCAGCCCTTTCCGCCGCATATCACGGGGATCGCCGCAAGCTCTGCCCCGCTGCCGTCCAGAAGGACGATCACGCGGCTGACAGAGCCGTGCACCGTAACCTCGCGGCTGGAGACGGAGACGACGCCCTCAAGCGGTATCTCCGCGCTCTGCATCCCGCACAGGCGGAGAGTTCCGCTGCCGGGGACGTATTCGGCCTTAGAGGAGAAGACGACATATACATACACCCCGAACAGCGCCGCCGCGGCGAGAAACGCCAGCAGCGCGCCGATTGAAAAGCGCAGCGTCATCCACGCGATGCCAGCAGCGGCGATAATGACGGCACATATAATGCAGCTCACCTTCGAGCCGCGGCTGACAAGTCTCAAAGTTTTCATAAAAACCTCCCGACTGATGCATAATTCAGCTTTGCTTATCATCTATGTTACCATAAAACTCGGGATGGTCAATCCATGATTTTGTTAATTATTAACACAATGTGTCAAAAACTTGATAGGCTAAAAAAACTCTGATATTATGCAGTCAAGGAACGCACAGTTGTGCATCATGCAAAGAAAATCAGGAAAGGAGGTTCATGTTTTTATGGATTATCTTCGTATAGACGACCGCCTTATACATGGGCAGATAGTTACCGCGTGGTGCGGTCACCTTAAGATCAATGAGATCATCGCCATTGACGACGCCCTCGCCGCAAACAAGACCCTGCAGTCAATAATGCTCATGGGCATTCCGAAGCAGTACAAATCCCATGTCGTGACCATGGCCGAGGCAAAGGAGATATTCGCCCAGCCCTCCGACGGCAACCGCCTGTTCGTCACGCGTCTGCCGCAGGATCTGAGCAATCTGCGCGAGGAGCTTAAGAAGTGCGAACTGGTCGTCATCGGCAACGCCGCAAAGCGCGCGGACACCCGCTTCAATCTCACCAAGGGCGGCGGCAGCGTGTTCTTCGCGAGCGAGGCAGACATCAAGCTGTTTGACGAGATCGCCGCGGACGGCGTAAAGCTCGTGTATCAGACGGTCCCGAAGTCCCCGTCGAAGGAGTGGACGGATATTCGCAAGGGTATCAAGCTCTGAATCCGTATTTAAGGGCACTGCCCTGAAAATAAAATTTTATAGGAGGAAAAGTCTATGAGCACTTTGCAAGTGATCCTTATCGCCCTGTTCATATATTTGGGCGCTATCGGATCAATCGTCGGCAATACCATCGGCTGGTACTGCCTTGGCCGTCCTCTCGTGGCGTCCTTCGTCGTCGGCATCATTATGGGAGATGTGCAGACGGCTATGCTGGTCGGCGTTCCCCTGCAGATCGCCTACCTTGCGAACGTCACTCCCGGCGGCGCGGTCGCATGGGATCTGTCCTACGCTACCTACGTCGGCACCGCAATGGCGATAGCTCTCAAGGGCACCGTCGGTGCGGGTGACGCGGCTGCTCTCATCGGTCTGGCCTTCACCGGCGCCGGTATCGGCGGCGTTGTCGGCGGCACGATGTGGAACGTCCACTATGCACTCGATGTATTCATCAACCGCTGGGCAAACAAGATCGCCGAATCCGGCGACGCAAAGAAGATGTGGATGCCCAACATGATCGGCGGCTGCGGTATCGGCTTCCTGTGCCGCTTCATCCCGGCTGTCATCGTCCTGTCCGCGATCAACCTCGGCACCAACGCCGGCATCGCTATCCCCGGCTGGTTCACCACCGGCATCTCTGCCTTCGGCAGCATGATGGCTGCCCTCGGTATGGGCATCATCCTCTCCTTCCTCGTCAAGAAGGGCGTACACTGGGCCATCTTCCTCGGCGGCTTCGTGCTGGTCACCTACTTCGGCATGAGCACCATGGCAGTCGCGGTCATCGCTGCGATCGTCGCTGTTATCTACTACTATGTCATCAGCAAGAGAGAGGAGGCAGCTTAATATGAAAACCGTCAGCAAGAAAACTCTTAAGAAATCCTTCCTCAACTGGTTCTTCTGGAATGGCTGCTCTCAGCAGGCTGAGACCATGCTCGGCATGGCGTTCGGTCAGTCCATGGCTCCCGTGATCGATGAGCTGTACGAAACCAAGGAAGATAAGGCTGCCGCTCTGCAGCGCCACATCACCCTGTTCAATACCGAGTCTCAGGTCGGCTCCATCTGCAACGGTATCGCGATCGGCATGGAGGAGCAGCTTGCAAACGGCAACGGCTCCGCCGAGTCCATTCAGGAAGCCAAGGTGGCCCTCATCGGGCCCACCTCCGCGATCGGCGACTCCCTATGGGTCGCGACCATTATTCCCCTGCTGCTCACTATCTGCCTGTCCATCGCCAGCGCTATCCCCGGCTCTGCATGGGTCGGCGCTCTGCTGTACATGATCATCTACCCGCTCGGCACCTACCTGCTCAGCTGGAAGCTCTTCAACCTCGGCTACAAGGCCGGCCTTGACGGCGTTCAGCGCTTCATGGCTTCGGGCGAGCTTGACCGCATCATGCAGGCGATCACCGTTCTCGGTCTGATCGTTGTCGGCGCTCTGACTGCAAGCTTCGTCACCTGCAATCTCAACATCGACATCAAGACCGCAGCCCAGGTGTTCGATTCCGCTTCCGGTACATACGTTGAAGGCGTTATCTCCGTATTCAATCTCGATAACCTGCTCAACAGTGTGTTCCCGCACATCGTTCCTCTGGCGCTGACCCTCGGCGTGTACAATCTGTACACTAAGAAGAACTGGACTCCTCTGGCCATCATGGGCCTGATCCTCGTTCTCGCCGCGGTGCTCACCGCCATCGGATACATCCCCGCAGTCGGTGCCTTCGTCTGATATAACGGACGGAGACTGACATAATAAAGCCAACGCAAACGGCCGGCAGAACAAAACCTGCCGGCCGACGGTAAAACCAAAGGAGAAGAAAAATGGCACAACTCGAGTACATCAAAAGAATAACCGAAGTTATTGAGAAGATTGACAAGGAGCAGTCGGCAAATATCGCAGCCGCGGCTGACCTTTGCGCCGAGACCATCAATTCCGGCAAGCTCGTGCATCTGTTCGGCAGCGGCCACAGCGTCCTGCCCGTGCAGGATGTGTTCCCGCGCTACGGCGGCGTTGTCGGCTGGCATCCGGTCATGGATCCCAGGCTTATGTGGAATAACGTTATCGGCCCCGGCGGCGCTCGTGAGCTGCTGTGGATCGAGCGTCAGGAGGGCTACATCCAGAACTTCCTGCAGAGCTACAACTTCCAGGAAGGCGAGGTCATGATCGTTTTCTCCCACGGCGGCCTGAACGCGGCTCCCATCGAGGCGGCGCTCTACGCCAAGGAGAGAGGCCTGAAGGTCATCGCTATCACCAGCGGTGAGAACTATGAGAAGGCCACCGCCACCCATTCCTCCGGCAAGAAGCTCGGCGACTGCGCCGATATAATGATCAGCAACTGCTGCCCGCTTGAGGACGCTCTTGTCGCCATCCCCGGCTATTACCAGAAGGTCGGCGCTTCCTCCACCGTTGCTGTCATCACCATTGCTCAGTCCATCGCTTCCGAGACTGCACTGCGTCTTGAGAAGATGGGTCACAAGATGAACATCTTCGTTTCCCCGAACGTCACCGAGATCCCCAAGGACTATATGCAGGTCGTATACAAGGATTATCGCGACACCGTTTTCAGCAACTCCAACATGTAAGCTCCGGAATATAACTCCGGAATATATGGATCTTTGGTTTCCGTGCGGCGGCACTGCCCGCCGTGCGGAAACCGGGGTAAACGCGTCTCCCGGCAAGGCCGCCGTATAAGGGGCTTTTGTGGGAGACTTTATGTATAAGGAGGCGTGTATGTCCAAGGTTGTCGTCATGGGTCACGGCGGTTACGCCACTGCCATGAAAAGAAATCTCGCCATGCTGGTCGGCGAGATGGAGGATTTTTATTACATTGATTTCAACGAGGAGGATTCTCTTGATATTCTTCAGAGTAAGCTCGATGAACTCCTCGCGGGGATAGAGGACGCGGTACTTTTCGTATGCGACCTTGCGGGCGGCTCGCCCTTCCGCACGGCGGCGCTGTGCGTATCGGAGCACCCTGGCTGGGCGGTCGTCGCGGGGGTCAACACCTCGGCGCTCTCGGAGCTCTCCTTTAATACGGAGCTTGCGCCCGCGGAGCTTGCAAAGCTCGCCATAGACGTCACGAAGGACACCGTTATGGTGTTCCCGCCGGAGGAGTGAGCCATGGGCGCGGCGCGTGTCATACTGGCGCTTTCTCTGCCGGGCGGCTATGCACTGCCGATAGGCATGTGTGTGCTGCTGATGATCCTTGTGTTCATTGCGCTCTACCTGCTGTCGCTTGCACGGGCGCAGTCGGAGCGCGAGCTTCGTGCGCTGCTGCAGCGTGACCCGCGGCTGTATATCGAGCGGCTTGAGAATAACCGCCGGCTGAAGCACGTGTTCCGCCCGGCAGTGCTGCTGCTCTATAAGCTTGAGGGCTACATGAGCCTCGTCGACAACGGGAAGTGCCGAGAGCTTATCGCAAAGCTCGACGGCATGAAGCTCCAGCCGCGCGACAGGCTCCAGTTCTATCAGACAAAGCTGTCCTTCTATGCCTACGCAGGGGACGGCGAACGGGCAAAGCAGACGCTCATACAGCTTGAGGACTTCCTGCATAAGTCAGGCGCGGACGAGGTCGACCAGTATAAGAAGCTGCTGCGTCAGGCGCGGCAGATCGTCGCGGTCTATGTCGATAAGGACATCTCTATGCTCCCAAAGCTCCAGCGTCAGGCTGCCGCGACGAAGGACGGAGCCGACCGCGGGCTGCTGCAATTTCGCATTGCAAAGCTCTCGCACTATGCCGGTGACGAGGATCAGGCCGAGGTCTATCTGAACCGTGCAGCTAAAAACTTGAAAAATACGGCATATTCGGTTATAATAGATTCCGCTCTTGAGGATCGCACTGTATTGGAGCGGTATTAGATAAGGAGAAAGTATGGTTTCTTTTGAATATCTGATCAATGACGCGATGGGGCTCCACGCAAGGCCGGTCGGGCTTGTGGTCAAGGCCGTCAAACCTTATAAGGAGTCCGAGATCACCATAGAGCATGACGGACAGACTGCCGATGCGAAGCGCATGTTCGCAGTCATGGCACTGCAGGTCAAACAGGGTGAGAAAATAACCGTAACCGTCAAGGGCGGCGCGGAGCAGGAGATTGCCGACGCTATCCTTGATATCTTCAAAACGGAGAAGCTCTGAGCCCTGGGAAGGGAGCCTTGGCGCATGGCCAATATTCTGATCAAAATGGCGGAGATCAGGGACCTGACTCCGTCGGAGCGGCATGTTGTCGAATACGTCCTTGACCATTACAAGGAAGTATGCAGCATGGGCATCGTGGAGCTCGGGGAAAAGACCTTTACCTCAACGACGACCGTGAAGCGCTTCTGCCGGAAGCTCGGTGTCGACAGTTATACGGATTTCCGTATGCTGCTGTCCGCCGCGCAGGATAACTACGCCCACCGCAGCAACATGAACGAGGTGCAGTCACCCGTCAGCCGGTACGATTCCGTGACGGAGATACTCGAAAAGGTCTCCCAGCAGAACGCGCAGTCAATCCTCAAAACGCGCGAGATCATCGACGCGGAAGAGTTCATCGCTGTCGTGGACAAGATGGCCGCGGCAAAGCGCATCGACTTTTACGGGGTCGGCCCGTCAAACGTCGTCGCGCGGGATGCCCAGCTCAAGTGCGTCCGCCTGAAGATACAGTCCACCGCTCCGAGCGACAGGGTCTCCATGCTCACGAATGCCCAAGCCAATACTGAGGGCTGCCTTGCCTTCCTGATCTCCTACACCGGGGAGACGGAGGATATCATCGAAGTCGCGCAGACATTGCGCCGCCTGCATGTGACGACCGTCGCACTGACCTCGTCGACCAGCAACTCTCTTGCCGGCCAGTGCGACTATAAGCTGCGCGTGGATTCGAGCGAGAGCTGGGACAGGCTCGGCGGCATGTCGAGCAGGATATCCACCTTGAGCATTATCGACACGCTCTTCACCGCACTGCTCAACACCAATTACGATCAGTACGTTCGCAACATGGCCGACACCTGTGTGGGCAACCGTGTCCGCGGGGAATAAGAATAATTGAACATAAAGACCCCCGAAGGAGCCGCGAATGATATTGCGGCTCCTTCGGGGGTTTGAATATATTGTGTGAGTGAACGGGCTATCACATGAGGCTGTGGTAAAGACCGATGATCTCTTCAACGCTGGTGTCGCGCGGGTTGCCGGGACGGCAAGCGTCGGCGTAGGCGCTCTCTGCGAGGAACTGCACGTCCTCTTCCTTAACGATGCCCTTGAGGTCGGCGGGGATGCCGACGTCGGCGGAGAGCTTCTTGACCGCGTCGATAGCGGCCTGCCGGTACTGCTCCTGAGTCATTGCATCAACGCCCTCAACGCCCATCGCCTTGGCAAGAGCCTTGTACTTCTCGCCGGAGTATTCCTTGTTGTACTCAAGACCGGTTGGCAGGATGATAGCGCAGGCGACGCCGTGCGGGGTGTCATACAGCGCGGACAGGCCGTGCGCCATGCTGTGGACAATGCCGAGGCCGACGTTGGAGAAGCCCATGCCGGCGATATACTGGCCGAGTGCCATACCCTTGCGCCCGTCGGGATCGTTCTTGACGGCGTCGCGCAGGTTGGAGGAGATGAGGCGGATCGCTTCGAGGTGGAACATATCGCTCATTTCCCATGCGCCCTTAGTGATGAGACCCTCAATGGCGTGGGTCAGTGCGTCCATGCCGGTGGCAGCAGTGAGCGGCGCAGGCATAGTAGACATCATGTCGGGGTCGACGACGGCGATCTCGGGTATGTCGTTAGTGTCGACGCAGACGAACTTGCGCTTCTTCTCAACGTCGGTGATAACGTAGTTAATCGTGACCTCAGCTGCTGTGCCGGCAGTCGTCGGGACGGCGATGGTGAATACAGCGTGCTTCTTTGTGGGGGCGACGCCCTCAAGTGAGCGGACGTCAGCAAACTCGGGGTTGTTTATAATGACGCCGACGGCCTTCGCGGTATCCATGATGGAGCCTCCGCCGACGGCGACGATGCAGTCAGCACCGGCGTCCTTGAAAGCCTTGACGCCGTTCTGAACATTTTCGATGGTGGGGTTGGCCTTTATATCGGTGAAGAGAGCGTAATCAATACCGGCGGCCTTCATCGGGTCGAGGATCTTGTTGATCTCGCCGCTCTTGACAACATGCTTGCCGGAGCAGACAAGAGCCTTCTTGAAGCCGCGGGCGGAGAGCTCGGGACCGATCTCCTTGACAGCGCCGGAACCGTGGTAGGAAACAGTGTTGAGAACTATACGATTGACCATTGTGAAACCTTCCTTTCGATT
>CAKTPC010000042.1 GCA_934590505.1 uncultured Oscillospiraceae bacterium
TCGATAAGCGTGCTGCCCGGCGTGAGCGGCCACGCCGACAAGAACGGCCTTCTCGGCTGGCTGCACGGCTTTGAGAAGAAGCCAAAGCTCATCTTTGTTAACCACGGCGACCCGGATTCTGCCGACAGCTTCACCGCCTGCCTCAATGACGAGCATGGCTGCAAGGCCTTCGCGCCCTACAGCGGCACCTGCTTTGACCTGCTGCGCGGTGAGTTCGACTATATCGCCGAGCCGAAGCCGATAGAGAAGAAGCCCATCGTCTCCAAGGCGAGCCGTCTTGTGTCCGAGCTTATCGCCGCTGCGGAGCGTCTGCTGCGTATCTGCAAGGGCATGGAGGGCAAGCCGAACAAGGTGCTTCAGGGCTTTGCCAGGGATATAAACAAGCTGTCGGACGATATGGAAAAATATACCTGACTGGCGATTTTTAGTTGACATAAAACTATCGCTGTGCTACGATAATGTAACAGGACATAGAATGTACGTATGCCTAAAGCTCGGCATTGCGTACTTGCTGCATATAGGTTTACAGGAGGATAAGCATGGCAAACCCGGTATTTGACCCGGAAAGAGCATTGGGTCTGAAACTGACAAAAATGGATCGGCAGGAGCTCTGCGAGTTTATCTCCGCGCTCTGCCGCAAAATCGTGGCGGAGGTCGGTTCAAGAGGCCGCCGCGGCGGTATATACCCGAGCAACATAAGCGTTGACGATAATGGAGGCATCGCCATCGGCCCCGCCGGGAAAAGCCCGTGGGATGGTGAGGAGCTTAAGTTCATCGCGCCGGAGCTGTACTGGAACGGGCAGCTCTCCGCCGCGTCCGACGTGTACTCCGTCGGCATGCTGATGTACTACGCCGTCAGCGGCGGCAGGCTCCCTCTGGAGGACGAGTGCCGTGATGCGCAGCTGCGCCGCATGGGCGGGGACGATTACCCGGCGCCCAAGGCGGCGGGGCGCAGGCTCGGCGAGATAATAGAAAAGTGCATCCGCTTCAAGGCTGCCGACAGGTACCAGACGCTTGACGAGCTGCGCGCCGTGCTCGACAGCTGCATCAAGAATCTTTACCTCAGCGACGCACCCAGTGCCGAGGCCATCTTCAAAAAGAATGACGACGACCTGAGCGATATCGAGCGGATGATGGTCGGCATCATTGAAAAGGGTGATGGCGACGATGAGGAAGAAGAGGCTTCTGCCCCGGAAGCTCCCGCGGAGCCGGAGGCCGGAGTGAAAGTCTATGAGCCTGCGCCGAAGGGCGAGACCAATAAGCCCGAAAACAAGCCGAAACAGCCCGAAGGGCCTATCAGCTCCGAGCAGGTCGAGATGCTCTCAAAGAAGTTCAAGAATCAGGGTACACCCGCCGTCCCCAAGCTCACCGAGGAAAAGAACCCGGAGCTTGAGCCGGTCGTCCCCTCAAGGCAGCCGGTCAAGACCCCGGCGGTGCAGTATACGAAGAACGCGGAACGTGAAAGGAAGATAGCCGAAGAGGTGAAAAAACGCAGAAGAAGGCCGCTTGCGCTGATACTCGTGCTGTGCGCGGTGCTTGTCATGGCGGCGATAGTCATTAACGCGATGCTCAAGGACTTCCAGCAGGCACGGCAGCAGCCGGACAACGTAACGCCGACCGCAGCGACCAGCGACCCCTATGCCAACGCCACCATGCCGCCCGTCGCCGACGACGGTACGGCGGCTCCCTCCGGCGGACTTGAGATCGGTGCGGGCTCTCCCGATGCTCAGGCATCCCCCGACGCTCAGGCGACGCCTGATCCTCAGGCCACTCCTATGCCGGCAGAGAGCACAGCTCCGGTCGAGCACAGCTATCAGGTGTTCAAGGAGGACATCAGCTGGAGCGAGGCGCAGCAGAAGTGCGAGGCGCTGGGCGGACACCTCGTCGTCATCAACGATGAGGACGAGCTCAACGAGGTCATCTCCATGGCGGAGCAGAACGGCATCTCCAGAGTCTGGATCGGTCTGCGCAGGCAGAACGGCCAGGAGAGCTGGGTGAACGGCCAGGACGGCTTTGTCAAATGGGCAAAGGGTGAGCCGAGCTATGTCGACGTGAACGATCAGGTCTCCGAGGACTATGTGATGCTCTGGGACAACAACGGCTGGGCATATAACGACAACCGTGACGACCCGTGCAAGGATTATCCCGCTTTCTACTCCGGGACAATGGGCTATATCTGCGAGTTCGGCGATTGACGCCGGATGAATAGACTTATCGATCTCCTGCCGGTGCTGCTGGCCGTGCTGCTGCTGTACAAATGCAGCGTTGTAAAGCCGGCCGGCACGCTCCGGGAGGATTATCTCTCGCCGCACGGCTGCCTCTCGGCAAGGGGCTTCTTCGCCGTTACGGTCATCATGCACCACATTGCTCAGTACACCTCGTCCGGGCTGCTGTTTCACAGGTTTGAGTATCTGGGGAACATGCCGGTGTCGGTATTCTTCTTCATCTCGGGCTATGGCCTTATGAGAAGGCTGTCCTCAGACGCGGCTTACGGAAAGAGCATCCTGCGCCGCCGTCTGCCTAAGGCGGCGGTACCGTTTTTCCTCGCGGCCGCGGCGTACAAGCTCATGTGTCTGTGCATAGGGCAGGAGATGTCCGTCGGCGATATGCTGGGTTATCTGGTAAACAGCGGAAACTCACTGTGCATACTCTGGTACTTTGTCGTTATCGCGGCGGCGTATTTCCTCTTCGCCGTATCGGCGCTGATGTTCGGCGGGAAGCCAAAGGCAGCGCTTATCTCGATGGTCCTGTGCTGGGCAGCATACGTTATTGCAGGAAGCTGCACGGGGCTTGGCGAGTGGTGGTACAATACGGTGCACCTGCTTCCGATAGGCATGGCATGGGCGCTGTATGAAGATAACATTCTCTGCGCCGTGAAGAAATGCTGGCTGCCGGTGACAGTGTTCTGTATCTCCGGCTTTGCGCTGATATTCACGCAGTATGACAGCATTTACGCGCTGTGCCCGACGGCGTGGTTCCATCTCACGCTTGCGGTGCTGAGGAACATGTTCTTTACACTCGGCTTTGTACTCATAACGATGAAGCTGCGCTTCGGGAACCGGGCACTTGATCTGCTGGGGAAGGTGTCCTTGGAGCTGTACGCGGTGCAGCTGATACCGCTGGATCTCTTCCACAGCGAGGCAATATGGATAGATAGCGACCTTATATATGCGCTCGCCGTGCTGTTCACAACAGTGACGGTCTCCGTGCTCATATACGCAGTGAAGAAGAAAATCAAAACTTCCATAGCAAATAAACAGCCGTCCCTAAGGTAACGCCGGGGACGGCCGTCTTTTTACATTACTGTGATAATGGCAGATCCTTCATCTGCCGGAAATAGACCGGCATCAGCAGCACCGTTGCACCGAGCCACGCGAGGGTGTGCGACAGGCATATGCCCGTATAGCTCAATCCGTATGGTACGAGCAGCGCGGCAAGGCCGACCGAGCCGAGGATGCGCATCACAAGCTCGATAACGCAGGCTTCAAACGGTGTGCGGCTGTCTCCCATGCTCTGTATCGCGGTGCGGAAAACCATCAGCAGGCCAAGGATGATATAGAACGGGCAGACCGCGAAGAGATAGCCGTCGGAATACCGGATGACCTCGGCGGTGGGAGAGTCCAGAAACAGCGGGACGACGAGGTGACGGCAGCCGATCAGCAGCGCGCACATGAGCACGTTGCACACCTCGATCTGCGCAAGGCAGGCGCGCACGCCCTCGCCTATGCGGCGGTACTGCCCCGCGCCGTAGTTCTGTGCGACATAGCTTGAGAGTGCGATGCCGAAGGCGTTGTTCATGAGCACGGAGAGCTGGTCGACCTTCGTCGCGGCGGTGTAGCCCGCGACAGCGACGGAGCCGAGGGAGTTGACGCCTGTCTGCATAGCGAGCTGTCCGATGCACATGACGGACATCTGAAAGCCCATCGGGAAGCCGACAGCGAGGTGCTTTGCTGCGGCACGCCGCCAGTCGGCAAAATCTGCGCGGCGGGTACGCAGAACGTCAAAATTCCGCATGCCGACGATCGTACACAGCACGGCGGACAGCAGCTGGCTCAGGACAGTCGCCCATGCCGCGCCCGCGACGCCCATACCCAGCGGCAGAATGAACACAAGGTCAAGCGCAACATTGAGAAGCGCCGAAAATATCAGGAAGAACAGCGGCGTGCGGCTGTCGCCGAGGCTGCGGAGCATGTTGGAGATCATGTTATAAAACACCGTCGCCCCGGTGCCGAGAAGCACGATGAACATATAACTGTAGGCCTCGGCATAAATGTCCTTCGGCGTGCGCATCCACCGAAGTATCGGATGGGCAAGCGCGCAGAAGAGCACGGTTATGATAACGGTAAAGCCCGCCGACAGCAGCCACGATACCGCCGCGCTCGAGCGCTGGCCGGGAACATCGCGCGCGCCGAAGCGCTGAGCAAGGCAGATGCCGAAGCCGCCGGTGAAGCCCTGCACAAAGCAGAGGACGAAATAGATAACGATCGTCGTGGAGCCGACGGCGGCGAGAGCCTGTGCGCCGAGCGTGCGCCCGACGATAACGGTATCGGCCAGAGTATAGAAAAGCTGGAAGAGATTACCGGCAATGACCGGGAGAGAGAACTGCAGCAGCACCTGAAACGGCCTGCCCTGTGTAAGATCCTTTGACATACGCCCACCTCTGAGCGAAAAAATATATGCTCCTTAAAGCGCATCAGATAATATCACCATGCCGTTCTATATTCAAGCGGTCAATTTATAACTAACTGTAAACAAATCAAAACTCCATTTTGTCATTCGGCGTTGAATAAACGCGGGGGCTATGATAAAATGTCAAAAAAGCGCAGGAGGTATTCTCATGGCGATAGTTGTAGTAGGCGCGGTTTTTGTCGACGTCAAGGGTTTTCCGGAGGATCAGTACATCCCGACAGGGCGCAACGCCGGTAAGGTCGAGATCGTTCACGGCGGAGTCGGGCGCAACGTCGCGGAGGACATCGCCAATATCGAGCTGCGCCCCACCTTCGTCAGCCTTGTCGACGATACGGCCGAGGGCGAGGAGGTCATAAACAAGCTGCGCAACCACAAGGTGAACACCGATTATATCCGCCCTGTCAAGGACGGAATGGGGATGTGGCTTGCGGTGTTCGACAACATGGGCGATATCGCGGGCTCGATATCCAAGCGCCCGGACCTCAGCCCTATATGCGAGATGCTCGATGAAAAGGGCGATGAAATTTTCCGCAATGCCGACAGCATCATCATGGAGATCGACATTGACAAGGAGATCGTAAAGCGCGTGTTTCGCTACGCCGAGAAGTACCGTAAGCCCGTCTACGCCGTGGTCGCGAACATGAGCATTGCCACCCAGCGGCGCGACTTTCTCCAGTCTATCGACTGCTTTGTCTGCAACCAGCAGGAGGCGGGCATCCTCTTTGTCAGCGACTTTTCGGACATGAGCCCCGAGGAGCTGTGCGACGATCTCTCCCGCCGTGTTATCAGCGCACAGATACCGTCGATGGTCGTCACAATGGGCAGCCGCGGCGCGGTGTACGCCGATATGCACGGCGACAAGGGCGTGTACCCGGCACAGAAGGTCAACGTGCGCGACACGACCGGCGCGGGAGACGCGTTCTGCGCGGGCGTTGCCATCGGCCTGACCTATAAAAAATCCATGCGTGAGGCCGTTGAGATCGGCACAAGGCTTGCCGCGTCCGTCATAACCGCGTCCGAAAACGTCTGCCCGCGTTTCCGTCCGCGTGAGCTTGGGCTGAATATAGAAGTTGAAAGCTGAGGGCTTTATCCCCCGGCACTGCACTTGACATTTTGCGTCGCTTGAGTATACTTTGTATTAAAATAATCTATGAGAGGGGTCTTTTTAATGACTTCAAGAACAATGCGCATTCTCAGCATTATCACTGGCGCGCTGCTTATCGCCGCCGGTATCTACTGTCTGTGCAATCAGGACGTCGCGGCCATGTCCGCTGGCATCGTCCTCGGGCTTCTCATGCTCGTCGCCGGTATCGTCGAGATCGTCATCTTCGCCGGGACGAGCCGGTTCATCCTCGGCTCCGGATGGCTGCTGCTCGACGGCGTGCTGACGGTCGTCATGTCGCTGTTCCTGCTGTTCAACCAGTGGTTCACGATGATGTCCCTGCCCATCCTGTTCACCGTGTGGCTCCTGTTCTCCGGCGTTTCCAGATTCGTCAGTGCCTTTGACCTCAAGGCGCTCGGCATGCGCGGCTGGGGCTGGATCCTTGCACTCGGCATCGCGCTGCTCGTGTTCGGCATCGTCTGCATGATGGATCCGTGGGTCAGCGTCGTGGCCGTAGGCGTGACGGTCGGCCTCGTGTTCATCCTCGAAGGCATCGGCACCATCGCCGTCGCCTGCATCTCCCGCCGCAAGCCGATACTGTGACGCTCGCCTCAAAACGAATATATGTAAAAATTCAGCACCGCAAAGCGGTGCTGAATTTTTATTATATTTAACTTTACTTTGCCTTACCGCGCTTCTTTATCAGCAGTACGGCTCCTGCCGCCGCGGCTATCGAAACAAGTCCCATAGCTGCCCAAAGGGCAATGTTGCTCTCATCGCCGGTTTTGGGATTAGTTCCGGGCTTTGCCGTCGGTGCCGGAGTGTAGCTCGGCGCGGGGCTGTCCGTCGGTATTGTCGTCGGTACCGGACTCGCCGTCGCGGTGGGCATAGGTGTAGGCGTCACCGTAGGCGACGGAACTGGTGTCGCCGTCGGCACGGGCGTAGGCGTGGGCGTCACTGTGGGCGACGGAACTGGCGTCGCCGTCGGCACAGGTGTAGGCGTGGGCGTCACCGTAGGCGACGGAACTGGTGTCGCCGTCGGCACAGGCGTAGGTGTGGGCGTCACCGTAGGCGACGGAACTGGTGTCGCCGTCGGCACAGGTGTAGGCGTGGGCGTCACTGTGGGCGACGGAACTGGTGTCGCCGTCGGCACAGGTGTAGGTGTTGGTGACGGTGTCGGTGTCACCGCAGGGCTGTAGCGGTTCGTGATGTCATAGCCCTTCACCTCAGTGGTATAGTCCTGCACTTTAAGCTCGTCTATCGTATAGACTATTTTCTGCCCGGCACCGTACTTCGGCAGATTCTCAAAGCTCCAGCTCCAATTGTTTTCTAAGCTTGCTGTTTGTTCCGCCTGCGCCTCTCCGTTGGCGTACAGTATGACGGTGATTTTCTCGGGACGTGCAGTTTCGTGGCCTTCGTCGCCTGCCCATGTCTTTGTTCCGCTGACCGTCAGCGTCTCAGGCTTATGGGTATTCATGATGTTGAATCCGGCAGCCGCATCGCCCGTGACAGTCGAGGTATAGCCGTCAGGCACTGCAGCCTCCGCCACGGTATACACAAGCTGTTCCCCGCGCTCATAGGCACGCAGCCCTCTGAATATTCCGCTCCACTTATTGTCCGCATTGAGCGTGAGGGTGCTGCCGGTCTCCTGACCGTTACGGAGGAGCTTCACGGTTATCGACGCGGGGCGCAGCCCGTCCTGGTCGCTCCCGTCGCGCCACTGCTTGGTCACGTTCACATCGACAAGCCCGTTATCAAGGCTGTTGTGCGAGCGCAGCAGTACATGATTCGCATAGTGGGCGACGCCCTGGCCGTCCACCCAAGTGGGCTCATCGTTATACTCGCCGGCGCTCCCTTCGCGGTACTTTGCATCGTCGTATGTGACGTCATAGTCGGCATACCCGTCGCCGTTGGTTTTCGGGTCGTAGGCCGTATCGCCGATCATGCTCTCGCGGAGCGTGTATTTTGCCACTGTTCCGTCAGTAAAGAGCGGGAGGTTAGACCACACATAACTCCAGTTGTTATCGGCGCTGAGCGTCTGGCGGTACACTTCTCCGGTCATCCTTATCCCATTGCACCACAGCTCTATCTGCACAGGGACGCGCCGGTTCTCCGGGGTTGAATCTGCCCAATCGGTCTCCGCTGTCACGGTGGTAAGAAGCTTGGAATCGTTCTTTATGGTCAGCCGCGCTGTGCCCATGCCGCTGACATATTGGGCGCTCACGTCATTTCCGTCCTTATCCGCAGCCGTCAGCTCGGTCAGATTACCTCTGCCGTCGACTGAAAAGCTTATTTCCGATGCGCCGTCATATCCGGTCGGGATATCCTCTATAAGCGTGTAGCTGCCTTCCGAAAGTTCGATATAAACATTGCCGTATACATCTGTGACAAGCGTACCATCCGTAACGGCTTCGTTATAACCATTGGTAATGGCATTCTCGTCGGTGGAGTACTGACTTGTGCCCGGCTTGCGGTAAAATACAAACTCCGCCCCATCGTCGGTACAGATTGTAAAGTTGACATCGCTCAGCCCCCTGTGAGTGAATGAGTCCTCCTTGTAGAGAGTGAGTATGCCGTAGCGCAAATATGTATTGCGGAACGTAACAGTCTTATAGGCAGATGACGGCATATCGCTCGGATAGGACTCCATCCTTGTCGTGACTCCGGTATCGTTATATATCTGCCATGTACGGTCATCATCCACCGAGCCTGTGCCGCTGGTGATATACCGGCTGCTGTTGTGCCAATTGTCACCTAGTGTGTAGTTGAGTTCGCGCAAGGTGTAATAGTCAACAGAGTTACCGGTCAGCAGCCATTCATAGGTGTGCGTAATTTCATCATAGCTTGAATAGCCGAGCTTGCCTGTGCGCGTCTCCTCCGCTGCCGGGAAAAGCGTCAGTTCATAATCTTCTGTGATGTCATTTCCGGTCAGCGGGGTATGCTTCACGGTGATCTCAAAATCGTTCTGCGGGTAGGTGATCTGCGCGATGCCTGTGCTGTCGCCGAGGAAGCTCTTCCTGACGCGCATGTGTCCTTCCTTCGCGACGAGGATTCCGTCAATGTGCCAGCCGTCACCCTTCTCATATTTCAGAACATACCAGCGCACCTTGAAATGCTCTGTTGTGAGCTTTTCGCTTGGTACAGAAAGGCCCTCTATTTCAATCGAGGCGCCGCTGTTTCTGATCTGTCGGAATACTTCCTCATCACTGGGAACCGATTCGAGAGTCACTCCGTTATACGAAGTCTCAGTCATTGTACGCAGTGTCGTATCTGTACTATATGCATTTGATTCTGCAGTCGGCGGCGCGAGCAATATATAGTTGAGATCGGTCCCGGCAGGGATGCCGTCGGTACCGAATATCCCGGTGTGATATATGGAGCCGGTAAAATCCGCCTCAGGCACGGATGAGAAACCGTTGGAGAGATTATCAGCGATCTCGCAGTAAAGATTGACATAGAAGTTCACAGTCGAAATACGGCCGTTTGCGTCCTTCGCCTTCCATACCGCGTTGAGCGTCAGCACGCCGTTTTCCTCATAGCGGAGAATATTCGCGGCCGTCAGTATCGTGTCCGCCGGGATGAGCTCATTGCTGCCTGCAACGCGCCAGCCATCAAAAAAGTAAATGACCTTTTTCCCCTTATCTCCGGATACCAGCGCGGTGAGCTGTTCCTCGTCCGGGTGGCGAAGCATATACTCGTCCCCTTCGCCAAGGCTTAACGTAACCTCCAGCTCGGCCTGTCCGTCGATGCAGCCGTCCTTCAGCACCGTCTGCTGTGAGGCTGCTATCTGTCCGAGCTGCTCCTTCGTCGCATCGAGCGTTGCGGCGTTATAGTGTATCGTATAGGTGGTCTTGCTCTCATCGGTGAGCATTATCTTTATCGGGCACGTTACCGCATTGAAGGTAAACTTGACCTTCCCGTCGTCCTGCTGCGCGGTTTCATCCGGTTCAACGGTGTCGCCGGTATCGGGGTCAGTTATTCTCCACTCGTGCTCCTCGTGCTGGCTGAGTGTGATCTCAAACTTTGTTCCGTTAAACACATAGTAAATGCCTGTCGCTGCGTCCTCCGTCCCAGTCGTGTCGGAGACAGAGACGGTGTAGAAGGTGTTATCCGCAAGCACGGCGGCATCGCTGCGGGATGCTTTTCCGGTAAAGTACGATGCACTCCCGGCAACGTTGCCCGGCAGATAATACAGGTAATTGTCAACTCTGCGGCTGAGCGGTATGCGCCATTCGCCCTCGACCTGATATGGGGACGCATCCGCCCACAGGTTGTTGTAATCATTCTTATCGGTATGCGGGAAGACGTGCAGGTCTGCGCTCATATTATCTGCGCTGAAGCCGTAGGCGCCATAGGTCTCCGCCAGCTTCGCGGCAGTGATGTAATACCGTCCGCCGCTCGCTTCCTGATCCACGCTGAGGCTGCCGACGCTCTTCCACGCGCCGTTTACGGCAAGGAACAGCTCTACGCTTGCGGCAGCCTTTTCGTTCTCCTCGGGCTCCTCCTTGTCGGTTTCGTCGTCAGTCTGCCCGTCAGGGTCGTCATCCGTATTCTCGTCCTGGTTCTTGTCCGAATCGTTATCGTCGGTGCTCTTGTCCGGGTCGGTGTCGCCGTCGTTGCCGGTGCCCTTGTCCGGTTCGGCGTCGCCGTCGTTGTCGATACCCTTGTCCGGATCGGTGTCACCGTTGTCGCCGGTACCCTTGTCCGGTTCGGCGTCGCCGTCGTCGCCGGTACCCTTGTCCGGTTCGGCGTCGCCATCGTCGCCGTTACCCTTGTCCGGTTCGGCGTCGCCATCGTCGCCGTTACCCTTATCCGGATCGGCATCGCCGTTGCCGTCGGCCTGCTCCAACTTGTTCTCCTGCTTCTGCTCGGTCTGCTGACCCTCGTTTTCGGTCTGACCCATGGCATAGACAGCAGGGTCGACCAGCGTGAATATACATACCAGCGCCAGCAGGAGAGTTAAAATACGCAGCGTCTTATTTGTTTTATGATTTCTATACAGCATAGCAACACCTTACCCCATGTATGTGTTAAGTTATTTATACTATATCATGAAAGTGTTTTGAAAAAACCGGTACACGTTCCAATTTATCAACAGCACAGTCTTAAAAAGTTCCGTTTTTTTAGAGCCAACCTGTATTGTAACCGATGGTGCTGCGAAAGTCAATATATATATATATATATATATATTAGGATAATATTTTATTTAATAAGAGGATAATAAGCAGAGATAATTTTGCACCTATCTGCGCCTTTGCAGGTCAGCCTGCTCCCCATAGAATGCGGCATATCCACGCTGCGGTTAGGAAGCCTGCCGCATCTGCGCAGAGAGCCGCGGGCACTGCCCAGCGGCTGTCCTTGACCCCGGCGGCTGTGAAGTACACGGCGATGACATAAAAGGTCGTGTCGCTCGAAGAGCACATGACGGCGGCAGTACGCCCGGCGAGCGAGTCCGCCCCACAGCGGGAGATGACGTCCGCCGCTGCGGAGAGCGCGGCGCTGCCCGAAACGGGGCGCAGCAGCATGAGAAGCACCGTTTCCTCCGGTATGCCGAGCACGGACAGCATGGGGCGCAGCAGCACGCCGATGTGCTCCGGCAGCCCTGAGGCGCGCAGCAGGTATATCGCCGGGAAGAGCACGACCAGCGCGGGGAAAATATCCCGCATGATGCGCAGTCCCTTTGCCGCACCCGCTGTCAGCGCAGAGAAAATATCCACGCCGCGGCACAGCCCCGCGATGCACGCCGCGCCTATGATGAGCGCGGGGACCAGCCCCGCGAGGGTGCTCAGTCCCACAGTTTTTTAAGAACTGCCGCCGCGGCTATCCCGGCGGCGAGCGACACAGCCGAGCTTACCCACACGGCTGGCATGATATCAAAGGCCGCGGCGGCTCCGTAAGAGGCGCGGACGGAGGCGACCGTCGTCGGCACGAGCTGGAAGGACGCGGTGTTTATCACGACGAGCAGGCACAGCTCATCCCGCGCACGGGTGTCGCCAAGGCGCACCATGCCCTTGGCGGCACGGATGCCGGCAGGCGTCGCGGCGTTCCCGAGGCCGAGGAGGTTCGCGCTGACGTTCTCCGACAGGGCGGCGATGACAGCTTTGTCGCGCCCGCTCGCGGGGAACAGGCGGATGAGCACCGGGCGCAGCAGGCGCGAGAGCCATGCCGCCGCGCCGCTGCGCTCCAAAAGCTCTGCCACGGCGCTCCACAGGCACACCGCGCCTCCTATCGAAAGGCAGAAGCTCACTGCCGCGCCCGCGCCCTCAAGCACTGCGCTCCCGGCCTGTGCCGCGCGACCGCTATAGGCGGCATAGAGCACGGAGAGGACATACATTGTGAGAATGATAAGCCCGATAAGCACTGCGCACTCCCCTTTCCCAGAAATTCATAGAATGTTGGATATTTCCCATGTCCGCTGTGTTATATTTAATAGTAGGTATCCGCCCGGCGGCGGAGCATATATACACAAGGAGTGATGCATTTTGAAATCCACCGGTATGGTACGCAAGGTCGATGAGCTTGGGCGCGTTGTCCTGCCTATTGAGATAAGACGCACGATGGATATACAAGAGAAAGACCCGCTTGAGATATATGTTGAAGGAGAGAATATTATTCTTCGCAAGTATCATGAGGCCTGTGTGTTCTGCGGAAGCGTAAGGCACATCGTCAGCTTTGGCGGCAGGTACGTGTGTCCCGAGTGCATAGAGAAGCTTAACAGAATGATGAAATAAACGGCAGCCGGTGTACACCGGCTGCCGTTTAAAATCCGACAAATGTGATAAAATCTCTATTGAGCAAGCGCCGGTCGAGTGCAGTTCAGACACCGGCAGTCATTTATTCGGCGCTTGCTTGAGAGGAGATGGTCCGTGGTTGGAGCTCAATATAAACGACGCGCGCGGAACGGTCGAGGTCTGGCTCTCGAGCGAAGAGAAAAGCGACCCTGCCGTGCGTCAGCGGCTCAAGCCGCTGTACGCCGAGTATGCAGAGAAGAAATACACCGTCGCAGTGTTCATGTCCGGCAGTCAGGACTTATATTCTCTGACGAGCGGTCTGCTCTGCTATAACAGAAAGCGCGCCGCGGAGCTTGAGATCGCGCGGGAAAAGGGAAACCATATAGACGCATAAACCGGCGGATGCCCCGTGTGGGGTATCCGCCGGTCTTATGTTTCCGTTTACGGCATCTCTGGGTCCGCCGCAAGTGACACGCTAAACTCCTGCGCCTCCGCTCCCGCCGGGACACGGTGGCAACGGGATGTGTTTCAATGTAATCCACGGCGTAGGTCTCCCCTCCTTTCCGCGAACAGCGAGGTCTTATCCCTTATGGGTGCCCCATTGGCGCAGACATACTTATTTTATTAAAGTAAATCATTCCAAAGTATGACAAGCAGCTGCCGAACGTTTGTTCATGCTTTCCTATTGCTTTCCAGGAATTTGTGTGATACAATGTTATCTGTAAATTCAAGATTATAGATACATGATATTGTAATAATTTGAAAAGCATCTCAAAGGTGAAAGCAAATGAGAGAACACTTTGACATTGCCGGGTACTGCCGCATCTCGGTCGACGAGGAGGCGGGGCGCGACAATGTTTCCATCGAAAACCAGAAATCCATCATACATGATTATGTGCGCCGCACGTTCCCGGACAGCTCCCTCACCTTCTACGAGGACCGCGACCGCTCGGGCTACACCTTCGAGCAGCGCGAGGGCTATCAGGAGCTGCGCAGAAAGCTCATGGCGCACAAGTATGATGTCCTCGTCATAAAGGACTTCTCCCGCTTCTCGCGCCGCAACAGCCGCGGCCTTGTGGAGCTGGAGGATCTGCGCGATGCGGGGCTCCGCATCATATCTATCGGCGACGGCATAGACTTCCCGAATGACGATGACTGGGTGAAGATACAGTTCCAGTTCCTCATGAATGAAATGCCCGTCACCGACACGAGCCGCAAGGTTCGCTCGGTCGTGAAGCGCCGGCAGGAGGACGGACGCTGGATTTGCGCCGCGCCCTACGGCTACATCATAAACAAGCAGCAGGAGTTTGAGGTCGTCCCCACTGAGGCAGAGATAGTGCGGAAGATATTCGCGCTCTACATCAGCGGCTGGGGCTATAAGCGGATTGCAAACTACCTCACTGACGAGGGCATACCCACGCCGCGCATGGCTGAGCGCACCCGGCGCGAGGCCGAGGGCGAAACGCCTGCACGCAAAGTAAAAAACGAGTGGGCGATCATCACCGTGCAGGGCATCATCGACAATGATTTCTACATCGGCACTCTGCGTCAGGGCAAATACACGCGCCGCAAGATAAACGGCGCGGACGTGAAGCAGGATGCAAGCAATCACAAGGTCTTTGAGCACCACCATCAGGAGATCGTCGAATACCGCACCTTTGCCGCCGCGCGGGCTCTGCGTGAGGAGCGCAGCACCTCGCACTACCGCGGCGTGAAAATAAACGACAATGTGTACTCCGGTTTCCTCTTCTGCGGCGACTGCGGCAGCCCCATGTTCGCCATGAGCCGCCGCGACATCCGTGACGCTTACCGCTGCGGCGAATACCACCGGCGCGGACGCAAGGCCTGCACGAGTCACCACATCCGCGTCGATAAGCTTGACGAACTGGTGAAGGACTATGTGCGCAAGGTAAAGGAGAGCTCCGCGCAGATGCTAGACCGTCTGAACGCCGATCTTGCGCGCGAGACCGAGGATATTGCCGAGACCGAGAAGGCGGCGCAGAACCTCACTGCGGTACTCGACGATCTGCAGGCCGAACTCAAGGCCACGAAGCGCCAGCGCGTCCGGGACATTATGAAGCACCCGGAGCAGGAGTCTCTGCTCGAAGAGACTTACGACGAGATGGAGAGCGACCTCTCCCGCCGCATCGAGGGCATCAGAAACCAGATAGACATGAGCGCCGACAAGCGCAACACCATCATCCGCGTAAACCGCGCGGCAAAAACGGCGATGGATGTATTCGACGATATTCTTCAAAAGCCGAAGCTCGAGCGCCAGGACCTCACGCTGATAATCGAGCGCATCACCGTGTTTGAGGATCATATCGAGGTTCAGCTCAAGGCGGATATCGACTCCATCATCAAGAGCGGCACACTGCCGAAGGGAGGGGCGGACGCCGCAAATTTTGATCCCGGCATGGCAGACAGCTCACCCATCACCATAGTCCAGTGCTCGGAAAAGCACAAGGACAAGGTCTACCATGTCAATGTCATCAGTAACGGTGACCCGCTGGAGATATTCACGGATAAGGACGGAGAATTGATCTTCAAGAAATATTCCCCTATCGGGGAGCTTGGCGACTTCGCCGCGCAGATATGCGACAGCCTGAG
>CAKTPC010000043.1 GCA_934590505.1 uncultured Oscillospiraceae bacterium
GCGTATACCGAGCCGCGGAAGCCCTGCTTATAGAGCGCGGGCAGCATCCCGGAGTGGTCGATGTGCGCATGGGTCAGCAGCACGAAATCCAGCTCGCCGGGAGCGACGGGCAGGGGAGCGTTCTCGAAGAGGTTTTTGCCCTGCTCCATGCCGTAATCGACAATGCCCTTCTTGTCGCCGACCTCGATATAAGTGCAGCTGCCGGTCACTTCATGCGCGGCGCCTATAAAAGTTATCTTCATGGTCTGTCCTTCTTTCTTATATATGTAGACGTGAAATATACCTATATTTTACACCCGCTCCCATATCAGCGCAAGAAATAAAAATTCACATTCCATAACCGGATGAAAATTTTGAAAAAGTCCTTGATAAGTTACCGTTCGGTAACCGAAGGGAGAGAATTATGGCTGAGGACACAAAGAAGCGCATATTGGAGACGGCGCTGGAGCTGTTTGCGCAGCGCGGCTATCTCGGCACATCCATGAGCGATATCGCGCAGCGGCTGGGGATAACCAAGGCGGCACTGTATAAGCACTATACCGGCAAGCAGGAGATATTGGATCAGATAGCTGCGCGCATGAATGAAATGGACTATGAGCGTGCGGCGGAATATGACATGCCCGAGACGGAGCCCGACGGCTTTGCCGAGGCCTATATACACACGCCCACTGAGAAGATACGCGTATACAGCAGGGGGCAGTTTGACCACTGGACGCGGGAGGAGTTCCCGGCGAATTTCCGCCGGATGCTGACTCTGGAGCAGTACCGCGATGAGAAGCTTGCGCGGCTCTATCAGGACTATCTCGCGGCCGGCCCTGTCGAATACATGGCAGCGATCTTCCGGAAGCTGACCGATTCCGACAAGGCAGCGATGTAGCTCGCACTGGATTTCTACGGTCCGGTGTTCCTGCTCTACAGCGTCTATGACGGCGCGGAGGATAAGGAAGCTGTCGAGACGCTGCTGGATGAGCACATCGGCCGCTTCATTGCCAAAGTCGAAGCGGAATATAAAAAGCCGTGAACACGGCGAATCATTTTTATGGAAGAAGAGGACATTATGGATGCGATAATTTACACAACCAACACCGGGAGCACCGAGCGCTATGCGCGGCTGCTCTCGCATGAGACCGGGCTGCCCGCGTACTCCGCCGCCGAGGTGGGGAAGAAAGTCTCCGCGGGCGCGCGAGGTCTGGTTCTATGTGATGTCCGGCGGCGCGGCAGCGAAGATCGTGACGATGGAGCTTGCGAGGATACTTATGCGGTAAAGCCATGGAAAATCAGAATATGCACAGCGCCCTGCACTCAGGCTGCCTGAGTGCAGGGCGCTGTGCTGTTTGCAGCTGCGGCTTATTCGTGCGCAGCCTTGTAATCCTCACCCCAGACGCGCATTGCCTCCAGTATAGGGCAGAGACTGTAGCCAAGCTCCGTCAGTGTATATTCCACACGCGGCGGGACTTCGGGATAGACGGTGCGGGTAAGCAGACCGTCGGCCTCCATTGAGCGCAGACTGTCGGTCAGCACTTTCTGGCTGATGCCCTCCAGATCCTTTTTCAGCTCATTGAAGCGCCACGGGCGCGAGAGCAGGTTGCGTATGATGAGCAGCTTCCACTTGCTGCCGATCAGAGCCACGGTAGTCGCCACCGGGCAGACGGGCATTTCTTCCTTTGTCAGCATATATGCAGCACTCCTTTTGAATGTTACATTCGTATTATAATGCAGCACGCACAATATTGCAAGAGACTTCCGAACACGCCCCAAGAGTTACCAAGAGGTGACTATGTAATAGATTTGTGCGTACTTGTGCCGGGAATAAATCCGAGTAAAATGAAAAGCACAGAGGGAAAACACCCGCTGAATTCGATTCGGAGGAATTTCACATGAACAAGAACACCTATAAGTCCGTAAAGCTTGCCAAGGGCGAGGTTAAGGTATATGATTTCGGCAGCGCAACGCTGCATGCCTACCAGACGCACGACCTCATTGACAACGAGGTTTTCATTATCGAAAAGAACGGCCGCGGCGTTGTGATAGAGCTGCCGTGCTTCTATGACAACATCAGTGAGCTGACGGATTATCTCAAGCGGGAGAACATCACGGTCGAGGCAAAACTCGTCGCCTACCATGCTGCGGGTGCGTCCTTCCTGCCGGAGGTCCCGGCTTACGGTACGGAATCCTCAGTTGCCTACAACACAAACGGCGGCGGTGCGGCGCTCGTCTCGAACTTTAAGGCCGCCTTCGGTGATATATTTGACGCCTCCGTCTGCCAGCCCGGTCACATCCTTGCCGACGGCGAAGCTGAGATTGCCGGTATCCGCTTCGTTATCCGCTCCAACGCCGAGGCATACGACGTTGAGATACCCGAACTCAACTGTGTCTACACCCACATGATGGGGCACGACTGCCATTCCATCGTCGCGGGCTGCCCGCACGCGGATGGAATCATCTCCCAGCTCAACTATTACATCCGCAAGGGCTTTGACCTCGTGCTGACCTCGCACTACACCCCGGAGGATCTCAAGGACGCACAGACGAAGATCAACTACCTGAACGACCTCAAGGAGATCGCCTGCGAGTGCGAGAGCGCCGATGAAATGAAGGCGCGCGTCACGGAAAAGTACCCGGAGTACAGCGGGATGAACTATCTTGACATGACAGTCGGCTTCTTCTTTCCGGCAAAATAATTACCAAAAGGACTGAACACTAATGGAGCAGAACGAGCGGCGGCGCTTTCTCATAGATGCGCTTTTAGATGAGCGCCCGGAATACCGGGAAGTGCGTGTCCCGGCAGATGGGGAGGAGCAGCGGCTCCTGCTCCGCGCGCTGATGAATGTGCGTACAGCGCGAGGGTGCAGTGCGGACTTCCTCCGCGTGCAGGACGAGTATCTGCGCGCGGAGCTTGACGCCAAGGGCATAACGGACGTCGACAGCCTCACGCCGGTGCGCGGCGGACTGTATATCTGGCGCGGCGATATCACAACACTGCGCTGCGACGCGATCGTGAACGCCGCAAACTCCGGCATGACCGGCTGCTATATCCCGAATCACCGCTGCATCGACAACTGCATACACAGCTATGCGGGAGTCGAACTGCGGGAATACTGCGCGGAGCTGATGCGCCGGCAGGGTCACGAGGAGCCGACAGGACAGGCGAAGATAACGCCGGCATTCAATCTTCCGTGTCGGTACGTTCTGCACACCGTCGGGCCGATCATCAGCGGGCGCGTGACAAAACGGGATGAAGAGCTGCTGGCCTCCTGCTACCGCGCCTGCCTGAAGCTGGCGGCGGAAAACGAGCTGGAGAGTTTGGCGTTCTGCTGCATCTCAACGGGGGAGTTTCATTTCCCGAATGAGCTGGCGGCGGAGATCGCCGTGAAAACGGTCGGGGACTTCATACAAAAAGAAACCAGCGTCAGGAAGGTGATTTTCAATGTTTTCAAGGACAGGGACGAAGAAATCTACAGAAAGCTTCTCGGAGCGGGCAGCACGCCTTAAGGCCGCGCTCGACGGTGCCGACGCGGTGGTAATAGGCGCGGGTGCGGGGCTGTCGACCTCCGCGGGCTACGAATACACTGGCGCGCGCTTTGAAAAATACTTCTCCGATTTTGAGGAGAAGTATGGCTTTCACGATATGTATTCCGGCGGCTTTTATCCCTACAAAACACCGGAGGAACTCTGGGCCTTCTGGAGCCGGTACATCTTCATAAACCGCTATATGGACGCGCCGAAGCCGGTGTATGAGGAGCTGTTGAAGCTCGTCGAGGACAAAGACTACTTCGTCATCACGACAAATGTGGATCACTGCTTTCAGAAAGCGGGCTTTGATAAAAAGCGCCTGTTCTACACACAGGGGGATTACGGCCTGTTCCAGTGCTCGGAGCCGTGCTGCCAGGAGACCTTTGACAACGAGCAGGAGATACGCCTGATGCATGAGCGGCAGGAGGACGGCAGAATACCGAGCGAGCTTATCCCCCGCTGCCCGCACTGCGGCAGGCCGATGACGATGAACCTGCGCAGCGACGACAGATTCGTTGAGGACGAGGGCTGGCACCGCGCGGCAGAGCGGTACGAGAATTTTCTCCGCACCCGCGCCGGGCTGAAGACCCTGTTTCTGGAGCTCGGGGTCGGGTACAACACTCCGGTCATCATAAAATACCCGTTCTGGCACATGACGGCGAAGAACCCGAAGGCGACCTACGCCTGCATAAACCTCGGCGATGCCTGCGCGCCCGATGACATCGCCGCGCGCAGTATATGCATAGACGGAGATATCGGCGCGGTGCTGGAGGGGCTGTAAAGAGCAGCAGCTTTTCCTAACCATTCTAACCAGACGTGGTCGTCAAAACTGAACAGAATGGTCAGAATGCGGGCAGCCCACTATAAACGAACGACACCCCCGGTGCATTTCGCACCGGGGGCATTTGCTGGTTTTGGGATAAATGTTTTCCTATATGCGGATTATTCTCTCCATCTCGCTGCGCAGACGGCGTGATTCCTCAGCGGTGAAATCGGTGAAATCCGCGGCTATCGCGCGATGCAGGCGGTCAAGCTCATCGGGAGTACCGCTCAGCCCGAGATCGCTGAGACATACCGGCACACCCATGCTGCGGCACAGTCTGACATAGGCGGATATCTCCTCCTCGGGGCTGTTATTGTAATACTGCTGGAGGAGCAGACCCACGGAGACGATCTCGCCGTGAAGGTAGCTGCGCCACACCTCGGGGAACACGGTCGTCGAATGGTTATATACGGCATGGGCAATGGCCAGCTGCTTACTGCCGCGGGCAAGGCCGGAGATGATGCCGGTAGAGATGAGCCCCGTGTTTATCACGGCGGAAAACTCATTGCTCAGCACCTGCTTTGCGCAGTCCGTATATGCCTTCCTGCCGTTTTCCATGAGAAGGTTCCATGTCGCGGCGGACATCCCGTGCGCCACCTGAAGCGCCGCGTCATCCGTTTCGGCGCAGCTATATGTTCCGCGCTGGCTGAAATGGACCTCGGGATATTTTGCCATCGCATCGGCGATACCGGAGGCAAGATATCTGGGAGGCTCCCGCACGAGAAGCTCGGTGTCTGCAAGGACGAAGGCTATCGGCAGGTCAGGGTAGAGCGGGCCGATAAACGCGCCGCTGTCTTCGTACATTATGGCCATGTTCGTGCAGGCAACGCAGGTCGCCATCTGGGTAGGGATATTCCCGAGCGGCAGGCCGCTCATCTTGCCGGCGGCCTTTGCCGCGTCCATACATTTCCCGCCGCCTACGCCGACGATAACATCGCACCCGGCAGCGAGAGCCGCGTCGGCATGCGCCCGCGCATTGCCGTAAGTGCAGTAGCCTTCAAAGACGGCGACGCGATAATCGATACCGCCCGCTTTGAGAGACTCCTCCATGCGGGCAAGCACTGCCTCAAGCGCACGGCGTCCGCCCATTATATATGCCTTCTTTGCGCTTATCAGCTTCAGCTCGCCCGCGAGGAAGCGGCAGGCGCCCGGCTCCTGTATGTATCTCCCGCACGTGATCTCCATTGCAGAAGCTGTCATGTAGAACTCCTCCGTTATCAGCAGACGACGTCGCAGCCCATCTGCTTGAGGATCTCGCGCAGCTCGGGGATCTCTTCTTCGGGGATGTTCTCCATAGGCTCACGCGCATAGCCGGAGGGCATACCGCAGAGCGCCGCGGCGGCCTTGTTCGCAGCCTGATAATACGGCATGTCGGTGGGCAGATCCTTGCTGGCGTGTACGGCGGAGGGAACCTGAGAGTGCTTTGCGGCAAGGCGGAACACCCAGTTCCAGAACAGGTTCATCTTGTCCGCGGTCTCTCTGACCTTGGCAATGTCCCCAGCCTGACCGGCATGGTACAGGTCGAGCGCGAGGTGAGGAGCATAGTTGAGCATCTCGGTGACATAGCCCTTGCAGCCGTGGAAGCACATGTACTGATACATGAAGTGGCCGAGACCGGCGAAGATCGCCATGTCGTTCGGGTCGATGTTCTGGAGCATGCCGAGGAAGGCGTTGGGGTTGTTGGTGTTTTCCTTCAGGCCGATGATGTTGTCGACCTTGGACAGCCTCTTGATGACGGGCATGGGCAGCCAGAGCTTGCTGGCGGCGGGGTTGTTGTATATCGTGATGCCGATATCGACAGCCTCGGCGATCGTCTCAAAGTGGCGGATGATGCCGTCGGTGGTAGGCATGGTGTAGTACGGCGGGACTATGAGAAGTCCGTCCGCGCCCGCGGACTGGGCGTACTTGGAGAATTCGACGGTGTTGCGGGTACCGGCGCGGCCGGAGCCGATCATGACGGGGAACTTGCCGTTTACTTCCTCGCAGACGACATCGACAACGGTCTTGTTCTCGGCTTCGCTCATGGCATAGAACTCGCCCGTGGTGCCGAGCGCGATAAAGACGATGTCCTCGCCCTCGAGAGCCTTGTTCTCAGTCACGCGGCGGACGCTCTCGCGCAGCGCCGGGACGTTGAGATCGCCGTTTTTATCGAAGGGAGTAAGGGAGAGATGGAATATACCCTTGGTTTTTTCTTTCATTTCCTGAGGTTTGAGTGACATATTATTTTCCTCCACTGTTATATGTATGTTGATTTGGCTGTTGGGTGTCAGTCAAGAAACCCTGAGATCGTCGGCAGCCATGTGGCTGTCTGGGGAACAAAGCAAACTATTGCGAGGACAAGTATCGCGAGGATCATAAAGGGGACCAGCGCCTTTACCACGTCCTCGAATTTTCTCTTGCCGACGGCTGCACCCGCGTAGAGCACAACGCCAACAGGCGGGGTGACGAGGCCAATCGTGAGGTTCAGGAGCATGATGACGGCGAAATGCACGGGAGCGATGCCGACCTTGTACATTATGGGGGCGAGGATCGGCGCGAACAGAATGATCGCGGCGCCGGTGTCCATCCACATGCCGACTATCAGCAGGAAAATGTTCACCATGAGAAGCAGCAGGTACTTGTTGTCCGAGATGCTCAGCATGAATGCCGCTATTGCTTCGGGAACCTTTTCCTTTCCCATTACCCAGGCAAAGACAGACGAGAACGAGATAATGAGGAATATATTGGCCATCTGTCTGGCAATGCCGCCGAGAGCCGAGAGAAAGTCATTGAGGTGATAGTTCCGGTAGGCGATGACGCCGAGGAAGAGCGCATAGAGGCAGGCAATGTTTGCAGACTCGGTCGCGGTGAACACACCGCCGAGAACGCCGCCGATTATTATAAACGGCATGCCCATGGTCACAAGGCCGTCTATGGCGATGCGGAGGATCTGCTTTTTCGTGCGCTTTTCCAGCGAACGGGGAAAGTTCATCCTGTCGCGGATGGAAATGATATAGAGGATCTGGCCGCCTCCGAGCATTATCCCGGGGATCACGCCCGCAAGAAACAGCGCGCCGACCGACAGGCTCATTACGCTCGCGTACAGGACCGCAATGTTGCTGGGCGGAATGAGCGGGCTTTCGAGGGAGGATGCGCAGGTGAGGGCACAGGAGAAGTTCTTGTCATAGCCCTCCTTGTCCATTTCGTCCATCTCTATCGGACCGAGCGAGGCGATATCGCCGAGGGCGGTGCCGGATATGCTGCCGAATATCATGCTGACGATGACATTGACAAAGGCAAGGCCGCCGCGGAAGCGCCCGACGAACAGCTTCACCAGCCTGAACAGCTTTCCGGATATATCCGCGTTTACCATGATGTCCGAGGCCAGCAGGAAAAACGGGATCGCCAGCAGCTGGAACTGATTTATCCCCTCATACAGACGGTTCGGGATAACAACTATGTAGGAAGGATTCGTCATGAGGATATAGGTAAGGCCGGTTATGCCCATCGCGTAGGAAATGGGAATGCCGAGAAGAATGGTGCCGATAAGGATCACCATTGCCAGAGCAAATTCACCCATTGGTCTCATCCTCCTTGAATCCGAGAATACTGTCCGCCAGCTTCCAGAGCAGCTGGAAGGAAATGATCCCGCTGCCGAAGAGAATGCTGGACTTGGGAATGAACATGGATATTCTGAGCGCCGGCGAGGTCTCCATCATGCTGAAGCGCGGGACCTCTTTGCAGGAGATAACAAATATAGTCAGCATGAACGCAAGCATTATCGCCACATGGATGATGCCGGCGATCTTCTGCCCCTTGCGCGGCAGCTTATCCACGAGGAAGGTGACGGAAGAATTTTCCCACCTTCTCACGAGAGTGCTCGAACCGAGGAACGCAAGCCATATCATGCAGTAGCGCGAGGTCTCTTCCGTCCATGCGATCGTGCTGCGGGTGACGTATCTGCCGAAGACCTGAAAGGTAACAGAAATAAACATCATAAAGGTGAGCACGATGCAGACCCACTGCACGATCTTATCTATTATTTCAGATATCTCGTCCAGTTCTTTTCTTAGCTTCATAATCGTCACCTTCGGAGCGTCAGGTGCTTTCGGGCTTCTTTCTGAATGCCTTTATGCAGACGACGATAAGAGCGAGAGCCAGAACCGCGATCGCGATTATATAGCCGGTGTTGGAGGAGGCGGACGCCGCTTCGACTGTGGTGTAGCCGGAGGCTTCCTCGGCCTCGGTCGCCTTGACGGCATTGACAAAGTTATCGACGGTCTCTGCGCCTATCTCGCCCTTCAGCCATTCAACGACGGGAGCCTGAGCAATCTTGAAGGTCTCTTTCTCTTCGGGAGTCGGGGAGTAGACATCAACGCCTTCATCGGAAAGGAAGGTCAGAGCCATGCCCTCGGAGGTGGCGATGGTGCCGCGCGCCGCGGTCTGGGCGATCTTGCCGCCGTTTATAATGACTGCCTTGAGATCATCCGGGAGAGACTGATACCATGCCTCGTTCACGACGAAATAGCAGGGGCTTATCATGTGGCCGTCAAGGCTGTAGTACTTCTGCTGCTCATAGATGGAGTTATCGAGCATAACGAGAGGGGAGTTCTCCTGACCGTCAACAACGCCGGTCTGGAGCGCGGAATAGAGCTCACTGAAGGCAAGGCTCTGGGGAACAGCGCCGAGGGCTTCCATCGTGGCAAGGTGCGCCGCGCTCTGCATGCAGCGGATATTCAGACCCTTGACGTCGTCCGCCGTCTTTATCTGACGGACATTATTGGAGAAATTGCGGAAGCCGCCGTTATCGAAAGCGGAGATGATGCGCACACCGCACTTGTTGGCGATGTCCTCGTGCATTGCCGCGACATAGTCACTGTCGAGGAAAGCGTAGAATTCGCAGCGGTCGGAGAAAGTATAGGGGATGGAGAACAACTGAAGGTTGGGGTAGTAGTTCGACAGGTCTCCGTCGCCCGCGGTGCTCACCTCGATAACGCCCTGCATGCTCTGGAGAAGGATCTCAGAGGCGTTGCCGAGAGCGGAGTTCGTATAGAGGTTGACCTCGATACGGCCGCTCGAAGCGGATTCGACATAGTTCTTGAACGCGAGCATACCGGCGTAGTTGAAGTTCAGAACAGTGTTGCTGCCGATGTTGGTTTTTTCGGTCGAGCTGCAGGCCATGCTTATGCTGTACTCGGGGCCGTCCGCACAGGCGGCAATGCTCATCGAGCATATGATCGCCAGCATAAGCGCGGCAGCGATGATCTTTTTGAGGAATCGTTTCTTCATGGTGTTTTTCTTCCTTTCTTTTCTTGTCTTTTCTATTTGTGCCTGCACAGCAGGTTGCTCATGTTTTTATAAATGTTGAATACCACTTAATGATGTAATTACACAATAACACCGCGCAGAGTAATTGTCAACATAGAATTCAAAATAAAATTAAATTTTCAGCTTTAAAATTTGTATGACAAATAATTTTCAAAATTATAGTCATTCTACTTGAATATGCGCCAGAGATGTGATATATATATATTTGATACTTGTTAGGAGTCTTTTATTATGGAGATTAAAAGCCAGGAAGCCGTTGACAAAGTCAAGGAATACCTCCTTGTCAACGGATTTATGCCGGGAGATAGGATCCCGATACAGTCAGAGCTGTCTGCCGCGCTTGGCATCTCTGCGCGGCCGCTGCGCGATGCGATAAACGTTTTGGTGAATCAGGGACTGCTGATCCCCAGAGGGCGCGCGGGCACGTATATGTCAAACCCGGAGAGAGAGTCCGTGGTGGAACCGATACGCTGGTTCTATGAGATCAAGCAGACCCCCAGCTATGATCTTATACAGGCGAGGATCATTCTGGAAAGGGCCATTATTGCCGAGGTCTGCGTTACGAGAACGACGAAGGATCTCCTCATGCTTCAGCAGATCGTCGACGCGCAGGGGCAGGCGGGTCTGTCAGCCGATGCGGAGCTTAAGCTGGACAAGGAGTTCCATCTCCAGCTCGTAAGCTGCGTTCATAACAAGGCGCTCGATGTGGTCGGCAATATTATCCTGCTCCAGCTTGACCTTGTCCACGAGCGCGGCCTGTACCCGGAGGACGACCATATACGCTCCAGCGACCATCAGAAGATCATTGATCTTCTGTTCAGCCGGGACGTGGAGCAGGCAACGGAGTTTATCGCGACGCATATAGAGCGCTGCTGCGTGATAGCCAACGAGGCGTCAGACAACCCGCTTGAATAAGCGGGAGTGATAAACAAAAAAGGCTGGACAGCCATCCATTTGGAATGGCTGTCCAGCCTTTTTGATTTAATTATACGTTTTACTCGTTCGGGTTAGCGCGGACTATCTTGCCGAGGTTCCATACAAGCGCGGCTTCATGCGCCGCCTGCTCGCGCTCCTCGGGGGTCTTGTAGCTGAAAGCCGCGGTCTGAGAGCCGCAGTCGACGCACATGGCGTACCAGCACCAGCCCTGCTCCTCTTCGAGCAGCCCCGCGCCGCCGCAGTACGGGCAGTCGTGCAGCTCGATCTTATCAAAAATATCAGACATACCTATCACTCCACAGAAATCATGTAGTAATACACGGGCTGGCCGCCATTGACGACGCTGACCTCGGCGTCCGGGAAGCAGCCGATGATCGTCTCCGCGGCCTCGTTCGCCTTGTCCTCGGCAACATCGCTGCCGTAGTAGACGGTGATGAACTCGGGACTCAGCTCGTCGAATGCCCAGCTCAGCTCCTTGAAGAGCGTCTTTTCGCTGCTGTAGCTGCCGAGCAGAGCGCCGTCGAGCAGCGCGAGGTATTCGCCCGCGTGTATCTCATGGCCGTCGAAGTCCGAATCGCGCGCGGCGTAGGTGACCATAGCGGTGTGGACGTTGCCGGCGGCCTCGTTCATCGCGGCGATAAGGTTCTCCTCAGTCTCTTCGGGGTTAAAGTTCAGCATCGCGGAGATGCCCTGCGGCACGGTCCGCGTCGGGATGATGACGACCTTTTTATCACTCAGACGGACGCACTGCTCCGCCGCCATGATGATGTTCTTATTGTTTGGCAGCACGAAAACGGTGTTTGCCGGGGTGCGGTTTATCTCTTTGAGGATATCGTCAGTCGAGGGGTTCATGGTCTGACCGCCGGTGACGATGCCATCCGCGCCAAGCTCCTTGAACAGACCTTCAAGACCCTTGCCCGCGCACACGGTGACGACGCCGTAGTCCTTCACACTCTTGCAGTACTGCTCCTCGCCCTCCTCAAGCTCGCGCTCGATGGCGTCGAGGTCATCAGTCGTCTGGACGTGTTTGCCGGCAAGGATATCGTCATGCTGGGTGCGCATATTCTCGATCTTCGCAAGCTCCAGCGTGCCGAAATTCTGCGCCTCGTTGAGGGCATTGCCGGGGATGTTGGTGTGGACGTGTACCTTGAAGGCCTCGTCGTCCTCACCGATAACAAGGCTGTCGCCTATGCTCGTAAGGTATTTGCGCAGCGGCTCAAGGTCGACGTCGGGATCATGCTTGCGTACGATAAAGACCGTGTCGAACGCAAAGGTGATGTCCTCCGTGTCGAACACGTCAAAAGCGCTGCTCTCCTTCTCGGTCTCGACTATCTCGTCAACGCTCTCGGGAGCGGTGATCTCGCCGCGGTAGGAGGCGAGCATCGCGCCGAGGATGTACATGTAGCCCTGACCGCCGGCGTCGATAACTCCGGCCTTCTTGAGCACGGGGTTCTGGTTCACGGTCTCGGCCAGCGCGTCATTGCCGGCCTTAATGGCGCAGTCAAGGCAGCTTTCAAGGCTTGCACCGGCGTTCGCCGCTTCGACGGCGGCAGCCGCCGCTATGCGCGAGACGGTAAGGATGGTGCCCTCGGCGGGCTTCATAACGGCCTTGTAGGCCGCGTCGACGCCGTCCTGCATCGCACCTGCAAACTCCTGTGCGCCCGCGGTATCGAGCCCTTTGAGACGCTTGGAGATGCCCCTGAAGAGCAGGGAGAGGATAACGCCGGAGTTGCCGCGCGCGCCCCTGAGGAGCGCGGACGCCACGCAGTCCGCCGCTGCGGCTATCGTGTCGAACTCCTTCTTCTTAAGCTCCGTCGCGGCTTTATCCATGGTCAGCGCCATATTGGTGCCGGTGTCCCCGTCGGGTACGGGGAAAACGTTGAGGTCGTTTATCGCCTGAACATTGGCATGGAGCGCTGCGTTGGCACAGAGTATCATCTCTTTGAAGGCAGCGGCGTCTATATAATTTCTCAATTGAATGTACCTCCGCATGGCATGGGCCCTCCCATGCCGGAATTTTTATCCGATGATCGTGTCAATATAAACGTCAACGCTCTTGACCGGGACTCCGGCGGCCTTCGTGAGCTTATAGCTGACTGTATTCATAATGCTGCGTGAAACTGCCGCGATATTGACGCCGTGGTCGACGCCGATATGCAGCTCGAGAGATACGCTGCCGTCGCCGTTATAGTGTACCTCAACGCCCTTGGACATTGATTCTCTGCGCAGAAGCTGGAGCGGACCTCCGTCCTTGCTGCGCCCTGCCATACCCTTGACGCCGAAGCAGCTGGTAGCCGCGTCGCCCGCAAGGTAGGTCAGAACCTCATCGGTAATGCTGATGTTTCCCTTGCCGCTGCTGATATTGACCATTAAGTAACAGCTCCCTTCCTTCGGTTTCCCGGCAGGCGGACGCGCTGCGCCCCAATGCGCGGCAGCTCCGCCTAAACCAGAGATTTATTATAATACAGGCGCTTGAAAAGTACAAGAAATATTTGAAGTATTCGCCGCTTTTGTGCAGTATTTTACAGGAATACCGGCCTTTTTCTCACTCGACGGTGACAGACTTGGCCAAATTGCGCGGCTTGTCTATGTCGCAGCCCTTGTGCAGCGCCACATAATACGCGAAAAGCTGCAGCGGTATGACGCCGAGGGAGGGCTGGAGGATAACGTGAGTGTCCGGTACGGAGAGCACGTTCTCCGCCGTCTTGCGCATGTCGGCGGCCTTGCTCTCCGTCGTCAGCGCGACGATGTCCGCCCCACGCGCCTTGACCTCGATGATGTTCGAGAGCGTCTTTTCAAACAGCGGCTTATAGGTGCCGAGCGCGACAACGAGGGTGCCGTCCTCGATAAGAGAGATGGTGCCGTGCTTGAGTTCGCCGGATGCGTAGGCCTCGGAGTGGATATAGGAGATCTCCTTGAGCTTGAGGCTGCCCTCAAGGCCGAGGGCGTAATCGAGGTTGCGGCCTATGAAGAAGATGGAGTTGTGGTTAAAGTAGCGGGAGGCGAGGTACTTTATCTCGTCTATATCATCGAGCACGGCCTCCATCTTGACCGGCAGGGCAAGAAGCTCCTCGACGATCTCCTCATACTCTGTGTCGTTTATGCTGCCGCAGATCTTTGCAAAGTAAACGCCGAGCATGTCCAGCAGCACGAGCTGCGTGCTGTAAGCCTTCGTGGTGGCAACGGCGATCTCGGGCCCTGCCCAGGTGTAGAGCACATCGTCCGACTCGCGCGCGATAGAGCTGCCGACGACGTTCACGATGGAGAGGATCTTCGCGCCGAGGCGGCGCGCCTCGCGGAGCGCGGCCATGGTGTCGAGCGTCTCGCCCGACTGGCTGATGACGATAACGAGGCTGTTCGGCCCGACAAGGGGATCGGCATAGCGAAACTCCGAGGCGAGCTGCACATCAACCGGCTTCCTCAGGAGCCGCTCAAGATTATATTTGCCTACCATGCCGACATGGTAGGACGAGCCGCAGGCCACGATGAATATTCTGTCAAGGCTGCGGATGAAGTCCTCGTCAAGGCTCAGCTCGTCAAAAACGATCTGCCCTTCCTTTATCCTCGGGGAGATGGTCTTGCGCACGGCCTCTGGCTGCTCCATGATCTCCTTGAACATGAAGTGCGGATAGCCGCCCTTTTCGGCTGCGCTGACGTCCCAGTCGATATAGCTGTGCTCCTTCTCGACGGGCTGGCCATATTCGTCAAAGACCTGGATGCCGTCGGCGGAGACGAGAGCGACCTCGCCGTCGTTCATATATGCCACGTCGCGCGTATGCTTTATGAGCGCGGTAACGTCGGAAGCAATGAAATTGCAGCCGTCGCCGTAGCCGAGCAGCAGCGGCGCGTCCTTGCGCGCGGCGACGAAGCTGTCAGGCGTGTCCTTGCACATGATGCCCAGCGCGTATGCGCCCTCAATGCGGTCAAGCACGCGGTAGACGGACGCCATAAAGTCCCCGCAGCTGTCGTAAAAATACTCGAGCAGCTGTGCGACGACCTCAGTGTCGGTCTCGGAGCTGAAGTGCATTCCCTGAGAAATGAGAAATTCCTTTATCTCAACATAGTTTTCGATGATGCCGTTATGTACGACGGCGATGTTCCTGCCCTCACTCAGATGCGGGTGGGAGTTTATATCGTTCGGTTCGCCATGCGTTGCCCAGCGCGTATGGCCGATGCCGAGCGTGCCGGTAAGGCTGCGCCCGTTATCCGTCAGCGCCTTGAGTACGCTCAGACGTCCCTTGGATTTTTTTACCTGTAAGCCGCGTTTGCCGCCGAGAACGGCGAGCCCGGCAGAATCATACCCACGGTATTCGAGCCTTTCAAG
>CAKTPC010000044.1 GCA_934590505.1 uncultured Oscillospiraceae bacterium
ATCCAGCAGAGGTGTCGGGAACTTTTGGAAAAGTGCCGGGAACCTTGATATAGAAATGCCAGAAGGAGGCCGCGATTGCCGTGCTCGTTCGTGAATATGTATTCGCTGAGTTCTTCTCCACGCTCATTTGCTTCGCGCTCCTTCTCTGTATAGAGACAGGCGATGAGACCTGCGATGTCGCTGTCCACAGCGACCGTTCTTGACCGGCCACTCTTAGTGCTTCCCTCGACGATGCCTTTGCCCGGAACAGAGCTGCACGAACGAGAGATGTTTATGGTTGCCCAATCGTAGTTGTCATAGATAGTCACATCGGACCACTCCAATGCGCACAGCTCCCCGCGGCGGCAGCCGGTGAACATTGCGAGCACATAGTACGTCTCGTATGTGAGCGGCAGATTACAGAACTCCGTCAGCAGGAGCTGTGCTTCTTCATCGGTCGGCACAAACTGTTTACTCTGCTCGCACTGCGGCAGATCGATCATACGAGCAGGATTCTTTTGAATGATCTCGTTTCGCTTGGCATCGCTTAGCACCGCAGACACCACTGTGAGATATTTTTGAACCGTGGATTCTTTTATGGGCTTTCCGTGGTGCTGCATCTTGCGCAGCTCGGCCAGCATATTCTCAAGAGCAAGCGGGCGGAGCTTTGCGATTGCTATGTCCCCGATGTACGGATACACTTTTTCAAGGATCCGCCGGTATGATTCTTTTGTGCCCTGCGAATATTTGAGCTGCCGAGATAGCCAGTGCCGGGAGTATTCTTCAAAGCTCATCTCTCCGTACTCCGCATATCCTATTTTGAACACACGTTCGAGCTCGACAGCCGCGTGATTCACATACTGCTCTATCTGCTTGCGCGGCACGGCATCGGGAATCGGGATCGTTTTTGCTTTGCAGATCTTCCTGTCGTCGGCGCGGTAGCCGTTGCTGATCGTTATCTTGAATTTTCTTTCATTTATCTTCTTTATACTTGCCATTTGACTCCTCCTTTGAGAACAGAAACATTTTTTGTGAGCACAGCTGAACGCCTTGAAACAAGCCAACTTTTTGGCTATATGTGCACCTGAATTATTGATTTTGCTGAAGATGTGCACGTTACGTGCGATTCGAATAAGACCCGCGTTGCGGGGCTTTGTGGGCGGGGAGGTGCGCCCGTGGGTGTACCTCCCTTTATCATAGTGCCATTTTCGAACGGGCGTACCCGGACGAAAATGCCGCGAAAGCGTCCCCAAACACCGTGCGTTCTTCTGCCGGGGGTATCCACGCCTTACCGGACTACGCAAAGGCGCACACAGCGCCTCGTGTGCGGCCAAGTGCGGGAAGAAGGCAAGGGTGCAAACACTTAAGAACGTTACACTCTTACACCCTTGGTCAATTTCCAATACCATTGATCGCCGCGTTTTGCGGAGACGATGCCGAGATTCTTCTTCGCAATTTTCAGAGTGCGTTCTGAGATCCCAAGTTCGTCTGCACGAATGCGAATAGCTTCTGCACTAATCTCACCGGCGTTCAGCATCTTTTTGAGTTCATCTTCCATCTGCATAGTTTTTGTCTGTACCTGACCTCCGCCGCTCAGAAGCTCATAGACAGTGATTTCGCAGGCACCCTTCCACTGAAAGCCATGCTCCGGGGCTAACTTGAACGCAATTGACTTGCCCTCCGGTGCAAGACTGTTCTTGCTCTGCGCTATGACTCTTACAGTCGGCTCATCCTGTATGCGTCCGACAACGAGGATGCTTCTTGCGGCAGCGGTGAAGTCTATTGAGCCGAGCCCACGGTACCCGGACTTCATTCCGCTTGCCTTATTCATATGACCGATGAGAACCACAGCACAGCCTGTCCGCTCCGCGACCGCAGACAGCTTTTTCATTATCGGTCTGATCTCGTTTGCCCTGTGCATATCCACGCCGCTGCCGAGATACGCTTGCAATGGGTCGAGCACGAGCAGCCCGGCGTCTGTGCTGTGTATTGCTTCCTCAAGCCTTTGGTCTGTCAGCGTCAGCATACTCTGGCTGTCGTCGATGGTCTGGACACGTGTACAGTCTGCGCCAGCTGCTTCGAGCCGGGGCTTTATTGTATCGGCAAGTCCATCCTCGGCGGTCTGGTAGATGACGTTCATCGGCGGCAGTCCGGTCTCACATTCCGGCAGGGTCTCGCCGTGGGTCAGTGCGGCGATGACAGAGAGAACAAAAGTAGTTTTTCCTTCGCCTGGGTCTCCCTGCACGATCGTCACCTTTCCGAACGGAATGTACGGATACCACAGCTACTTCACCTCTTCTGTTTTTATTTCGCTCAGCAAAATTATTTTTAGTTCTTTTCTCCCTCAACTTAAGTAGATAATCTGATTTGCACAATCATAATCTACCACTAAGCTTACCCTAACATAGAGATTGACATTTGTAAATAGATAATGGATTATTTGACTACATACACTATATAACTTGAAATACATTATCTACTGAGAGGGACACTGGCATGGGGATGTTAGGCAAAGATCTATTCGATATTAGGAGACCGCGCAGAAATACAAAAGTCGAGTTTGGAGAATCATGCTATTGGGTCGAATCGAATCCAGTGCCGCAGCCATACGGAACTATACTCACGGAGATCCTCAATCTTGATGCTGCACCGTACCAAGCGGTGATGGACAGGCTTGACGACGTTGTGAAACATAAGAACAGCAAAGAAGCCCCGAGGGCTTACTTGGATATGCTGAGTGTTTCCGCTGAGCTGCCGCTGTACAGACTGTACGCCACGGACTTCCAGATGCTCAAAGATATTCCCGTTGAGATGCTTGTCGTCGGGGAAGCACGAGAGGCATTTGAAGAGCATGTTATAGAGCAAAAGTCCGATACGCCGGTCTTTGTCCAAAAGCAGTTGGACGATATCCAGTTCATTCAGGAACGTTACGCATGGTTTCTTGACTCCATGTTCAAGGGAGTCAGCTTTGAAAAGAAAAAGGGCCAGAGAAAAGAATCTCTGGCGAAGCAAGTATATTTGCATAACCTCGGCGCGTTTGTGAGCGGAGTGAGTCTCGGCGCTGATCCCAAGGTCGATGCACCGCAAGTAAAGACCCAGTACCGTATGCGCGGTGAAGTACAGGGCGAGTGCGAGATCGTCGAAAAGATGTACTTCAATGAACTGCTGGATTTCGTCTATGTAGAATTGATGAAGGGACTGCAAAAGGGATTTGTACCGAAGCGCTGCGCGAATTGCCGCCGGTGGTTTTTGCAGACTCCGGGCGCAACGTACTCGTACTGCAATGAACCGGCACCGGGGCAGGGAGGAAAGACCTGCCGCGAAATAGGCGCGGCAAAAAACTTCAAAGAGAAGGTCGACAACAACGACATTTGGAAAGTCCATCAGCGGGCGTATAAAAAATACTTTGCCCGTGTGAGCAAAGGTAAAATGTCCAAGCCGGACTTTGAAGTCTGGGCGCGCGAGGCAGAGCGTATGCGCGATGAAGCACTTGAGGAGGACGATACAGCGCTGGACAAAGCCGCGCATGAGCAGATAGTGCGGAGACTGGTGGAGGAGCTGAATAGGGCATGAAAGTATTGATACCAACTTTACGGCTTGAGACTCGGCGGGATACATGATAAAATGTTTTAAAAGTGTTTTACTTTGACGGCAGTCTATTATGTCTATTATCAGCAGTCTGTGACCAACCAATTTACAAACGTGTGGGTAGGGATTGAAGTATAAATGAGAAAAAACATATATGACGTTTTGCATACAGGAAATATTTCATTAAAAACTGAATATAAGCGACTTTATAGCTTAATGCATCAGGATGAGTGGGAAGTTGAGCAAGAGTTGACATCAATTTATTATTTGAGTGAACATTCCTGCAAATACTTTGATCTAGCTTTTACGAATAGAGCAGTCTCACTGAGAGAAATCGAAAAGGCATTTGGGTATACATTTTCGTGTTCCCCAAAAGAAATTACGGTTGATTATCTAGTTTCATACTGCGAGCTGGCTTATAATTTGTGCTATCAACTTGAAAATATTTATACAGACGAGCAAGTGGACAAAGAGTACCTAACAACTGTTCAAAGAAATATTGACGATCTTTCTGAAGCTCTTGGGTACACACGTGCTGAACATAGTGGAGTCTTTATTTTAGTTGAAAAGGATTCAGCGTCATTAGCTGTCGCAGAAATCACAGATGGTACTTTGTCTTATGCTGTATTAGAATATAATCATCAACGGCTTAAGGGAAACCTTGATAAAAAGCTAGGGATCCTAAAAATGATGGCGGATGATATAGAGCCAATGCGAAAAAAGTTGAAGGCAATAGCCCCTTCAATTGAAAGCACTCTCTTTCAATTATTTCAAAAGTTCGTTAGGCACAACTATCGAAGTCATCCGTATATTCGAGGCCTGTCCGACAGAGAAATCGAAGAATGCTATGACGACATATACCAGATGTGGCTACTTGCAAAATTGGAACTTGATAATGTCGAAAGAACTCGCAGAGTAAAAAGAATACTAGATGAAATCAATTCGTCTAAAGAATAAAGGAAGCAATATGGCGGAGCACAAGATGCATTTGTAACTTTACAAGAAGCATGGTAAAATACATAGAGTCGATAAACTGCCAAAGGAGGTGCGACTGTGAACTATATTCTCATGAACAAAGATTCCGCGTGGCTTTCGTTCTCGTGCAGACGCAATGAGTTTGACGAGGCCGAGTGCAGCGAGCATGAGTGGTATACCGAGCTGCGCCCGTGGGGATTTCATAACCTCACAGACTACCTGGCTGGCAGACAGGCCCCGAAGCACCGCAAGCATATTACGGAGCTTCTTGAGAGATATAACTGCAATGATCTTGAGGGCTTCCTGAATGTCACCCACGCGCTTTCACTCAATGATACGTTCTGGGTGAAGCCGGAGAATTCTCCGTTCACATGGGATGATGTTTCACTGTACCGCAACGAGTTCGATGAGCTTGTTGCCGCGGCTGCTTTCGACGGACGCATTGGGAGCACGAGCTTTTCAACGACATCTCCCGAGTTTGGGACGGACGGATATTTTGCGAAATGCTGGGTACGGGAAAACGGACAGATCATGCTTTACAAAAGCGGAAGTGCGACGTTTGAGATAGAACCGCTGTCGGAATATCTTTCGTGCCAGCTCGCAGAGAAGCTGCACATGGACTATGTGTCTTATGACATCGCGTATTATCACGATAAGCTCATAAGCAAGTGCGCGCTGTTCACGGGTGAGAAAGCCGGGCTTGCTAAAGCACACGATCTGCTGCCGAAAGGGGAGCGCTCTGTGTCCGCCATGCTCAATTATTTTACATCAATAGGCTCTGGGGACAGCTTCCGCAGAATGTGTGTGCTCGACGCGCTGATACTCAACACTGACAGGCACCTTGGCAATTTCGGAGCGCTCATAGATAATGACACTATGTCCGTAATACGAATGGCGCCGGTGTTTGACAATAACCGCAGTCTGCTGTTTGATATGGACATCGACCAACTGAAAAATACAGACTGGTGCATCGGCACATGCGCACCGCGTTTTGGTACTGACTTCATTTCAACGGCAAGAGGAATGCTGACGGATAATATACGTCAGGATGTTGAAGCGCTGCGCGATTTCAGCTTTGAGCAACACCCGAAGATAAAAGCAGAAGAGGCGCGGCTCAAAGCGTTGTCTGCGATAGTGCGTGAGCAGGTGGAAAGAATATTGGATTAGGGTGGCACCATGCTTTGCTCAAATCACGATTTAGCAAATTGCGATTAGAGAAGTTCCTAAAGTGCTTGCAAGAATTTGAGGTGTTTCCAATGGGTGATAGAAAAATATACGTTGTTGCAAAAATATTTGCCCAGCAGGGATGCATTGCCTATCTTTGCAAATCGCTATATGAGGCTCGCTGTCTTCCCGGTACGTTGGAGGCGTTGAGAGCAGACGGGGTACAGATCGTCATTCTGTACTCACCGGAAATCTATTCTGAATATGCACCGTATACCTACATTGAGGACATGAAGGAGTTCATCGACAAGGTCACTCTGCTGAATCGAGCATCATGACATTTGATCTGCTCAGACTACTATTCTCTCCGCAGCATAGAAAACAGCTTTGAACCATTGCGCCGCAACGGTTCAAAGCTGTTTTGCATACCGCCATATTTTGCGATCAGCTTTATCATGAATCGTTTTGCAGAGACTTCTCGGTTTCGAGCAGAATATCGAGCGCCGTGCTCTCATGCGGCTCATGTCCTGTCCAGATGCCCATAACCTTAATTCCCTGAAAAATGCTCATTGCACGTCCGGAGAAGGTTTGCAGCCCTTTGGCCGCGCAATACGGCAACAGCACCGATGAGGGATTTGAATAGTTTATATCAATGACTGCAGCCGAGCGGGGGAGCCGGTCAATAAACGACAAATCGTCAAAATCGGGGTGACCAAGCTGACCGAGGGCGCTGGCATTTATCAAAATATCGGTTTCCGGGGCAAGCGAATTAAGCATGCCTATCTCCAGAGGCACGGCATGAAACGGCGCGCCTGCTCGGGCAGCGGCGGCCTCGGCTCTCTCAATGTGCTGATTTGCGATGTACACACACTCAGGCAGCTCGAAGGACAGGTAATAAGCAATGGAGCGGGTGGCTCCTCCGGCACCTATAATGATCATTCGCTTGCCGGACAATTCAAGCCCCATTGTGCGGAGATATTTTATCAGGCCCCAGCCATCCGTATTATAACCGATGAGACGTCCGCCGCTGCACCGGACAGTGTTGACAGCGCCGCAGGAAGCTGCGGCACCGTCAAGACTGTCGCAAAACGTGGGGATAACGGTTTTATATGGCATAGTTACAGTGAAACCATCCAGAGTGCCGCCGAGGTAGGAAACAGCATCGGCAAATTTGCTGTGCTCCACATTGAATATATCAAAGGAAAGCTCTATGCCGAGCGCATCCGCATAGCGGGCGTAAGCGCTCGGCAGGACAGAGCTGCACATATTTTCTGCGAGCAGGCCCAATTTAAGCATGGGATCCACCAACTTTGATCAGTGTACCGCTGTGCATATAGGTACAACGGCCCAAATAAATAGTACATCATCAGAGGGAGCAGAGCAATACGGCAAATGCTCCAAAATATTTGATTCAAAATTGTATACATTTTAAGAGACAAAAAGGTTGACAAAAATGCGGAGCAAAGATAGAATAGAGTCATCTGATAACAACGCAGAAAGCTGCGAGAAAAAATTGAAATGTTTGTTGGAGGACGATATGGTAATTACAAAAGTGGAGCCGATAATGCTGTGCTACAAACCGGAGAGAGCACCGAGAGACGGGCTGGCGGGGATCCCCACCAGGGATGTGTTCCTTGTCAAAATTTACACCGATGAGGGGATAACCGGAATAGGGGAGGGGTTCTGCCTTGGCTCGCTTAGAGCTACAGCCGAGGCGATGAACGAGACAATCACCCCGCTCATTATGGGGAAAGACCCCACAAGGATAGAGTATCTCTGGAACCTGATGTATCAGCAGACGTTCCGCTACGGCAGGCGTGGTATTATCATGGCGGTCATAAGCGCGATCGACATCGCACTTTGGGATATTCTTGGCAAGCATACCAACATGCCGGTGTACAAGCTGCTCGGCGGTGCGCATGAGAGCCTGATACCGTATGCCAGCGCGGGCTATTATATGGACGGCAAAACGCCCGATGACCTTGCGAAAGAGGCTATGGGCTACCGGGCTATGGGCTTCGGGATAATGAAAATGAAGATCGGCGGCGCGTCGATGGCCGAGGACAAAGAGCGTATCCATGCGGTGCGGTCGGCGGTCGGATATGATTTCAAGCTTGCGGTCGATGCAAACAATGCTTATGATTTTAATGACGCGCTCCGTATGGCACGTTTCTGCGAAAAAGAGGACATATTCTTCTTTGAAGAGCCGATGTCATCCGACTTTGCAGAGGACAGCGCAAGACTTGCATCAGCGGTCGATGTCCCGATAGCCGGATATGAGACGCAGCTCACCCGCTTCGGAATGAAGGAGTTTGTTATCCAGAACGCGGTGGATATAGTTCAGTTGGATGTTATTTGGACCGGCGGGATAAGTGACTGCGTCAAGCTGGGCAATTTGGCCGGCACATGGAATAAGCCTGTTATTCCGCATTTTTCTGCATCGATGGTGTCTCTCGCGGCCAACCTCCATCTCGGAATGGCGCTGCAGAACGATAAGTATATTGAGTACACGCTGGACGTGAATCCCCTGAGGGATGAGCTTTCACTCTACCCGATAAAGATGAAAGACGGTATAGTTACCGTGCCCGATCTGCCCGGCATAGGCGTCGTGCTGAACGAGGATACGGTTTCTAAATACAGAATATATTAAAGGAAAAAGGAGAAAGAAAATGAAAAGAATCCTGGCACTCATAATGGCCGCATGCATGATTTTTGCTCTTTGTGGATGCGGCAGCAGCACGAACGGCGGCAGCACGGCCGCGCCCGCAGCGGATGCACAGCAGGGCGGAAATACCGATACGACCGTCTACGAGTTCAGCATGAACACCGCTTATGACGTTAACTCCCCCATGTGCATCGCGGCACAGAAGTTCTGCGACGATGTGCTTGCCGCATCGGACGGTAGACTTAAGATCAACCTTTTTACCAACAGCGCGCTTGGCAGCGAGAAGGAGTCCTATATCGCCGTTGCCGGTGATGAGCTTGATTTTACGATCGCCGGCTGCCTTGGCCTCGACATGTACGCGCCTGCGTACAGCTTCCTGTCCGCACCGTTCCTGTTCAAGAATATGGACCATATCCGCGCCGTCATGAACAGTGAGCTTGGCGAAGGCATGAAGCAGGATTTTCTTGAGGACAACATCAGAACCGTATCTATCGGCTGGCGTGCACCCCGCGTCATGTCCTCAAACAGACCGGTCTATACTCCCGATAATCTTGCCGGACTGAAGATGCGTGTTTCCGAAATGTCCTCCTGGGTATCGATATGGGGACCTGACACGCTCGGCGCGACTGCGATAACTGTGGCTCTGGGTGAGCTCTACAATGCGCTTCAGACCGGCGTTGCTGAAGCATCGGAAGGCCCTTACGAGCAGCTTGCCACTTATAAGTTTTATGAGGTCCAGGACTATGTCATCAACACTGACCATGTTTATGAATGGGTCGGTATGTTCATGAGCGACAAAGCCTATCAGAGCCTGCCCGAAGATCTTCAGAAGATCATCGATGATTACGCAGAGGTTGACTTCAACCAGTATTGCACCGAACTAAGCGAAGAGCTGTCCGACAGCTTCCTCAAGGAACTGACCGACAACGGCATGACCGTTATCGATCCCGACTGCGATCTGTTCCGCGAGAAGGCATTTGACAGCTATGAAAAGTGGTTCGCCGATACATGGACCGTCACTTCGTTTGATGAAATAATGAGCTATGCTGAATAATTCCGTGATGGGACGGGGATAGGGATGCACGACTGCATCCCTATCTTAAAAACGGAGGAGGTTTATATGCGGGCTATCAACAGAGTTAATGCTTATTTGATGAAAGCCATTGAAATACTTTCGGTCGCGCTGCTGTGTTCCATAGCGCTGATGATAGGAATACAGGTCGTCTCGAGGATCGTCGGTATAGGACTTCAGTGGCCGGAGGAAATGTCACGGTTTGCGTTTGTCGGAGTCACATTCTGCGGCAGTGTTCTGGCGCTGCACCAGGACAAACATATAGTAGTAGATATGCTGATTACAAAGGTGGGCCGTGTACCGAGACTGATTTTAGAGATCATCGCGCAGATGTTTGTCATAGGCTTTTGCGCCTTTGCGGTAAAGGGAATATTGCTGACCATAGCCTCGGCTGTCGGAGTACATGCAAACTCTCTTATCTGGTTTAACTACAACTATCTCTATTACCTTGTTTTTGCAAGTCTTATCCTCATGATACTTGAGGCGGTAATAAATATTGCCGGTCTTGCCGTGGCTATTGCTAGCGGGAAGGAGGAGACGGAATGACACAGGCTATGTTTCTTATAGTCCTTGTTGCGCTTTTTGCCTTGGGTATCCCGGTGGCGTTTGCGCTGGGAACGACTTCCGTGCTTATGATGGCGATGTCCGGCTCGATGAAGTTCGGCACGATCATCCAGCAAATGATAAATGGTGTCAATACGTTTACGCTCCTTGCAGTGCCCTTGTTCCTGCTGGCCGGTAAGCTGATGAACTCCAGCGGTACGACCGACAGACTTTTTGATTTTGCAAAGAAGATGGTCGGCTGGCTGCCAGGCGGCCTCGGCCATGTGAATATACTTGCGAGCGTTATATTTGCCGGTATGTCCGGAACGGCAGTCTCCGATGCCAGCGGCCTCGGCGTTATCGAAATAAAGGCAATGACAGATGCCGGCTTTGACAAGGAGTTTTCCTGCGCGGTAACGGCGGCGTCCAGCACGGTCGGCCCCATAATTCCGCCGAGCCTGCCGCTCGTTGTCTATGGCACGATGTCCGGCGCGTCGGTAGGTGCGCTTTTTATGGCCGGGATCATTCCGGGTATCGTTATCGCTTTGTGCGAGATGGTTGTCGTGTTCATATACGCGTTTAAGAATAAGTACCCGCGCGAGAAGTTCCCGACCGGCAGAGAATTTTTGTTTGCCCTCAAAGAGGGCTTCCTGCCGCTGATGGCGCCGGTCATAATTCTGCTGGGCATATACTCCGGACTATTCACGCCTACAGAGTCCGCCGCGGTCGTTGTGTTCTATTCTCTGGTATTGGGTTTATTCGTATACAAAGAGCTTACGTGGAAAACACTGTATAAGGTGCTGGTCGAAACCGTCATTGATTCAGCAGCGATCGGACTGCTTGTTGCCGCAGCAACACTGTTCGGGACATGTATTGTAAGAGCGCTGATCCCGCAGACGATACTGAAGCTTGTCACGGCCTCCGTGTCATCCAAGTGGATGCTCCTGCTGGTTATAAATCTGTTCCTGCTTGTTGTTGGCATGTTCATGGAAACGGTTTCCGCTATTACAATACTCATGCCCATAATGCTGCCGCTCATAACAGCGTTCAATATAAACCCGGTGCAGTTCGGCATAATAGTTGTTCTGAATCTTATGATAGGCGTGCTCTCGCCGCCGTTTGGACTGGTGTTGTTTGTTACGGCAAGGATAGGCGAATTGCCGATAGAACGCATGATAAAGGCGCTGGTACCGTGGTTTATAGCGCTGCTGGTAGCACTCACGATAGTCACTGTATTCCCCGATGTGTCGCTGTGGTTCCCACGGCTGATTGGAATGAAATGCTGACAAATAGGTAATACCCATCACTCGAGAAGCGATCTATGCTTAGCGGCGCAGGGGAGAGCGTAAGCGCATGTACCGTGTTCCTGCAGCAGGTAAAGTAAAGAACGAAGCCAATCAACGCAAAAACTTATGAATTTTTCAACTCATAAATGTTGACCGCGGCGTGCACACGTGATATTATATAAAATCAGTTACGTGGAATTTAATTAAAAGATTGGTGCTTTATGGATACTGCTTCACAATCGCTCCCTTCAGAGGTATATACGACCTTAAAAAAGAAAATCATCAATTTTGAACTCATGCCCGGCCAGCTCCTGATCGTTCAGGATGTGGCCAAGGAATTCAATATGAGCAGGACTCCGGTACGTGAGGCAATGGTCCGCCTGCGCGGGGAGGGCTTGCTCGTTGATTCCACGGGAAGAAAATTCAAAGTATCGAACATATCTTGGGACTTCATCTGCGGCCTGTATCAGGCAAGAAAGCTCATTGAGGAATACTCGATAGACATATTGAGCAAGCAAATGCCGGATGGCTTCATGGAAAAAATGCGGGATAACATGACCCGGATGCGTGAAAACCTTGATAAAAAGGATTATTACGCCGTTTTTGAGGATGACGCGGATTTTCACAAGCTGATCGTCGACGCGAGCGGAAACGTTGTTATTCGCGAGTGGGTAGAAGATATGTATGACCGGCAGATGCGCGTGCGCTTTTTGTCCGTCTCAGTCGGGAACCGTCTCGAGAAGACGCTTGAAGAGCACAAGGCTGTGTACGATGCTATTGATGCCGGCGACTTTGAGCATGCTAAGATACTGCTTAAGCAGCATCTCCAGAACACTGTGGATGAGCTTGAGCCATACCGGGCAGATAAGATGAGTCTGGTTGCTACGGTCGTAAAGTAAGCGGGCATGGCATGATCGTTTCTTCGTGGAGGGATCGGGATCCCTGAGATACAGGAGAAAGGTCATTCATGATAATTACAGATGTAAAAGCGATGATACTGCAATACAGATATGAAAACGGTATTGCGGATGCACAGAATTTCTTCGATGTAAGAAACGCGGTCATTGTTCAGGTATATACGGACGAGGGAATAGTCGGTCTAGGCGAATCCGCGTGCTTCGGCGGACCTCCGCAGACGACAAAGTTCATCGTGGAAAACGAGCTTGCCCCGATCATTATCGGTGAGGACGCAAGTAAAATAGAGTGGATCTGGCAGAAAATGTTTGCCAGAACACGGCAGCATGGCCGCGGCGGCGTGATTTTTGCGGCGATGAGCGGAATTGACGTTGCGCTCTGGGATATTCTCGGCAAGGCCGCGGGGCTGCCGGTATATAAGCTGCTTGGCGGCTACGCTGACCGTGTGACTCCGTATGCAAGCTCCGGCTTCTATTCCAATGGTAAAGAAGCTAAAGAGATGGCAGCGGAGGTACGCAGCTATTTCGAGCTTGGATTCAAATATGCCAAGATAAAAATAGGCCGCAACCCGGAAGTCCTGATGAACCCGATATCCAAGATGGCTTATTCGGATCAGTGTTGTTATACGCTGGATGAGGATCTTGAGCGGGTGAAGGCCTGCTGTGACGTGGCGAAGGAATACGGCGCGCGCATCATGGTCGATGCAAATAATAACTGGAATACCTTTACCGCCGTTATAATGGGCAAGAAGCTTCAGAAACTGGGCGTATATTGGCTGGAGGAGCCGCTGCATCTGGACAATATCGACGGCTCCGCTGAATTGGCAGCGGCGCTTGATATGCCGGTAGCAGGCTACGAATCCGAGATAGGGTTTTATCATTTCCGCGAGTTCATCCAGCGGCGCGCGATCGATATAGTCCAGCCCGACTGTATCTGGTCCGGCGGTATAACCGAGTGCCGCAGGATCGCGGCGCTTGCTCTGGCGCATAATCTGCCCTGCAATCCGCATGTCTTTTCATCCGGTGTATCATTTGCAGCAAACCTGCACTTTATGGCGTCCCTGCCCAACGCCGGCCTTTTTGAAATGGACAGGAATGTATATCCTCTGCGGGATGAGCTACTTGATGTTAAGTTTGAGATAGCTGAGGACGGTTTCCTTTATGTACCGCAGGGGCCGGGACTTGGCGTAAGCCTCAACGAGGAATGCGTAAATAAATACAGAATATCCTGAAAGGAAATGTGTATGCTCAACTTTGACTATTGCGTACCGACAAAGGTAATATTTGGCAGGGATACGGAGCTGCGTGTCGGAGAAGAAATCCTTGCATGCGGCGGGAAGAAAGTTCTTGTCGTATACGGCGGCAAGAGCGCGATCAATTCCGGACTGCTGGGAAAGGTGGAGAAGGTGCTGACTGCGGCAGGACTGGAGTATTTCCTGCTTGGCGGGGTCAAACCGAATCCGCGGCTTTCAAAGGTGCGGGAAGGCACAGAGCTTGCGCTCGGCAAAGGGATAGATTTCCTGCTTGCCATAGGCGGCGGAAGTGTGATCGACACCGCGAAGGCGATCGGTTATGCCTTGGCGAACCCGGATGCCGACCTGTGGGATATGTTTATCAGTAAGGCACCGGTCAAGGGCTGTGCGCCGGTTGGCGTGGTATTGACGATCGCAGCCTCCGGCAGTGAGACGAGCAATTCCTGCGTCATCACAAATGAGGACGGATGGTTTAAGAAATCCCTAAATACTGAGTTTGCAAGGCCGCGCTTTGCCATAATGAATCCTGAGCTTACATATAGTCTGCCGCCATTCCAGACGGCCTCCGGCGGTGCGGACATAATGATGCACACTCAGGAGAGATACTTCTCAAACGTAAAGAACACTGAGCTCGTTGACGCAATGGCAGAGGGGCTGCTTGTGACGGTGAAGAACAATATCGTCAAGGCGCTGAAAACTCCGGACGATTATAATGCCAGAGCCGAACTAATGTGGGCGGGCAGCCTCTCGCACAACGGCCTTACCGGAACCGGAAAACAGGGGGACTTTGCCTGCCACCGCATAGAGCATGAGCTGGGCGGAATGTTTGACGTTGCACACGGCGCAGGACTGGCGGCAATCTGGCAGAGCTGGGCAAGATATGTTGTTGCGGTAAATCCAGAGAGATTTGCAAAATTTGCCGTAAACGTCATGGGATGCACTATGAATTATGATGACCCGATGGAAACAGCGCTTGCGGGCATAGAGGCAATGGGAGATTATTACAGGAAAATAGGCATGCCGACGAATCTCCGCGAGCTTGGCATAACAGAGCTTTCCGATGAACAGATACATGAAATGGCGATGAAGTGCACGAATGACGATACCGCGCCTGTCGGCGCGTTCAAAAAGCTCTATGCAGCAGATGTGGAAACGATACTGAACATGGCCCGTTGAATCCGTGATCCGTGTGCGTAAGGCATGGGAAAGGATTTTCTCCATTCTAAAAATTGACTGACACGGCAAAGCCGCCGCAAGCGATACGAAGCTAGCGGCGGCTTTTTATGCTTCTAAACTAAAAGTTGGGGTAACCGAGGAAATTCGGATACACTCAACTTTTAGCAGGTCCCGTCAAGATTTATGCGCAAAATTATTTGCAGGCTCGGCTGAGTGAAGTCAGCCGGCAATAGAGGCGTCGTCCATGACCGCCTCCAAGTGCTTCATGTTCATGTACTTCTTG
>CAKTPC010000045.1 GCA_934590505.1 uncultured Oscillospiraceae bacterium
TGGTTGCAGGTGGACTGAACGATGAAAACGTCCTTGCCGCGCACCGGCTCAAACACGGAAACGGAGCATTCGCCGTCAGCAAACTGTGCAACGTCTGCCTTGCCGAGTGTCCGGTACAGTTCAGAGCAGATATGCTCGGCCAGTTCAGGATTGGAATTGCCAGCGAAAACCTTAATTTCCTTGCCGTGTGAGATCATTTCTCTTTTTCCTCCGTAATCGTCTTATATTCATTTTAGTCTGCGACGTTTCCGAGCGCATAATCATTCACGTTGATTATAACACCTATAGCGCGAAATTGGAAGAGCAAAGCCGCGTTAACTGTGCTCAAATTGCGTATAAAAAAAGCAATTTACAAGCCCCATGTTTTTGTGTATAATAGTACCATCAGTTGACAAGGACACACACGGTTTTGACGGGCAGAAATACGCCCATGCTGCCTCAAAGCCCTTGGCAATACACAAAGTATTACCTGCGGGCTTTTCATTGCCTGAACGTATTTCTGCTCCGGCAAAACTGCTTGCACCTGACAGCTTTAGATTTTCGAGCGATTTTTGTTTTTTGAGTCGCAGATGTGTCGTAACCCATCAAGACGAAAAGGACAAAAAGCGCCGGAAAGACATGCTGTCAGGCGTGCGTGCTCTTGTCAGCTGATGGTACTCTATGAAGTAATTTAATTTGAAAGTGGTTGAAACAATGCTTGAATTTGAAGAATATAAGGTGAAGCTCAATAATGCAAAGCCCGGCCTCGAGGATCTGCGCGGCGCGCTGAAGCTCGAGAGCGCTCAGAAGGAGATCGAGGAGCTTGAGGCGGCCTCGGAGCGTGAGGGCTTCTGGAACGATGTGGAGAAATCCCAGAAGGTCCAGAAGAGGCTCAAGACGCTCAAGAACAAGGTAGAGAACTTCCAGAAGCTCTGCGCCGCGTGGGACGATATGTACACCATATGCGAGATGGCCATTGAGGAGAATGACGGCTCAATGCTTGAGGAGCTGGAGAACGAGTATAAGCAGTTCACCGAGAAGGTCGAGGAGACCAGGCTCGGCACCCTGCTGACCGGCGAGTATGACGCGAATAACGCCATCCTCACCTTCCATGCCGGCGCGGGCGGTACCGAGGCGCAGGACTGGGCCTCAATGCTCTACCGTATGTACAACATGTGGGCCGACCGCCACGGGTACAAGGTCAGGGTCATGGACTATCTCGACGGTGACGAGGCCGGCATAAAGAGCGCGACGATAATGATCGAGGGCGAGAACGCTTACGGCTTCCTTAAGAGCGAGCACGGCATACACAGGCTCGTCCGCGTCTCCCCGTTTGACGCTGCCGGCCGCCGCCATACCTCCTTTGCCGCGGTCGAGGTCATGCCCGAGATAAGCGACGATGATAATGAGATCGAGCTGCGCGACGAGGATATCAAGATGGACGTGTTCCGTTCATCCGGCGCGGGCGGCCAGAAGGTCAACAAGACCTCCTCGGCGGTGCGCCTTACCCATATCCCGACGGGCATAGTCGTGTCCAGTCAGGTGGAGCGCAGCCATTTCCAGAACCTGGAGAACTGCCGCAACATGCTGCGCGCAAGGCTCGCCGAAATAAAGGAACGCGAGCATCTTGAAAAGATCAGCGATATCAAGGGCGTGCAGATGAAAATCGAATGGGGCAGCCAGATCCGCTCCTACGTGTTCATGCCCTATCAGCTCGTCAAGGATCACCGCACGAACTATGAAAACGGCAATATCGACAACGTCATGAACGGCGATCTTGACGGCTTCATAAACGCGTATCTGTCCATGAAGGCAGAGACCTAAATCACAGGAAAGGTTTTGTTAAATTGAAGTTCCGCGTTAGTGCGAAGGCCTGCGCGATCGCTGCTCTCGGCAGCGCGATACAGGCTTTCGGGCTGTATAATATCCACTCTATCTCCGGCGTCACGGAGGGCGGCATCCTCGGCCTGACGCTGCTGCTGCACCACTGGCTCGGCATTTCACCGGCACTGTCGTCGCTGGTGCTCAACGCCGCGTGCTATATCCTCGGCGCGGCGGTACTTGGAAAGAGCTTTGTCATCATGTCGGTGATTGCCGGGGGCAGCTTCTCGGTGTTCTATTGGGTGTTCGAGCAGTTTTCGCCGATCTGGCCGGGTATTGCGGACATGCCGCTGCTTGCGGCGATTGTGGGCGCGCTGTTCATCGGCGTCGGCGTCGGCCTGGGCGTGCGCATGGGCGGGGCCTCCGGTGGGGATGACGCGCTTGCAATGTCGGTTGAAAAGCTTACGGGCATCGGCATCCAGTGGGTGTATCTTGTGGAGGACCTTATCGTGCTGACCCTGTCGCTGAGCTATATCCCGCTCAGGCGTATCGCCTATTCGCTCCTGACGGTGATCCTGTCAGGCCAGCTTATCGGACTTGTGGCAAAGAGAAGGAAACCTGCAGAGAAATAAAAAACGGCTCCGGGCAATAGTTTGCGCAGCGCGCAGATGTTGACCCGGAGTTTTAATTTCGGTTCTAAACTAAAAACTGCGGCAGAGCCGGAATCAAGGCCGCTCTTTCGAGCGGCCTTGATTCTTTATCGTTATTTAGCTGCGTCACACTATGCGGCGGGCTTCGTAGCCGCGGCTCGCGTAGTAGCCGGCAAGCTCCGTCACGACAACGCCGGTCGCGGAGTTCTGCGCATGGACGAACTTGTTATCGCCGATGTAGATGCCGACGTGGCCGATATAGCTGCTGCCGGAATAGAAGCAGAGGATATCGCCGGGCTGAAGGTCGCTCACGGAAACGCCGTTATTGGCCTGATCGCAGGCGACACGGTTGAGCGTGTAGCCGAACTGACCGTAAACATAGTAGACAAGACCGGAGCAGTCAAAGCCAGTGCTCGGCGAAGCACCGCCCCAAGAGTAATTGTAGCCGACGAACTGAAGCGCGTAGTCCGCGATCTGCCGTCCAAGCTCGCTGCTGTTACCGGAGTTGATGATCTCCGAATAATTGAGGCTGCCCTGCTTTACATAGCTTGAATATATGTAGCCGAACTCGCCGTTATAGTACACGGCGGTCCACTCACCCTCGGTGCCGACAATTGTGACCTTGTTTCCGTAGAAAAGCTCATGCAGTATCCCGGAGCTCATCGAAGCGCCGCTGCGCATACGCACATTGTTGGCGCTCACATAGCCATCGCTTCCGGTGGATTCATCGGGAACAGCGGGCGGCTGCGGTTCCTCGGGCTGCTCGGCGCCGTTATCGGGATCAAGCTCGATCCCGCCGTCATCGACAGAGCTATTGCCGTCATCAGTGCGGGCAACGTACTGCGAGTAGACAAAGCCCTCGCGCCCGTCGATCACGCATTTCGTCCAGTCGCCGGAAACACCGGTGATGTAAAGCTGCGTGCCCCAATTGTAGGAATCAATGATGGAATAGCTGCTTGATGGGCCGGTGCGGAAACGGACAAAGTCGCCGCATATGTAGCCCTGCGCCTGATCCGCGACGACATCGGGAGTGGGTTCGGGAGTCGGCTCAGGCGTCACGGAAGGCTGTTCGGGCTCGGTATAGCCGCCGCTGTTGTCAACGCCGCCGAACTCGAGCCCGCCCTCGGGGCCGTTGCCGTAATCCACGCCGGGGGCTGGACTGTAGCTGCCCTCGGCGCTGACATAGTCAGAATACACGTACCCGGACTGACCGTCGATAATGCAGGCTGTCCAGCCGCCGGAAACACCGGTGACGGTCACCAGCTTACCGCGGTTATACTCGCCGAGGATCGACGTGTCAGAGCCGGGGCCGCTGCGGAAGCGGACGTACATTGCATTGATGTACGCATTGCCCTCACCGCTGGGGGTGGTGACGCCGCTGTAGTCCTCTTCGGTTATGCTCAGATATGAGGAGGACATAAAACCGCTGTCGCCGTTATATTCCACCGCGTACCATGAGCCGTTGGATCTGTCGCTGACATTGACTGTCGCCCCTCTCGGCAGGGAATCTATCACCCGATAGTTCGTGCCGGGACCGGAGCGCAGATTGACGCCGCTGCCGGTGACGACGGCGCTCTCGGCATAGGCCGGAACACTCATCATCGAGGCAATAAGCGCAGCCGCGACGGAGATCCTCAAAGCTTTTTTGCGCATAAGAACCAGATCCTTTTTTTATTTTATCTGGAGGAAAGGGCCCTTTCCAGCCAAACGGCTGCGACGTCTATCGCGGCGTAAAGACCGTCCTTCTCGGACTTCTTCACTACGCGATCCCGTGATTTGATGCTCGCGTCCGTGAGCTGAAGCTGGATAGATACCTTGGTGGCAACGTCAAGGTCGCCCACCTTCTTGGTATCCAAGACCTGCAGCATGATGATATACTTATCAGCAAAGCTGCCGTAATAAATGATATTGTCCTTCCGTTGGAGGGGATGTCCCTTGTACTCCAATGTCTTAGCCAATATAAGCACCTCCAGTAATGTAATCAAATTGTAACTCAAATTAATAAATTTGTCAACGTAAAATAATGGTAAATCGCGAAAACGCTCGAAAAACGTGCCTTTTTGCGGGCAGCCGGGGGGCTTACCAGCTCATCCTTCCGCCCCCGCCGCTGAGAAAATCGTCGGAATACGGATCATTGACCGTACCGGAGTTTGAATTCCCGTTCGAATTACCGCCGGGGATATAGTTGTCACGGCTGGAGCTTGTTCCGCTGCCGCCGTCGCTGTAGTTATCCTCGCTGTCGGTGTCATCGAGGTAGTCATCGTCGGTAAGGGTGCTGTCATCGTATCCGAATATGCCGGTGTTCTCACCAAGGTAGGGATAGGTGAAAGCTTCCCAGGGCAGCCCGTCATGCACGGGGGTCATGACCTTTTTCCAGAGCTGAGCCGCGGGGTTGCCGCTGGCGTGGATACGCTCGGGCATGTCATAGCCCGTCCAGACCGCCGCGACATAATACGGCGTGCAGCCGACGAACCAGCGGTCCTGATAGTTGCTGGAGCTGCCGGTCTTGCCGGCGACGGGCATCGTCCAGAGCGCGGCTTCACCGCCGGTGCCGTTCTCGACGCCGTTCTGCATCATGTAGGTCATGGTGTAGGCGGTGTTCGGCTTGAAGGCCTGAATGGTGCTGGGCGCGTTGTCGATGACGATGTTGCCGTCCTTGTCGGTGACAAGGGAGTAGGTGCGGCTGTAGGTGAAGATGCCGTCGTTCACGAACGGGCAGTAGGCCTGCGCCATCTCGCGCACCGTGAGGCCGTAGGTCAGCTCGCCCAGCGCCATAGGCGCATAGTCGCAGTCCTCCGGTACAAGGCTCGTCACGCCGAGGTGCGTCGTCAGATAGTCATAAGAAGTCTGCGGCCCCATAGGGAGCTTGTCGACTATCTGCGCGGCAACGGTGTTGAGCGAGTACTGCAGCGCCGTGTATATGGTTATAAGGCCATAGTTCGTGTAGCTGTCGTTATTCGGGTACCAGCTCGTGCCCTTGAGGGTGATGTTCGGCGAGTCGTCCACAATAGTGTCGGGCGTTATGAGCCCGAGGTCGACTGCCGGACCGTAGGACGCGATCGGCTTTATCGAGGAGCCGGGAGAGCGGTAGGTCCCGGTGGCGCGGTTGAGGCCGAGATTTATCGTCTTTTCGCCGACACCGCCGCAGAGCGCAAGCACCTTGCCCTCGAACGGGTCCATTATGACTATCGCGCTTTGCAGCTGCTGGTCGCTGTACGCCGTCTGCGGTATCGCCGAGAGGTCGCCATAGACCGCGTCGACATTTGCCTGAATGTCCGCATCAAGGCAGCTGTATATCTGGTAGCCGCCGTTATAGAGCAGCGTGCGCGCGGTCTCCTCGCTGATGCCCTTCTGCTTCATGAGGTCCTGCGTGACATCGTCAATGACCGTCTCGGTGTAGTAGGACATTATCTCCTGAGTATAGCCCTCATCCGGGGTGTGGGTGAACACGAGCTCCTCATCCATGGCCTGACGGTACTGGGTATAGTCGATATAGCCCTGCTCGTACATTTCGCGCAGGATCGTCTCCTGACGCTCCTTGTTGTTCTGCCGGTTATAGAACGGGTCGTAATATGTCGGCAGGTTCGTGATGCCGACGATCGAGGCGCACTCGGCAAGCGACAGCTCAGATACGTCCTTGCCGAAATAGGTCTGCGCCGCGGTCTGTACGCCGAAGCAGCCCTCGCCGAAGTACACGGCGTTGAGGTACCATTCCATGATCTCCTGCTTGTCGTACTTCTTTTCAAGCTCCAGTGCGGAGAATATCTCCGTGAGCTTGCGCTGGATCGTGACCTCTTTCTCACCGGTCAGGTTCTTTATAAGCTGCTGGGTGATGGTCGAGCCGCCATAGCCGCTCTCGCCGCGGGTGAATATCGTGACGAATGCGCCGGCCGTTCGGTACCAGTCCACGCCCTTGTGCTCATAGAAGCGTTTGTCCTCGATAGACACCAGCGCCTTTTCCATGTACCACGGGATCTGGTCGTAATCGACCCATATGCGGTTCTCCTTGCCGGAGAGCGTGGCGAGCTCGCGCCACTCCCCGACTGAGTCCTGATACCATATTGTGCTCGATTCGTTGAGCTTGAAGTCCTCAAGCGAAAGATCAAGGTTCGGGGTCAGGCAGGTCTTGACATAGTAGGCAAAGACGCAGGCGAACATCATCCCCGTCACAAGGAGAATGAGCAGCACCGTCCCCGCCGCTTTAAGCGCCGTGCTGACAGTGGTGGAAACCATATCAACGGTTATATTTGCCGCTTTCTTCGCGATGCGGCCTGTTTTCGCGGAGCCTTGCTCCGGTTTGTTTTTCTTGCTCATTGGGCTTCAGCATACCTCCTTCTTGCAGGAAACTGAAAAGCGGGCGCGGTGTCCCGCATGGCTGTGCACCATTACCTATTATATACTGAAATAGCATTATAACACAGGCTGTCAATTTCCGGTAGAGTAATTGTAAATTTTTCTATTAGGGCAGATTAGGGCAGCCGCGCACAACACACCTGCGGCAATTATAACCGGTTTTGGCGTAAGCAAAAAGCTGTGTATAATTTTCCATCACCGGCAGATACTGCATCTGACGGAACTTACGACCACTGATGAAGGGAGCCTTCAACATGGGGCTTAAAATAAAAACCGGGCTGTTGCTGTGCCTGATGTCCGCGGCGGTCTGCTCCTGCCTTGCGGCGTACAGGAGCATGCACTCCTCCTCGGCTGTCCCGGAGGAGATATACGCGCAGTTCATGGACAGCGCGGAGCTTGCGGAATATTACCTGCGCGACAGCGGCGGGCACGTCGCCGTGTTCTCGTCCCGGCGGGATAAGACGCCGCTGACCGTCACGCCCATCGAGACGGCCTGCCTGCGCACGGCCGACCGTGCAATGCTGCGCGGCGGCATTCCCGTAGAGAGTGAGGATGAGCTTCTCATGCTGCTCGAGGATCTCGGCTCGTGACGTGTGCGCGCAAAGAAATAGCTCCCGGTCGGCAGAAACTGTTGATTTATTCTCCGTGATGGTATACAATACTATCAGATACCATTACGGAGGTTATATTTATGAGCGAAGATTTCGGCAGCGATTTTATCACTATAGTTGACGATGACGGTACGGAGTTCGAGCTTGAGCTTCTTGATACCATGGATTATAAAGGACAGACCTTTGTTGCTTTTCTTCCCGCTGACATGGATGAGAATGACCCGGACTACGGTCTTGTGATCCTGCGCTCAGTTATAGATGAAAACGGGGATGAGCTGTTCGAGTCCATTGACGATGAGGACGAGCTTCAGGATGTGTATGAGCATTTCTCCGTCCTCCTGTTTGACGACGAGGACGAGGAATAAGTTTCCATCGCGGCATTTTTCCTCCGGGTGCGGAATATGCTTTATTGCCCCCGGCGGTACAGAGAAAAATAAATTCCTGCTGTGTGCGTGTCGTCTGTTTTAGACCTTGTGGCTCGTTAAACCCACATCTCTAATAAGGGATGCCGATTTGAATCTGCGGATTGCAGGCCTCCCGGCTTACGTCGGAAGTTGGAAGCAGCGAAACAGAACTTAGGCGACCCACCTGCCCTATTGTGCAGGTTATAATTGAGCCAGCACGGCATTTGCGGGGGTGCTCCTCCGGGTTTCCCCGGAGGAGTTTTTCTGTTGATATATTGTTGATATATTAAAGACACCGGCAGTTTTTGGACTGTCGGTGTCTTTTGCTGTTATTATCCGAAGTATGTATTCGAATTTCCCCCTGACCGGCGCGCCGCGGCGGCCGCGGGCAGACGGCGGAACGCTCACGGGTGCATTACGGGCTGTCCGCATATGCCGGCGCGGCACTGTCGGTTTGGACTTGTTACTTGAGCTCGCCGTTCTTCAAGCCGTTTACAAGACCGTTCTTCAAACCGTCGGCAAGACCGTTGACAGAGCCGTTTTTCAGACCATCCTTAAGTCCGTCGGCAAGACCGTTGACAGAGCCGTTTTTCAGACCGTCCTTAAGTCCGTCGGCAAGACCGTTGACGGAGCCATTCTTCAGACCGTCCTTGAGCTCATATACCAGCCCGCTCACGAGTCCGTTCTTCAGGCCGTCCTTATATTGGCTCTCAGGGCCATCGGCAAATGCCTGTCCGGTGCAGCCAAGCATCAGCGCCGCTGCCATGATCGAAGATACAACGATTTTAATCTTTCGCATAATGATTCCTCCTTTGCGATTCGTATGTGTCCGCACCGTTTGAGTGCACGTCCGGAAGCTTCACGGTGCGGTGTCCTCTTTCTGAGGACAGTACGGATAATAAACGAGGAATATTAAATCAAGATTGAAAAAACAAACGGCGTCACAATTTTTATGCGGCGTGCGCTGCCCAGTCCCGGCGGAGCACCGCGTACAGCTTACAGTTGAGGTATTTGCCGTTTTTATAAACGGCCTCGCGGCGCAGCCCCTCAAGCTTAAAACCCGCTTTTTCATATACATGCTGTGCGCAGAGGTTATCTTCAAGGACCTGAAGCTCCACACGGCGCAGATTGAGATTTTCAAACGCATGCCTGAGCATCTCATTTACGGCAAAGCTCCCCGCGCCTTGCAGCCGGTCCTCACTCCTGCCGATCATTATGGAAAGCTCCGCGCTGCGCGAAAGGCTGTCAATGTCAACAAGGCTGACGATGCCGACGAGCTTGCCGTTCTCTGCAACGATCGCACAGCGGACAGTGCTTGCGCGGTTTGCCATATAATCGTCATACCAGCGCTTGTCTGTTTCTGGGCTTATGTAGCGGAACGGTGCGAGCAGGTGCCCTATAAGCTCAGGGTCGCTGCGCCATGAGTTGACTGTTTCGATATCGGAAAGTTCAATCTCTCTGAGGGTGTAGTTCATTGTGTATCTCCGGTTTTCATGTTTTTCCCGGACTGCCCGGGATGAAATAAGGATACACGATCAAGATTAAAATTAATTTGAAGCAGGCGCACCGGGGAGCGTGACCGTGAAACGGGTCCCGCTTTCGGGGCCGCTCTCAAGCTTTATGCTGCCGCGGTGCAGCTGCACGATGCTTTTAGCTATTGCCAGCCCAAGGCCGTTGCCGCCGCTATCGCTGCTGCGTGAGCTGTCGCTGCGGTAAAAGCGGTCGAATATGCGATCTTGTTCCTCTGGTGGTATATAGCTGAGCGTATTGCGTATAGAAAACATTCTGCGATTGCCGCTTTCACGGAGAATCAGGCTTATCCGCGCGCCGCTTCCGGAGTGCTCCAGCGCGTTCGAGAGAAGGATTACCGCAAGCTGGCGGATGAGAGCTTCATTCCCGACGCAGTATATTCCCTCGCTGACATTCACCTCCAGCGTTTTGCCATGTTCAAAAGCTAGACCCTCCATAGGCAGCGCGGCGGCAAGCAGAGTACGGCCTAGGTCGAAGCTCTCAAACGATGGTTTCTGCCCGCTGCTGTCCATCCGCGCAAGAGTCAGAAGGTTCTGAACGAGCGTGTTCATGCTGCGCGTTTCATTGACGATGTACCCCAGGTATTCGTTTTCTCCCAGCTCATGCTCAAGCACCTGCGCGTTTGCTGAGATCACGGCGAGGGGCGTTTTCAGCTCATGGCTCGCGTCCCACACGAACTGCCGCTGCTTGGTAAACGCTTCGCTCACTGGGCGCAGCACCCGGCGTATCAGCATTACCGCGAGCACGCAGAGGAGACAGCAGAACAGACTTCCGGTGATCAGAGTAACTTTCAATAACGAGCGGGAATAGTTTATCTCATTCCCGATGTCGATCACCGCGATAATGGAGCCGTATTTGCGCGGCGCTTTGAGATATGCGCTTTCATCTACGCGCCCCTCGTCTTTCCCGGACGCTTCTATTGCGCTGACAAGCGCAGCAATAGAGCCGTCATCATACAGGTCGCTTTTTTCACTCTTCCATTCGTGCAGCTCGCCGCTGCGATTCAAACGTATGATGCAGTAATTTCTTATCCGTGACAGCTTGGAAGCGGGGATCTCCGGGCGCGGAGCTCTGTCTGATGCCGGCTCCGGATCGAGGCGCTCGGCATCGCTTGTATATTTGCCGACAAGCATCGCCAGCGAGGTCGATATCTGCTGCTGTGAAGAGTAATTGCTTATGATATTTACCGCGGCTATCATGACGGTGAAAATCAGTACTAGCGCCAGAACCGTTGTTACGGTGAGCTTCCTTTGCAGCTTTCCTATCATGTCTTTTCCTCCAGCATATAGCCAAGCCCGCGCGACGCCTTTATCTCGACCGATGAGCCGATGAACGCTATCTTCCTGCGCAGGAAGGTCAGATACACCGAGAGATTATTGTATTCTGCCTCATTATCAAAGCCCCATACGCGTTCAACTATGCTTTCTCTCGGTAAGAGCTGCCGCGGATTTCTGAGAAAAAGCTCCATCAGATGATATTCCTTGGCACCAAGGCTGACGCTTTTTCCGGTCGCAGTACACTTCAGCTGCGCCGTTTCCCTGCCCAGAGACAGATCACCGAAGGACAGCTCCTGAACCTGAGGCGCTCTTTTCCTGCGAGTGATGGCGTTTAGACAAGCCATAAGCTCACTGCGTTCAAAGGGCTTCGGCAGATAGTAATCCGCGCCCATATTGAGCCCACGCACACGGTCGTCCAGCGAACCGCGCGCCGTGAGCATCAGCACCGGCACGTCGATCCCGCCGCGCCGCAGCTCGTCAAGGATCGCAAAGCCGTCCATCCCCGGCAGCATAACGTCCAGAATTATCGCATCATAAATACCGCTGAGTGCACTGTCCAGCCCGTCGGGGCCTGTATAGGCTGCGTCAGCGCTGTAATGCTCTTGCTCAAGCATACGGCATATCGCCGCCGACAGGGGCTTTTCGTCCTCAACAATGAGTATTCTCATATATCTTTCTCCGGTATTAATCCACTATCCGACCGTCTGAGGCTATCGTCACGACGTTCCACGGGATGAACTTGCCGCTTGCCCTCAGAGCATTCTTTGCCGCAAGCTCCAGTCCGCCGCAGCACGGGACCTCCATGCGCACTATCAGCACCTCGCGGATATCGTTCGAGGCGATGATGTCTGTAAGCTTCTCTGTGTAGTTCACGCCGTCGAGCTTCGGGCAGCCGATGAGCGTGACGCGCCCGCAGATGAAATCCTCATGAAAGCCTGCGTAGGCGTAAGCCGTGCAGTCAGCCGCAATGAGGAGCTTTGCGCCGTCAAAGAAAGCGGCGTTCACCGGCACGAGCTTTATCTGCACCGGCCACTGCGAAAGCCGGCTCTGCTGTTTTGCGGCCGGCGCGGCCACGGCAGCATCCGGAGCGTGCGCTATCGCCTTGACCCTTGAGCCGGGACAGCCGGTGAAGCTGTGTGCCGCAGCCTGCGCGCGCAGTTTTTCGCGCTGGGCGCTGAGAACGGCGGCCTCGTCAAACGCGGCGGCTTCCCGCTCTATAAAGCTGATGGCGTTTACCGGGCAGTTCGGCAGACAGTTGCCGAGCCCGTCGCAGTAATCATCGCGCATGAGTCTTGCTTTGCCGTCCACCAGCGCAAGCGCGCCCTCCTGACAGGCATTGACGCACAGGCCGCAGCCGGTGCATTTTCCTTCATCTATATGAATAATGCGTCTTTTCATGGTTCCCTCCACCTCTGAATTATAAATATAGTATAACACAAAAGACCGTTGATGCAAACCATGTAAGGCCCCAATCGCTGTAAAGAAAAAAAGCTTGACAGGGCACGCGGACGGTAGTATAATCCGTTAAGTCAAAAAGCTTGACAGGGGGGGCTTTGCGTGGAAAACAGCAGATTTACAAGAAGTATGCTGCTGGATTTTTACGGGGAGCTTCTGACGGACAAGCAGAGGGAATGCTTCGACCTGCACTATAACGAGGATCTTTCGCTTGCGGAGATCGCCGAACAGCTCGGCGTTTCGCGGCAGGGCGTGTGGGATAATATCAGGCGCGCCGAGACCGCGATGGAGGACATCGAAGCAAAGACCGGACTGCTGCGCCGCTTTGAGGAGAACCGCCGCGAGCTTGAGGGCCTGCTGACAAGGCTCGAAGCGCTGACGGGGATGACGCAGGGCGAGGCGCAGACCGCGGCAAGAGCTGCGGCGGAAGAAGTCAGAGCGATCATTGCGAGAGGGTAAAACATGGCGTTTGAAAGCTTATCCGAAAAACTGAATGCGGCTTTCAAAAAGCTGCGCGGCAAAGGCCGCCTGTCCCCCGCCGATGTGAAGGACGCGATGCGCGAGGTGCGCATGGCGCTGCTGGAGGCGGACGTCAGCTACAAGGTCGTCAAGGACTTCGTAAAGAACGTCACGGAGAAGGCCACGGGCGCTGACGTGCTCGAGGCGCTCTCACCGGCGCAGATGATCGTCAAGATCGTCAATCAAGAGCTGTGTGAGCTCATGGGCGGACAGAACCAGAAGCTCAACATTTCCTCGAAGCTGCCGAGCGTCGTGATGCTCGTCGGCCTGCAGGGCGCGGGCAAGACCACGAACGGCGCAAAGCTTGCAGGCTACATGAAGAAGCAGGGCAAGCGCCCGCTGCTTGCCGCCTGCGATATATACCGCCCCGCCGCGATAAAGCAGTTGGAAACGGTCGGCGCGCAGCTTGATGTTCCGGTGTTCCAGATGGGGCAGACAAACCCTGTGGATATAGCCAAGGCAGCCATAGAGCACGCAAAGAAACACGGCAACGACATCGTCTTTCTCGACACGGCAGGCCGCCTGCACATTGATGAAGAGCTTATGGACGAGCTCAAGAACATCAAGGCGGCAGTTGAACCGGCGGAGATCCTGCTGGTGGTTGACGCGATGACCGGTCAGGACGCGGTGAACGCCGCGAACGCCTTTGACGAGGCTCTCGGCATCACGGGCGTCATGCTCTCCAAGCTTGACGGCGACGCGAGAGGCGGCGCGGCGCTCTCGATAAGAGCGGCGACGGGCAAGCCCATAAAGTTCATCGGCACGGGCGAAAAGCTCGACATGATAGAGCCCTTCCACCCCGACCGTATGGCCTCACGCATACTCGGCATGGGCGATATGCTCACGCTCATAGAAAAAGCAGAGCAGAGCTTCGACCAGAAAAAGTCGCTTGAAGCCGCGGAGCGGCTCAAGAGCAACCGCTTCACCCTGAGCGATTACCTTGACCAGATGGCGCAGCTCAAGAACATGGGCGACCTTGAGAGCATCATGGGGATGATTCCCGGGATGGACGCGAAGGCGCTCAAGGGTGCGAAGATCGACGAGAAGGCAATGGCAAGGCAGGAGGCAATAATCCTGTCGATGACGCAGGCCGAGCGCAATAACCCCTCGATCCTCAATTCGAGCCGCAAGAAGCGCATCGCCGCAGGCTCCGGAACCTCGGTGGTCGACGTCAACCGCCTGCTCAAGCAGTTTGAGGCGGTGCAGCAGCTCACAAAGCAGTTCTCCGGCAAGAACATGAAAAAGCTCCAGAAGAAGATGGGGCGCATGGGCGGCCTCGGAGGAATGGGCGGAGGCTTCCCCGGCCTCGGCTTCTGAAAACGGGGAGCTTAAATTTGCTTACAAACGCGAAAGCGCTTGTAATATAGAAACGAAAATACATGGAGGTGAATATACATGGTTAAAATCAGACTTCGCAGAATGGGCGCTAAGAAGGCTCCTTACTACCGCATAGTCGTTGCTGATTCCCGCTGCCCGCGTGACGGCCGCTTTATCGAAGAGCTCGGCACCTACGACCCGATGGCTGAGAGCGATAAGCTCACGGTCAACATGGAGCGTGCAAAGTACTGGATCGCAAACGGCGCACAGCCCACTGATACCGTCCGCGGTCTTCTCAAGAAGATTGAGGCCTGAAAAGGAGTTCCCGGCACATGAAAGAGCTTTTGACCTATATTGTGCAGAGCCTGGTCGATAATCCCGATCAGGTATCTGTGACCGAGCGCAAAGCCGACGGTGAGACGGTCTACGAGGTTCGCGTAGCCGACGGCGATATGGGCAAGGTTATCGGCCGGCAGGGCAGGATCGTAAAACAGATCCGCATCCTTATGCGGGCCGTCGCCCAGAGAAAGGGCAAAAAAGTTTCAGTCGAGATCATGGACTGAGATGGTAAAACCCCGCTGTGGCTGTAATAGCAGCCGCGGCGGGGTTTTGTTATATCCGGATGCGGAACATAAAGCGTTGAAATCTTGGAGAGTAAATGGTATTATGAAAGAAGCCTGACGCAATAACGGAGCTTGGCTTTGCGTCGGCGGACGAGAGAAGAATAGAACGGCTGCACAAGTGAGTGCGGAAATAGAATCACAGTAAAGGGGTAATGTAAATAAGTGAAGAATATGAACAAATTCAGCTTCAAAAATATAATTATGCTTACCGTGGCGGGGATCATAAATGCTTTCGGCATCACGATCTTTCTCAGCCCGGTGAAGCTTTATGACAGCGGCATTTCGGGAACATCGATGCTGCTTGACCA
>CAKTPC010000046.1 GCA_934590505.1 uncultured Oscillospiraceae bacterium
CACAACATGATCGACACGGAGAACCCCGAGCAGGCCATCAAGGATCTGGCTCTCTTCTCCGAAAAGGCCACCATGCGTCACCACGCCGTCGGCGGTTGGGAGAACGTCAATGCTATCTGGGAGTGGGCAAAGAACTTCGATTGCGATATGGTCCTCTTCAACGACAATATCGCCTGCAAGGGTATGCTCGGCGTCCACGCTCTCATGGAGGAGCAGGCGCGCGACCTCGGCTTCCACTTCATCTTCATCGAGCATGACCTTGAGGACTGCCGCACCGTGTCCCGTCAGGATATGAGAAACTGCGTCAGCAACTATATGTCCGTTGTTCTCAACGAGAAGCCGCTTGACCCGACCATCGTAGAGTTTGACGACTCCATGGCATACTAAGAAAGGCGGAAAGCGTTTATGAAGAAATTCTTTAAGTTCCTTTTTAAGCTTCTGGGCAAGCTCGTCGTTATAGCTCTGGTGTTCTTCGTCGTCACCTTCGGTCTGTACATGACTAACGGCGAAAACAAGCTCATCTATTACGTCGTGCGTCCCCTGCTCAACAAGCACTACGATTCTCAGGTCCGCGACAGAAGGATCGTCTGAGTCTCATCAATTCAAAATAGCAGACACCGTCCAAGGACGGTGTCTGTTTTATCTCTGTTCGGGCTGTGCCAATGACTTGCTTTATTAACAAATTCTGCATTATAATTATATAACATTCTCACGAAAGGACTGTCTGCTATGTCAAAAAGGTTCTTATCATCTCCTCCAGCCTGCGCGGCGGGAGCAATTCCGAGTGTCTTGCCAAGGAGTGCGAGCGCGGTGCGAAGGATGCAGGGCACGATGTGCAGTTCATTTCCCTCAAGGGCAAGGGCTGAAGTTCTGCATCGGCTGCCTCAGCTGTCAGGAGACCGGGAAGTGCGTTCTCAAGGACGATGCCGCGGATATGATGGCCGCCGTGTACAACGCCGAGGCCATAGTCTTTGCAACGCCGATCTATTACTATAATATCAGGAGGTCAACGACAATGGCAAAAATAGTACAGACAGCAGGCAGGAACGCTCTCAGCCAATTCGCACCGGAGTTTGCACATTACAATGATGATGTTCTCTTCGGCGAGAACTGGAACAATCAGGATATCGACGTAAAGACGCGCAGCATCATCACGGTCGTTGCGCTCATGGCGCAGGGCATCACCGATTCTTCCCTAAAGTTCCACCTCCAGAACGCAAAGGCACACGGCGTTGAGGGCTCCAACGAGTGGCTCGAGCCTGTCGGCGACGATGTGTACGGTAAGCTTAAATAAAGCTTTTCAAACGCGCAGGAATATGATATGCTTTCAGTGATATTTCAAATATAGATATACCCCGGAGGTAAATTATGAGTCTTGACAGACGTCCCGATTCCATGGAAAGGATCACCACTGCCGAACAGGCACAGGCCTTTATCGACGAACAACTGAAAGAGCTGCGCGAGCAGATAGGCGATAAGAAGGTTCTCCTCGCCCTCTCCGGCGGTGTTGACTCTTCCGTTGTCGCAGCACTGCTCATCAAGGCCATCGGCCAGCAGCTCGTCTGCGTCCACGTCAACCACGGCCTTCTGCGCAAGGGTGAGCCAGAGCAGGTCATTGAGGTTTTCCGCAACCAGATGAACGCGAACCTCATCTACGTCGATGCAACCGATCGCTTCCTTGATAAGCTCGCCGGAGTTACCGATCCCGAGCAGAAGCGCAAGATCATTGGCAATGAGTTCATTGAGGTCTTTGCAGAGGAAGCGCGCAAGCTTGACGGCATAGAGTTTCTCGCGCAGGGCACGATCTGGCCCGATATTCTCGAAAGCGAGCGCGGCATCAAGGCACACCACAACGCGGGCGGTCTCCCGGAGGACATGCAGTTTAAGCTCGTCGAGCCGGTGAAGATCCTCTTCAAAGACGAGGTACGCATCGTCGGCAAGCAGCTCGGTCTGCCCGATGGCATGGTGTTCCGTCAGCCCTTCCCCGGCCCCGGTCTCGGTGTCCGCTGCCCCGGCGCTATCACGCGCGACCGTCTTGAAGCCGTTCGTGAGTCCGACGCAATACTCCGCGAGGAGTTTGCAAAGCATGGCCTTGAGGGCAAGGTCTGGCAGTACTTCACCGTCGTGCCTGACTTCAAGTCCACCGGTGTGAAGAACGGCAAGCGCGCCTTTGAGTGGTCTGTCATCATCCGCGCTGTGAACACGACCGACGCCATGAGCGCCACCGTCGAGAACATCCCCTTCGATCTCATGTGCCACCTCGTCCACCGCATCACCCATGAGGTGCCGGGCGTAAACCGCGTCCTGTATGACTTCACACCGAAGCCCACCGGCACGATAGAATTTGAATGATCTCTTCCCTGCATAATAAATAGCGACCAGTTTAACGATGGTGCAGCAGACTGCTGCACCATCGTTTTGATTGGAGTTTTAGCGTAAATACTCAAATCGAAGCCCAACGAAGCGGGTTCGATTTGGAGAGGAGGAGCAACGGAATGAGTAAGCGACGATTTTTTATGCGCCGCATCAAAAATCGTCGCGGACGATATGAAGTCCGCGACGATGGCAGGGTCAACCAACTTTGAGGACCGGCGAAAGCACTTCAGAGCACTTTAGGTGACCGAGATTGGCCGTTATCCCATTACATGGAGCCTTTCGCGTCAAGCGCATCCAATTTCCTGTTGCGCAGTGTAAGCGCGAAATCAGCGGCGACCATCGCCAGATCCAGAATATACACGCACAAAACAAAATTGACATTGTGCGTTATGAGTTTTCCGGTAATTCCGCAGAGATACCCGACCATTATCAGCAGCTCAAAGCCGATGCTTTTCCCGCCGGCTGTACGGGAACGGTATGACTTGATGATATTGAACGGCCATGAAGCTCCAAAGCACAGAAGCATCCCTACCTCAAACACTGAGCCCATAAAACTCTCCTCCAAAAAGTCAGTCAAGCTTTGCGCTTCCGGCAAGCTCGGCTCCAGCCATGCACGCCGCGATGCCGCTTTCCCAGAAAGCCCGCGGCAGGTGCTTTTTAACAGCAAACAAAAGCGCGGTCTCCGGCACAATGTGCCAGAGCCTGTTGAGCGCGCCGACAGTAAGCATATTTACACAGCTGCTTTTCCTGCAAGCTTTCTCCGCGGCGGAAAAAATCGGCAGGCTGATAACTCTGGCAAATCCGGTAGCCGAAAGCGACGAATCCGTCAGAATCATACACTTGCTGTCGGCAGCTGCGGAATAAGCATCGCAGGCCTCCTGCGTGAGCAGCGCTAGGATATCCGGATGCTCGATCTTCGGAAACAATATCGCGCTGCTGCTGATGATCGTCTCCGAACTGCAAAGGCTTCCTCTGGCCTCCGGACCGTAGGCCTGCGTCTGCGTTACGCTGAACCCGCAGCTTGCCGCAGCTTCGGCGAGAACTATCGCGGCGGTTATGATACCTTGGCCGCCTGAGCCGACAAATTTGATTTCATGCCTCATTGCCGTCCTCCGCTAAGCTGCGAAGCAAATTCCCATATGTTTGCGTGTACTCAGGATAATTATTTTCAAATGCGATCCCGATGGAATAACCGTCAAACTGCTCCGCGTTCTTCACAGGCTTCAGATTATCGCGCTGCCAACTGAGCATGTCGACCGGGCTGCCTTTACCGTTTTTTCGTCCGTAGTAGGTCGGGCATATGCTGGCGCAGTCAATGACAGAGAAACCCTGATGCTTTATCCCGCGCGCAATAAGAGACACCGTCAGTTCGGTGTGATAGCAGTCCCCACGCGCGGCAAAGCCCGCACCGGCTGCCTGAGCCAGACTGACTATATCAAAGCTGCGCTCAAGATTGCCGTAAGGCGCGGTGGCCGCGTGATCCCCCGTAGGCGTCGTCGGTGAATACTGCCCGCCAGTCATGCCGTATATCTCGTTATTGAACACCACGACCGTTAGTCCGATGTTTCTGCGGCAGGCATGGATGAAGTGATTTCCGCCTATCGCGGCAAGGTCGCCGTCACCGGTTATCACGATGACTTCCAGCGTCGGATCGGCGAGCTTCACACCGGTCGCAAATGGGATCGCGCGGCCATGCGTGGTGTGCACTGTGCTGAAGTTCATATACCCGGCGGCCCTTGACGAGCAGCCTATCCCCGAAACGATGCACACCCTGTCTCTGTTCAGACCGAGCGAATGTATCGCACGGATAACATCGTGCATAAGGATCCCATTCCCGCAGCCCGGGCACCAGATATGCGGCATGTTTTCTTTTCTGAGATACTGCTCTGTATCCTTATCCGCCATGACTGATCTCCTCTTTTATGCGCGCAGTGATCTCCTTCGGATATAGCGGCTGCCCGTTAAATTTGCAGATACGCCCTACTTTTTTGCCCGATGTATATTTTTCAAGCTCCTGCGCCAGCTGTCCCATGTTTAGTTCAGCAGCATACAGCCTGTCGGCCCGACTGGCAGCACGCTTGAAGGCGTCCTCCGGAAACGGCCATACTGTGACCGGGCGGAACATTCCAGCACGTATCCCCTCTGCGCGCAGCATATCCACCGCCGCATGCGCAGCCATTGCCGCACCCCCGAAACATGCAATGATAACATCTGCGTCCTCAGTCAAGTATTCCTCACTGCAGCATATATCGTCCAGATTCTTTTCTATTTTATCATTCATCCGGGTCAGCAGTTTTTCGCATTCGGCATTGCTGTTCGTCGGGAAGCCGCTTTCGTCGTGAACAAGTCCCGTGATGTTGTACCGCTGTCCATAGCCTATCGGCGGCATGTGCGGGACATACTCCCCCGGTTCTGTGCGGTACGGTGCCGTTTTGTAAAATTCGCAGTTCAGCCGCGGCGGCTCCGGCAGTTCCGGCAGAGTAACGCCCGCGCGCAGATGCCCGACCATCTCATCCATCAGAAAAATCACAGGAGTCCTGTACCTCTCTGAAAGCGTGAACGCTTCCATTATGAGAGTGTAAGTCTCCTCAACGGAGGACGGTGAGAGCGTTATTATCGGATGATCCCCGTGCGTGCCCCATCGGCACTGCATAAGGTCACCCTGAGAGGGTGAAGTCGGCATGCCTGTCGAAGGCCCCTGCCGCTGCACGTTCACGATCACGCACGGGAGCTCCGCAATTGCAGCATAGCCGATGCTCTCCTGCATCAGGGAAAAGCCGGGACCGCTCGTCGCGGTCATGGCCCGTCTGCCGGCTGCCGCCGCACCCAGAACGCACATAAGGCTGCCTATCTCATCTTCCATTTGGATGAAAGTCCCGCCCGACTTAGGCAGCAGAAGCGCCGACAGCTCGGCGATTTCCGTTGAGGGCGTGATCGGGTAGCCTGCGTAGAAGCTCATCCCGGCTGCCATCGCGCCGAGGACGCAGGCTTCATTTCCTTGTATCAGTGTGTGTTTTCCCATCATTCGCTCAATATCGCGGTGACCGTCACAGCCATATCCGGGCAAAGATGCTCGCAGCGGCGGCAGGCAATGCAGCCGTCCGCGGCAGCCGGTTTTTTGCCGTCCATCCTTATCGCCCTGACCGGGCAGAAGGCGGCGCATATGCCGCAGCCCTTGCACCATGCCGGGTCGAAACTCACTTTACCTTTTGTGTCAGTGTTCATCTAAGTATACCATCCGCATACTCTTAAAGCTGCGGCTGTCTCAATCTGCATTTTGTGGGGCTGCCTCTTAGTGAGACAGCCCCTTCGTTGGATGCCCGGACGCGGAAGATCACTTGAATTCGGGAGTGCGCTTATGGAGGAAAGCGTCAACACCTTCCGCGCAGTCCGGAGTTTTGAAAACATCTTTGCTGAACTCGAGGTTCTTGTAGAAGCATTCAGCCGAACCGGAATTTCCGATCTCACGGACGCCCTTCTTTATCAGCTTTATCGCCTCAAACGGCTTCTGACCGATCTTTTCGGCCATATCGAGCGCCGCTTCGATAACATGTCCCGCAGGGGCAAGCCTGTTGACGAGGCCGAGCCGCAGGCATTCGTCCGCTTCTATGAACTCACCGAGGAACATCATCTCCATAGCCTTTGCAGCGCCGACGAGCCTGGGCAGGCGGAACAATCCGCCGCTGCCGGGGAATACGCCAAGGTTTATTTCGGGCTGGGCGATCTTGCTTATATCGGACATGATGCGCAGATCGCAGGCCATAGCCATTTCATAGCCGCCGCCGCAGACGGTACCTTCCATTGCGGCAATAACAGGCTTTTCAAGGAACTCAATGCAGTTGAAGGTCTCATTTTCCTTCTGGAGCTTCTTGCCGATGACATCGTCCCACACCTGAGGGAATTCCTTGACGTCGGAGCCGACGCAGAAAGCACGCTGGCCGGAGCCTGTGAGGACGATAACGCGAACCTCGTCGTCCTGCTCAAGCTTGAAAAGTGTCTCGCGCAGCTCGGCGCTCAGGTCAAGCGTCACCAGATTCAGCGGAGGATTGTTGAGAGTTATGAGCGCAACATTTTTTCTGGGCTTTTCAACCAGAATAAGCTTGTTTTTGTATTCCATAATTCTGTCTCCTGTTATATATGATGCTTTCAATTATAACTGTCGGCGTTTACAGCAGCAGCGTGCTCATCCCCGGTACAAGAACAAAGAGGAAGAACACGGCCACAAAGCCGAGGAAGAACGGTATTTCACCCTTTGCGATCTCGCTTATCGAGAGCTTGGAAACCGAAGCCGAAGCGAAGAGGTTGACCGCGACAGGCGGGGTCATATTGCCGATGACGATGCCGACGCAGACGATCATGCCGAAGTGGATTGCGTTCACGCCGAGGCTCTGCGCGATAGGCCAGAGCACCGGGACAAGCAGCACGCAGATTGAAATGCCCTCAAGGAAGGTGCCGAAGATCAGCAGGATTATCGCCACGACAAGGCAGAACAGCCACGGCGCAAGATTCATCGCAACGATCGCGTTGACGATCTGGCTGGAAATTCCGGAAAATGTAAACAGCCATGAGAACGCAGAAGAGGTCGCGATTATGAACAGAACTATAGCACTGCTCTTGCCTGAGTCAAGTATGATACGGTAAACATTTTTGAGATCGATCTCTTTATAGACAAACCGGCCTACTATATAAGAATATACAACAGCCACAGAAGCAGATTCCGTCGGAGTCATCAAGCCGGAATATATGCCGCCGAGAATTATAACGGGCAGAAGAAGTGCCGGGAAAGCATGAACGAAGTTTATGCCGATCGTTTTGGCAGAGTGCTTCACAGTATTGCGCGGCCAGTTCTCTCTCCGTGCGTAGAAGCCGCAGAGCGAAAACAGTACCAGAGCTATAATGATGCCGGCAACGATACCGGCCTTGAACATGTCGCCCACGGAGCTGTTTGTAATAGTGCAGTAGACGACCATGACTATTGAAGGTGGTATAATTGGGCCAAGGCCGCCGGCAACCGCCAGAAGGCCGGCAGACCGGTTGGCAGGATAGCCGATCCTTACCATGTCGGAATAGAGCATTCCGCCGATGGCAAGCACGGTCGCGGGCGCGGAACCCGACAGTGCCGCAAAGAATGCGCAGGCAAGGATCATCGCATAGGCCATGCCGCCGCGGATATTTCCTATAATGCTGTTGCAGAAGTCAACAAGTCGGCGGGAGATGCCGCCCTCGCACATGAAGTTGCCCGCAAGGACAAAGAACGGTATTGCCATAATGGAGGATGCGTCCAACGCTGTGAACAGACGCTGCGGAATGACCGCAAGCGGCACATCGAGCGTAAGCAGCGCCGCCAGCGTTGCCGCACCGAGCGTGACGGAAATCGGTACGCCCACAAGGAGCATTATTATCATGGACGCAAAGAGCACATACCCTGTCATTCTGCCGCCTCCTTTTTCTCCGGTATATCATCGCCCCTGCCGGTGAAGAATGACAGCACGAGCGTAACGGTCTGAACTATAGTTATGATCCCGAAGCTCAGGGGAAGCGCGGAATAAGGGATCCACATCGGGATGCGCAGTCCGGGCGAAACCTGACCGGACATTATCTGAGTCTGAATGATACTGAAAGAAAAATAAAAACAGACTGCCGAGAATGCAATGACAACGATTTTAGAAATTACGTGGCACACGGTCTTTGCCGTGCCGCCGAGCCTGTCTGTCAGGACAGTGAGAGATATCTGGGAGCCGTCACGCAGACCTGCTTCCGTAGCAAGCAGCGCCATATATACCATGCAGTAACGGGATATTTCCTCCAGCCAGCTTATGCCGAACTTGAATATGTTTCTGTTGAGCACCTGAGCAAATGCTCCCAGTATCATTATCACAAAGGTCAGAAAAAGTATAAAGTCTTCAATTTTCTGAAGCTTGGACAATATTTTTTTCATGCGGTTTCCCCTTTTCATAGACACGGCCGGATAAATCCGACCGTGTCTTCAAAAGTGTAGTATGATCAGGCTGCTTTGTCCGCCTCGATCGCGGCGACCCAATCGGGATCGATTCTGTCGGAGAACTGCTCCATTGCGGGATCAACGACCGCGCGCAGCTCATCCATGGGGATCTCGTAGAAGTTGACGCCGAGCTTGACAAGCTCCTCTCGCGCGCTGTCATTGGCCTCGACGAGGTACTGGCGCTGACGGTCAGCACCGGCCTTGACACCGGACATGAATGCATCCATCAGATCGGCGGGAATGGTGTTGTATGCCTTGTCGGACATGAACACGCCCATATAGCCGAACACATGGTTAGTCATGGTGACGTTCTTGGTGATCTCATAGTAACGGTTTGCAATAAGGTTTGCAACAGCGTTCTCAGCTGCATCAATGGTGCCCTGCTGGAGAGCGGTAAAGACTTCACCGGAAGCCATCGGGGTGGCGATCGCGCCGAGAGCATTGAAAGCAGCGATGTGCAGGTCATTTTCCATGGTGCGGATCTTCAGCCCCTTGAAGTCCTCAATGGTCTCAACGGGACGAGTGGAGAAAACATTTCTGAAGCCGACGTCCATCCAGCCGACAGTGTGAACGCCCTGAGCAGCGGTTTTCTCTGCGATAAGCTGGCCGACCTGACCGTCGATAACGCGATGAGCCTCATCGGCATCATTGAAAAGGAAGGGCTGGTCGAGAACTGCCATCTCGGGAATGAAAGAAGTGAGGACAGCGTTGGAAGCGGTGAACATGTCAATGGTGCCGAGCTGAGCGCCCTCATACATGTCTCTCTCGTTTCCGAGCTGGCCGCCCGCAAAGACTTCGATCTTGATGCGGCCTTCGGTTGCCTTCTCAACTTCCTCGGCGATCGCGAGAGCGCCCTTGTGGAAGTTGCTGCCGTCGGGGTCAACCATGCCGAGCTTGAGCGTGATGACGTCGGCAGAAGCTGCGGTATCGGTGCTTGCAGCCGCGTTGTCCTGGGCTGCGGGTGCGGTGGTCGCGGTGTTGCCGGAGCCGCAGCCGACAAGCAGGCAGGCGACCATAGCAACGCAAAGAATGATTGCTGTGAGTTTTTTCATTTTTTTCTCCTTCTTCTATTAAATATATCTTTTTAGCTGAGTACGGAATTATTCCGCCTTTGCTACAGCTTTCCCTGATTTGAGCATATCCGCTATCTTTTCTTCCGAGTATCCGCACTCTCTGAGCAGTTCCAAGGTGTTCTCTCCCAGATCAGGCGGCAGCCTGCGCAGCGGCAAGGGTTTGCCGTCATAGCGGTTCGCGTGACCGAGGACCTTCACCTCTCCAGCGACGGGGTGATTCATCGTAATAAAGGTTTCGTTGAATATGACTTGTTCATCGTTGACAACAGCCTCATACTCGTTTACCTTCTCGTACCACATGCCGAGTGACTCGAATATCTCCGTCCACTCTGCCGTGGTGCGCTTTTTCATCTCGGCGCAGACAACCTTGTCAAACTCAATGCGGTTTTCCATCTGGTCTCTTGCGGTAAAGCCTGCAAGTGAGCCCGGCGTGAAAGCTTTTTCCAGCTTATCGAACGGGTTCAGAGAGAGCGTTATGCAGGAGTCAGCAGTTTCATAAACACCGTAGGGCGACTGATGGAAGCGGGTGGACAGACCTGTATCGGTGCGCGGAGTCAACTCGCCGCCGTTCATGAAGTAGTTGAGCGGTTCGATCTGGAGGTCAAGTGCGGAACCAAGCAGGCTTGCATCTACCTTGTGCCCAATGCCTGTTCTGTCGCGGTCATATACAGCAGAGACGATACCGAGTGCGGCAAGTATTGCACCGTGCTGGTCAACGAGTGCCGTACCTGCCGGCATAGGCGGGTGGTCGCTCGGCCCGGTCAGCGCGGCAAGGCCGCTCATGCCCTGAAGCAGCAGATCCTGACCCGGCTTCTTGGCCTTAGGGCCGGCCGAACCGTAACCTGTGCAGGAGCAGTATACTACACGTGGATTTATTTCCTTGAGCTTCTCATATCCCAAGCCAAGCTTGTCCATAACACCGGGACGGAAGTTTTCAATGATAACGTCATAGCCTTTGTCCCGTATGAGTGTGTATATTGTTTCACGGCCTTCCTCCGACTTGAGGTCGATCGCGAGGTCACGCTGATTGCGGTTTGCCATGAGATAAAACACACTGACACCGTTCTTGTAGGTGTTGCATCCGGACCAGCCGCGCTCATAAGCGCCTTTACAGGCTTCGATCTTTACCACATCCGCTCCGAGGTCTGCCAGCGCCTGCGCGGCGGACGGCCCCTGGAGATAATGTGTAAAGCTCAGAACCTTGATTCCTTCCAGCATGGGGGTATCCTCCTTAATAATTCTCTCAGTATAGCAATGATGTTGCTTTCGTCGAATCCTTATTGATCCTGCGGTAGAGCGCCTCGGCGAAGTAGTAGTCGCCGTACATCGCCGATTCGTCAACGCCTGATTTGCGCGGGAGGTCGACAGTCGCATGGCGTATTATACCATACCTGTCCATATCTTCAAAAAGGCAGATATTGGTTTCAGCACAAATGATCCTATCGGCACGTTTGCTCCAGAGCTTTGCCGCCTCGGTGTCCTCACGCACGCCGCACATCTCGGATATAAGTGCCATGCCTGCGCAGGCTATTGAGGAGGCCGCGGCGTCTATAGGCTGGCTGCTGTCATTGCGGAAGTTGAAGTCCCATGCCGGCATCAAGTCGTCGTTCAGGTGTTCCCAGTAATAATCGGCGATCTTTATTGCCGTTTCAAGGAACTCGGTTTCACCTGTGTAACGGTACATGTTCGCAAAGCCGTACAGCGCCCAGGCCTGTCCGCGGCTCCAGCATGAATCTGCCGAAAAGCCTTGATGTGTATCGCCGTAAATGTTATAATCTTTATCCCAGCGGACAACATGATAGGTGGAGTAGTCCGCTCTCACCGCATGCTCATGTATGCGGCGGCCGACACTGAGACACAGCTCTTTCCGTGTTGGGTCATCGAGCAGTTCGCCGGATACCCACAGCAGCGGAATGTTCATGATCGTGTCAACAATGGATATTCCGTCATAGCCCGATTCTCCCCATGCGCGGATGAGCCCGGTCTCGGGTATGTACTGCTTGATGAGGTTCTCGGCTCCGGCGTGGATGAGCGGGAGATACGCATCGTCTCCGGTCACTCTGTAACCAAGTACGCAGCTCGGTCCAAATATAAATCCCTGATCGTGAGTGCTCGTATCATCCATGCGGCACCTGAGCTTCATCGCCCAGTTCTTTATCATTTCGTCCATGCCGCTGTCGTCAGTCATTATCCGTTCCAGCCAGAGCAGCCCTATCCAGAAGCCGCCTGTCCAGTGCCCGTTCTGGTTGGTGAGCCAGGAGGACTTTCTGGTGATGTGCGGAAAACCGTCCAGCCGGCTATTCATGTAGTTTACTTTTTCAAAGCATTTAGCTAAGACCTTCTCGTAATCCTGTACCATTGTTTACCTCTCTTAGTTCTTGTATTGCTTGAGGTCGGTCAGCTCCGGCATTTTTCACAAATCTCAGCTGTTCCGTTTACCTGTGGTCATTATTACATAAGTTTCCGAAGCTTGATGTGCTTATCAGCACACTTTGCGGCTTTTATATACGACATTCGGTCGGATATGTAGGGAGATTTTTATGCTGACAGAGTATGAACTAAATAAAATAAAGAAGAGTTTTCTGTTCAAGAATGCTTCCGAGGACGAAATTCGGCAGTTTGCAAGAAGTTACGGCTGTAGTATTGTTGAATTTGACCGAAACGATTGCGTTATAACACGCGAGGAGATATCAAAACGCATCGGGATCGTGCTCGACGGTACGGTCGGCATATACTCCGACAGCTTTTATGGCGGCCATACGCTTATAGGGCTCGGCGGTCGGCATTACCTTTTCGGGTTTATCGCGATTTTTTACAATAACCATAACTCCATCACCACCCTCTACAGTCACGACCACTGTACTATCGCTTTCTTTGATATCCCGCCGGGGCTCAGCTCCGTAGAGTTTATCAGATCCACTCCGCCGCAGATTCTCTCCAACATATATGAGATGCTGACCATCCATATACGGGACGATTTTGACCGTCAGCAGATCATCAACAGCAAATCTGTAAAGGTGAAGCTTGCGCGGTATATGATATACTCGAGCAAGAACGCAGGCTCTATGCAGTTTGACACAAAGATGAACCGCACTGAGCTGTCCAATTTTCTCGGGGCATACCGTACAACGCTCTCCCGGGAGCTGAGCCGGATGGAGCGTGAGGGGCTCATACGCACGGAAAGAAGCCTTATCACCATCCTGGATTACAGAAAGCTGCTTGATATCGAAATGACGAGTTATTACGGGACAGAGGACATTTAACGCTAAAGGCCGGGAGCAGTAAGTCTTTTCTTACTGCTCCCGACCTTTGAAGTTATTGTTTTTTGAATGGCGCTCTGCCAATCTCTTTATGTAGGTCGGTTTGAATCTGACATGCGGGGCCAGCTTTTTGCACATGAAAGAAACTCCGTTTCCCAGGGTCAATGCATATACTACCGTACCTACCCCGACCCCGATCAGCCCTCCGGTAAAGAGGAACGATATACCGGCTGACACAGCCGTGCTGCACAGGTCATATCCCGTCCGGAATTTCCTGTAGTCCTTGTTCAGCAGCTCCGCCATGTCTCTGGCAAAAGAATCGCATGGGGTCATCGGCAGCCGTGTAAGCATTGCGAGCGCCACCGTTATCACAAGCAGGACAACCGCCGCGATCCACACGACTATCCTCACGGTAAGACTTTCCGGAATAGCCGGAAGGATCGCAAGCCAGAAATCAAGAAACAGTCCGAACAGCGCGTTCAGCGCAAAAGCGACGATGCATTCCGGACGCAGCTTCCGCGCCGCGATGCAGACCGATGCGAGCATACATGTCTGAAGTACGATGCTGCACGTCCCGTATGATAACGGTGATATCCGGCTCACGACGAAAGCAGGCGCAAGCATCGGAGATACGCCAAGATCTGTCATGGCAACGAGGTCGACCCCAAGCGCAATAAAAAGGAGACTCAACAGGAGTATGGGTTCCGGCTGAAGCACCAGCCTGGCGCCTGCCGTGTCAGGCGTATTTCTGCTTTCCCCCGTAGCACGAGCTTTCATTCTGCATGACCTCCGCATCTGTTTTATGACCGCTCTATACGTTCCATGTTTTCCAGCATGGATAATTCAACGCAGAACCATATCCTATTTTTGTGCCGGTGTCAAGAGATTTTGTTAATGATGCTCTGCCGACTGCTGAAATTGCGCAGCATTTCGGAGCAACTCCATTTTGCAGTTCCTTCTCCAGTTTAGGCCGTCAGCGACAATCTGCGCACTGAGCCGTGAGGGCTTTTCTGCGCACTTCAAATTTATTTTCCTCTTATGCCAAACTCGCCTGATGGTACAAATGGCGTAGTATTGGTTATCTTCGTTTAGTTAATCAAGCTAACAATTGTTAGAAACATGAGCGAGCCAGCCAAGCCGATAAATCGCAATCAGGCATATATAAAGCAGGAACCTTAGTTTTCATAATGCAGGCAAATCAGAAACTGCACGAACCAGCATCGCAGTTGTTTTTATCATATTTTCACCTCATACTACAATTTCGTGCAAATATCTGGTGAAAATCAAGCGAATTTTGCTATGCCTCATTAAGAGCAGATTCTTACATTTCAGGTCTCCAAAAGGTGATTTGAGCTGGCAAAACCTTGGCAGGCTGAAGCCTTGGCTTATAGAAGAATGCTGGATATAATTCTACAAAACCAACAATCCGACGCTTGAATTTTTGTTATATTTATTTTTTGAAAATTTCAGCACATGTTTGTATTTCGGCCGTGCAGCAGGAGAATACAGCGGCTATATTGCCTAAAATATGGATAAGGTACAATAAGTTGCGCAAATTGAAAAGAGCAAAAAAGAAGACATAGCTTGCAGGCTCTGGTAGAATGAAGTTACCACACAAACATTCGAAAGGAGACAGCAAACTATGTCCGAGAAAATTGTACAGCTGAATGAGGAAATTATCAAGGGGCAAATCAAGGAATTGGTTCGCGGCAGCGTGGAGGAAACCCTGAATGAACTGCTGGAGAAGGAGGCAGAGTCGCTGACGCAGGCGGCCCGCTATGAGCGCAGCGAGGCCCGTCAGGGCTACCGCAGCGGTCACTATGACCGGAATCTCACCACCACCTCCGGCGACGTCATGCTCCACATGCCGCGGCTCAAGGGCGTGTCCTTCGAGACGGCCATCATCGAGCGGTATCGCCGCCGGGAGAGCAGCGTGGAGGAGGCCCTCAT
>CAKTPC010000047.1 GCA_934590505.1 uncultured Oscillospiraceae bacterium
GCACAGGCTTACATCCTTGAGAAGGTTCCTGAGTGGGTCGAGAAGTACGGCCAGAACGCTGCTTACTTCTGCACCAATGACGCTCACACCGAGCCTCTGCTCAAGCAGCTGCTCGAGTACGGCGGCTACTTCATCGAGGCTGACCTGCCCTCTCCCACCATGGGCTACCCCGGCGCTCTTGGCATCGACCTGACCGCTGAGGCAGGCGACTATGCAAAGATCCTCGCAAAGGTCGAAGAGGCTATCTGCGAGAAGGGCGGCGCTGATCACTTCGGCACCTGGGCTTACTCCTACGGCTACACTGTTTCCGCCGGCCTTGCTCAGCATGCTCTGAATGTCATCAACGGCGAGAGCGAGCTCTGCGACATCGACGATATCGCAAAGGCATACGAGGTATTCTCACCCGGTGCTGCTTGGAACGGCTCCAACTACACCAATGCCGAGACCGGCGTCAAGGCTGAGAACACCTTCCTTGTCTACCAGGATACCTACATCATGGGCAATCCCGGCCACTACATGGGCTCCACCTCTGTTGAGGTCCCCGAGAAGTACTTCACCATCAAGTAATAAAGCATAAGCCTATAACAAAGGGGGAGGAAAAATCCTCCCCCGACGTTTCGTTTTTTTGTTCCGACAGCGGATCGGCCGCCCCTTGCGTAAAATGACGGGAGCGCTCAGCAGAAGCGGTGCTGCTTCTGTGATCTCCCGGTTAAGTTAGGATTTGAAAGATATGATAAATGCCAATGCTCCATTGCTGGAGATGAAGAATATCAAGAAGGACTTCTTCGGCAACCAGGTTCTGACGGATATCAACCTCACGCTCATGCCCGGCGAAGTGCTCGGCCTCTGCGGTGAGAACGGCGCCGGTAAGAGCACGCTGATGAAGATACTCTTCGGTATGGATGTCATCAGAGAAACAGGCGGATACGGCGGAGACATTCTCATTAACGGTGAGAAGGTCACCTTCAACACGCCCTTTGACGCGCTTGCTGCCGGTATCGGCATGGTGCACCAGGAGTTCTCGCTGATCCCCGGCTTTACCGCGACCGAGAATATCCTTCTCAACAGAGAACCCAAGAAAACAAATGTGCTTTCTCAGGTGTTCGGCGAACGTCTGGACACCCTTGATTATAATGAGATGAACGGCCGCGCCGCGGCCGCGATCGACAAGATGGGCTTTTCCATTGACCGCAGCATGGTCATAAACGATATGCCCGTCGGCCACAAGCAGTTTACCGAGATCGCCCGCGAGCTTTCAAAGGACAATCTCAAGCTCCTCATCCTTGACGAGCCTACCGCTGTTCTCACCGAGAAGGAAGCGGAAGCTCTGCTCGATTCAATAAGAAGTATGTCCGAAAAGGGCATCGCCGTTATTTTCATCACGCACAGACTTCATGAGATCCTCTCTGTGTGCGATACCGTTGTTGTCATGCGCGACGGCTACGTTGTCAAGGACGTCCCCGCGAAGGACACTAACGTCTCCGATATCACGAAATGGATGGTCGGCCGCAATGTGAACAGCGCCGCCAATAATGATATAAGGACCCTGTCGGATGCAAAGACCATTATGAGCATACGCAAGCTCTGGGTCGATATGCCCGGCGAGATAGTCCGCAACGTCGACCTTGACATCAAGGAGGGCGAGATCCTCGGCATCGGCGGCCTCGCCGGTCAGGGCAAGCTTGGCATTCCCAACGGCGTCATGGGCCTGTATGAAGCCGGTGGCACCGTTGAGTTCGAGGGAAAGTCCATTCCCCTCAACAGCCCGCGCAGCTGCCTTGATGCGAACATCGCTTTCGTCTCTGAGGACAGGCGCGGCGTCGGCCTCCTGCTTGATGAAACGCTTGAATGGAACGTCGCCTTCCCCGCAATGCAGGTGCAGGACAAGTTCCTCAAAAAGCTTCTCGGCGGGCTCATCAAGTGGAGAGACGAAAAGGCCATCAGCGAAGTTACCGATAAGTACATAGAAGAGCTTATGGTCAAGTGCACCGGCTCCAAGCAGAAGGCGCGCGAGCTCTCAGGCGGCAACCAGCAGAAGATCTGCCTTGCCAAGGCCTTCGCTCTCGAACCGAAGTTCCTCTTCGTTTCCGAGCCTACGCGCGGTATCGACGTCGGCGCAAAGTCGCTGGTGCTCGAAGCGCTCAAGAAATTCAACCGTGAGTCAGGCGTCACCGTTGTCATGATCTCCTCCGAGCTTGAGGAGCTGCGTCAGGTGTGCGACCGTATCGCTATCGTGTCCGGCGGCCGCATTGCGGGCATACTCCCTGCTTCGGATTCCTCCGAGGACTTCGGCATGCTCATGGTCAGTCAGGTAAAGTGAGGTGGAAGGATGAACAGACAATTATCCGGCGAGAATGCCACATTCATGGACAGACTCAAAGCTGCTGTCAACTCCTTCGGCCTGCCGAGACTCATCATCGCGGGCTTCCTCCTGCTCCTGTTTATTGCCGCCCCCTTTGTCGGCGCGGACTTTGCGACCCAGATCACCAACACCGTTAACCGCTTCAGTTGGAACGCAATCCTAGTGCTCGCAATGGTGCCGATGATCCACTCCGGCTGCGGCCTCAACTTCGGACTGCCCCTCGGCATCATCTCCGGACTCCTCGGCGCAACGCTCTCTATTGAGTTCGGTTTCACCGGCGCGATGAGCTTTGTTATGGCCATCGTCATCGCCACTCCCTTTGCCCTGATCCTCGGCGCGGGCTATGGCTGGCTGCTCAATAAGATCAAGGGCGGCGAAATGATGATCGCGACCTACGTCGGTTTCTCGTCCGTTTCCTTCATGTGCATGATGTGGCTGCTGCTGCCGTACAAAAGCCCAACGATGGTCTGGGGCTTTGCCGGCAAGGGCCTGAGGACTACGATCTCCCTTGAAGGCTTCTATGACAAGGTGCTTGCAAACTTCCTGCAGATCAACATCGGCAACCTCTCCATCCCGACCGGCACGCTGCTGTTCTTCGCACTGCTGGCTTTCCTGATGTGGGCTTTCCTCCACACAAAGACCGGTACCGCGATGACCGCCGTCGGCTCGAACCCGACCTTCGCAAAGGCTGCGGGGGTCAATGTTGATAAGATGCGTATGCTTTCCGTCATCATGAGCACCTGGCTTGCCGCAGTCGGCATCCTCGTCTATGAGCAGGGCTTCGGCTTCATCCAGATCTACACTGCGCCCTTCTACATGGCGCTGCCCGCCGTCTCCGCTATCCTTATCGGCGGCGCGTCGGTCAACAAGGCGTCCATCGCGAATGTCATCATCGGTACCTTCCTGTTTCAGGGCATCGTCACCATGACGCCGACCGTCATGAACTCCATGATCCACATGGACATGAGCGAGGTCATCCGTATCATCATCTCCAACGGTATGATCCTCTACGCTCTTACCAGAAAAACGGAGGGCTCGAAATGAAAAATAAAAACATAAGCAAGGAAGCCGTCCCCTTCGGTAAGAGAGTTCTGAGCTTTGTACAGAACAACTCCGTGCCGCTCATGTTTGTGCTCATCTGCATCATCTGCATCCCGATCTCCGGCTTCTCCGTCGGCTATCTTATAAATGAGATCGTCACACGTATGGGCAGAAACATCTTCCTCATCCTCTGCCTGCTCTTCCCGATAATGGCCGGTATGGGTCTTAACTTCGGCATGACCCTCGGTGCAATGGCCGGTGAGATCGCACTGATCTTCGTGGCCGACTGGCAGGTGTGGGGCATCCCCGGCGTCGTGCTGGCAATGATCCTGTCCGTCCCGTTCTCGGTCCTCCTCGGCATGCTCTGCGGCAAGCTCCTCAACATGTCCAAGGGCAGAGAAATGATAACCAGCTATATCATCAGTTTCTTCATAAACGGCGTGTATCAGCTGATCGTGCTGTACATGATGGGCTCCATCATCCCCATCAAGCACTTCTCGCTCAAGCTGCCCCGCGGCTACGGCATCAGAAACACTGTGTCGCTGCTCAATATGCGCCAGTGCGTGGATAATCTGCTTGCTGTGAACATCGGCGGCGTCAAGATCCCCGTGCTCACCTTCATCATCATCGCGCTGTTCTGCCTGTTCATCGTCTGGTTCAGAAAGACCAAACTTGGCCAGGATATGCGCGCCGTCGGTCAGGACATGGAGGTCGCGCGTGACGCCGGCATCAAGGTCGAGCGCACGAGAATAATCTCCATCGTCATGTCTACCGTGTTCTCTGGCTTCGGCATGATAATCTACCTCCAGAACATGGGCAACATCGCCACCTACTCCTCGCATTCGCAGATCGGTATGTTCTGCATCGCGGCTCTGCTCGTCGGCGGCGCTTCCGTTGACAAGGCTTCAATCGGCAACGTGTTCCTCGGCGTTATCCTTTTCCATACGATGTTCATCGTCGCGCCCTCTGCCGGAGCGAAGATAACAGGTGACTCGATGATCGGCGAATACTTCCGCGTGTTCGTGTCCTACGCGGTCATTACCGTCGCGCTCATCATGTATGAGACGAAGAAGCGCAAGCAGAAGAGTCAGCTCGGCCAACAGCTTGCGCGGGAGCAGCTTGAGGAGGAGAAGAAATGAACAAGACAAAAACCCTCCTTATAAGGATCGCCACCGTTGTTTTCTTCGTGGCGCTGGCGGTGCTGATGTACTTCCTCGGCCGCGGCCACACCGTGTATATCGACAACAAGAAGCTCGAGTATAACGGCACGACCTATGACACGCCGTATAAGGTCGAGGTCTATGTCGGCGGCGAGCGCATCGCGAAGCTCTATGACAAGGAGCGCGGCGCATCCACCTGCATCGGTGCGAACTTCTCCATGGACCTTGTCGTCACCCAGCAGAAGGGCGGCAGCGAGGAGAGCTATACCTACTCCATTAAGCTCCCCTATGACAAGGACGGACTTATCATCAATATCCCCGGCCTGATGGCTGGCCTCGGCGAGGACGCGTATATGACCGAGTTCATCTCCACCGCTCCGGAAGAGACGGTCGATGAAGAGGTCGTCACTGACGAGTTCGGCATCACCATGGATGAACCCACCACGGATGAAGCCGCCGCGGGCTGAAAAAATAAGCTCAAATAAGACGGAGCATTGCTCCGTCTTATTTACATACTTGCAAAGAGAAAAGACAGTCGCTATAATAGTATCACTAACGGTGAAAGGGGAAGTATCATGAGAAAAAGAGCAAACCATACCGTGCTGTTGCCGCATCAGGCAAAGCAGGAGACGACCAATGCCCTGAGCCTTGTCGCCCCGAAGGGGATAGCCGGACGCGCAGCGATGCAGGCGATAAAGAACATCGACGCGAAGAAGGCCGCGGCCGTTGCCGGCGGCGTGTTGCTCGCAACGAGCGTTATCAGCCTTGCCGGGAAGTACAGATTCTATAAGGGCATCGTCGCCGGGGAGCTTAAAAAGCAGCTTAACGCAGTGAACAAAAAGCTCGATGCGCTCCAGAAGCAGAATGAAGAGCTTCAGGAGGAGATCTCCGAACTGAAGGCCGAGCAGAGAAAGCAGAACAGATAAGTGTATTTTACCACGCACCGAAAAAAATTCGGCGCGTGGTATTTAAATGATTGACACAAGAAATGCGGAATGCTAAAATGACACGCATGAAAAAAGGAAGTGTTGCTTTATGCTCAGCGGAAATATCAGCAGAAATTCAGGCGGCGCGCTTTGCTTCGCCGATCAGGACGCGGCGAAGCTCGCGGGAAAATACGGCACCCCGCTGTATCTCATGGATGAGGGGCGCATCAGGGCTAACTGCCGCATGTACCTCCATGCGTTCAGGGACGCTTTCGGGGAGCGCGGCAAGGTGCTTTACGCGAGCAAGGCGGCATCCTTCAAGCGCATGTATGAAATAGTCGCCGAGGAGGAGCTGTGTGCCGACGTTGTTTCCGCAGGCGAGATACGCACGGCGCTGAAAGCCGGTTTCCCCATGGATAGGCTCTACTTCCACGGCAGCAGTAAGACCGACGCGGAGATAAGCTATGCTGTTGCCTCGGGCGTGGGCTGCTTTGTCGTCGATAACGTTGAAGAGCTGCACGCTGTGAACCGCGAAGCGGGCAGCTCCGGCATCCGTCAGCGTGTGCTGCTGCGTGTCACCCCCGGCATAGACCCGCACACCTATGACGCCGTGAGCACCGGCAAGGTCGACTCCAAGTTCGGCGTTGCGATCGAGACCGGTCAGGCAAAGGAGTTTGTGGCTGAAGCACTGCGGCAGGAGAATCTTGAGCTGTGCGGGCTGCACTGCCATGTCGGCTCACAGGTTTTTGATGAGGACGTCTATGAGCGCACTGTGGATATAATGCTCTCATTCATGGCGGAGGTGCAGGACGCCTGCGGCGTGACGCTGGAAGAACTTAACCTCGGCGGCGGATACGGTGTGCGCTATCTCGAAAGCGACAAGCATGTGGATATCCCTGCAAGGATCAAAGCACTCGGGGAGCACATTAAGGCTCTTGCCGAAAAGCTCTCTTACCCCATGCCCGTGATCCTCATGGAGCCGGGACGCAGCATCGTCGCCGACGCAGGTATGACGCTCTATACCGTCAGCTCCGTAAAGCGCATACCGGGCTATAAGAGCTACGTCGCGGTTGACGGCGGTATGACAGATAACCCGCGCTATGCTCTCTACGGCTCGAAGTACACCGTGCTCGACGTTGCGGCTCCGCAGAAAACGGAGACCTTTGACCTCGTTGGCCGCTGCTGCGAAAGCGGCGATATCATCCAGCCCGAAGTCAGCCTGAACGCTGAGATAAAGCGCGGCGACCTCGTCGCCGTGTGCACGACCGGCGCATATAACTATTCTATGGCCTCAAACTATAACCGCGTACCGCGCCCGCCAATCGTAATGCTCGGCGAGAAGGGAGATTATCTTGCCGTCCGCCGCGAGACGCTCGACGATATTGTGAGCATGGACGTGTAATAAATTCAAAAAGGCACAGGAGACTAATGTCCCCTGTGTCTTTTTATGCCCTTACTAAATCTGAAATTCGACAAATAATTATTGATAAACGATAAGAAACTCTTGACAAACGATGCACAGAGTGTTAAGCTCATCCCGTAAACAGAAGGAGGGAATGACATGGATATGAACAGTGATAAGAGCATAAGCCTTTCGCAGTGCTGCGTCGTGCTGTTTGCGCTGCTGCTTGCGGCGCTGGATATTGGGGGCTATTGGTTTGTCGGCTTCTTTATCCGCCTGCGCGGGATGGCCTGGCAGAGCGGTGTTCTGATGCTCGTCTCAATATATACCGGCAGCGCTTTCGGCTGGGTGACGCTCTGGAAGCTGTGGAAGCTGCTGGGGAACATAAAGGCAGGGTGCGTCTTTGCGGATGAGAATGTCCGCATCATGCGCACGGTGAGCCGCTGCTGCGTCGCCGCCGCCGTGATAAGTGCTCTCAGCGCTCTGTATTATGCGCCGTTCTTCGTGATCGCGATGGCGGCGGCGTTCATGGCGCTGATCGTGCGCATCGTCAGAAACGTCTTTCAGACCGCGATAGGCATGAAGGACGAGTTGGACTATACCGTCTGAGGTGCTGCGTATGGAAATCGTAGTGAACCTCGATGTCATGATGGCAAAGCGCAAAATATCCGCGGGTGAGCTTGCCGAGCGCGTAGGCATAACACCGGCGAATCTATCCATCCTCAAGAACAACAAGGCAAAGGCCATCCGCTTCTCAACGCTCATGGCGCTGTGCCGGGAGCTCAACTGCCAGCCAGGCGACCTGCTGGAGTTCGTGGATGACGGGGGTGAAGCCAATGGATGAAAGAAACGAAAATACTCAGCCTGTCTTTACCGCGTCAAAGGCGGAGAAGTGCACGGCGCTGTTTATGTACATTGCGGCTTATATCTATACCCTGACGACCGGCAGCCGCTGGGAACTCTGGCTTGCGGTATTTGTCGCGCTATTCGTGCTGATGGTCGAGTATCTTGACCGCGGTGTTCCGCGCTCGAAGGAGAGCTGGGTCTGGCTCGGCTGCGCCGTGCTCGTGACGGCCTGCACCGCCCTTGACCGAAGCCGGGTATGGGGTGAGTTTTACAGCATCGCCGCGGTGCATATCCTCGCCGTGTGGTGGGCGCTCTCCCGCGGAGGAGCGCTCATAGAAGGGGAGAGCGGACACCTGCTGCCGCTCGATGCGCTCAACGGCTTTGTGCGCATCCCGTTCGGAAACTTCTCTCTGCGTCTGCGCTGTGTCGGTGCGTGGATAAAGGACATGAGCCGCGGGAGAAAGAGCAATAAAAACACGGTCATTGCATCAATTTCCGCAATCGTTCTCGGTGTGCTGCTGCTCTGGTGGGCGGCATCGAGCCTTGCATCGGCTGACAGCGGCTTCGGCAGGATGGTCAGCGGTGTGCTTGACTCTCTGCGGATAAACCTCGGCACGGACTTCTGGGACTTCCTGTTCCGCCTTGCGGTGAGCCTGCCTGTCGGCGCTTATGTATTCGGCCTGATCGCAGGCACGGTGCGCCTGCCGAAAGAGAAACTCCAAGCACAGCGGGACGGCGTGAACGGCTTCCTCTTAAAGCTGCGCGTTGTGCCGAACGGCGTATGGGTCGCCGTGACGGCGGCCTTCACGGCGGTGTACCTGTTGTTCTTCATTGTACAGGGCTCATACCTTTTCGGCGCGTTTGCCCGCCGCCTGCCCGAAGGCTTCATCGTCTCGCAGTACGCGCGCGAGGGATTCTTTGAGCTTTGCCGGGTCATAGCAATAAACTTTACGCTCCTCTGGTTCATCACGCGCAGCGCGTCAAAGCCGGTGCGTGAGAGCCGCGCGGCAATGCTGATGTGTACTCTGCTGCTCATCGCGGGGGCGCTCTTCGCGGTGATCTCGATATCGAAGCTCTGCCTGTATATCTCCTGCTTCGGCTTCACGCCACTGCGCCTGCAAAGCTTCTGGCTCGCGCTCGTTATGCTCTGCGGCTGTGGCTGCGCAGTGTACTCTCTCTGGACGGGGAGGAAAAGCTTCCGTCTTTGGATGATGTTCGGCGCGGTCACGCTGTCGCTCTTGAGCGTATACTGAACACCTCCGGTTGTTAACGCGGGAGTTTGCTGGTATAATACATGGCAAAAACGAAAAGGAGCGATGCAATATGCCGGAGATCAAAATACATATGTTCCACACAGGGAAGGTCTGCGTCGCGCCCGAGCTGCCTTTCGGCGGGGAGCGGTGCAGTACACTCAAGGCCTCGGGCGTGTTTGCAAAAAAATCGGCGCGGCTGTGGCTGCCCGTGTCGGCGTACCTCATCGAGTGCCCGCACGGAAAGCTGCTCTTTGATTGCGGCTGGCACCGCGACATGAGCCCGGGCGGAGTTTTTGATAAACGCGCGCAGATCAAATCCCTCGGTTCGCTGCCGCTGTATATTACGAATCAGGGTGTCGTCGAAAAGGGCGCGGCCATTGATGAGCGGCTTGCGGACGTGGGTGTCAGCCCGGAGGAGCTTATTACCTCCGGCATTGCCGATGATAAGGCTGCGCAGAAGAAGTCGCTTGAGTGGATACGCGCGCAGAGCCTTGATGCAAACTGCGTCGAGTCGCTTGCAAACCATGACCCTGACGTACGGATGCACACAATTGAACTATGAAAAACGGCCGTCCGATACCTGCGTATCGGGCGGCCAAATCTTTGATTATGCCTTCTTCCTCACCGGGAAGCAGACCTCTGTGACGAACTCATCGGGGTTCTGTGTCTCGTGCGGGGAGACGTGATAGATGTTGAACATCGGCCCATCGCTCTCGTAGCCGTTTGCCTCTATCCATGTTGCGACTGCCGCAATCGCCTCATTCGTGAAGCGGTAGCTGCCCTTGAAGGTGCATCCCGCGTAGGTTACGGGCGGGAGCGTCTTGAACTTAACGTGCTCCGTGTCAGGGTAGTGCCCCTTCACGGTTTTCTGCGCCTCAACGTCGACGTCGACTTCCTTGTACTCACCGTCGTGGAAGGTCACGCTGCACAGGCAGGGGTCGGCTGGGGTGAGGTTCATCCCGGCCGTCTCCTCGCACAGCACGCCCCAAACCATTCCTTCGGCCTCATAGCGGGGTATCGTCATGCGCACGCAGGCGGCGTAACGCTCGGGCAGAGTTCTTATACTTACGGAGTGATCCATGTTTCCTTCCTTTCTCAGCCGCTTTCGGGCTGTGTCCAGAAGCCGCAGCTTTTCCTCGGTGTCGCTCGCGAGAGCGCGCAGCTCCGCCTGCCGTATGGCGTAGAAGCTGTCTAAGCGCTCCGGGTCGTCAAGTTTAAGCATCTCACCTATCGCGGCAAGGCTGAAGCCCATGTCGCGCAATGAGATTATCTTGCCTATCACCGTCAGCTGTGCCTCACTGTAATAGCGGTAGCCCGTGAAGCGGTCGATCTCTGCCGGTTCGAGCAGCCCTATCTCATCATAGTGGCGCAGCATGCGTACGCTGCATCTGGACAGTTTTGAAAAATCACCTATTTTCAGCATAGCGGTACCTCCGTGCTGTTCTTCCTTGAGCTCATGCGTATAATAATGCCTTACACAGTGTCAGAGTCAATAGGGAAAATTAAAACTTTTCTTTCCCATGAATAGGACAAAGCGCCGCGTATGTATACTTTTTTCGAGGGGGGATGCATGACATGATGTGCTATTTTTCCGAGCTGCGGTACAAGGAGGTCATCGATATACACACGGGCTTCCGCCTCGGCTATATCTGCGATGTGGAGCTTGACGACGCCGAAGGGCGCGTCGTCTCCCTCATAACGCCGGGACGCGCGAAGCTGTTCGGTCTGCTCGGACGCGAGGATGACTATGTGCTCCCGTGGAGTTGCATCGTCAAGGTCGGCAGCGATATAGTGCTTGTCGAGGCCAAGGGCGAATTTATGCGCCGCAAGCGGCAGCACCGGTTGTTTTAAGATACAATAAACAGTTGGCAAATCAGGGCTTTTGCTATATAATATAGTTTTAGTAAGAATACAGATTAAACACCCTGATCCGGAGGTGCGCCATGAGAAATAAGATCGCGCTGCTGCTTGCGGCGCTCATGCTTGCCTCGGCGCTGCTGTGCGGCTGCGGCGAGGAGAAAACGCTTGAGCCGTGGACGATGCCCGCCGTGGACGCAAAACCCACCGTGGAGCCGACGCCTGTCCCGACCTACGGCGGCGGGAGCCCTGAGGAATATATATGGAACAAGGCCGAGAGCTTTGATATGTCAGACCCCGGCGCCGCGCCCGAGAGCGTGCAGGAGACCATCAGCCATAACGACTGCTTGGCGCTCTTCCCATATAACTTCCTGCCGACGGCGCTCTTTACCGAGAGCTATTCCTCCTATCAGCGCCTTAACCGCCAAAAGACGAATCATGACGTGCTGCGTGACCCGAACGACGGCGGCCTTGCGGAGCATTCGTATGCTGAGTTTATTTATCTGCCATCTAACCGCGATGAGACACGCGGCATTACCGTCATGGCGGAGCTGTGCAGCTATGACGCCGTGAGCGATATATACTTCCAGCGGCTCTATCCGCACATCAGCTACGCTGAGCAGGCAAAGCCGCAGTTGTCGAAGTATTATCTGGACAGCTTTGTTCTCGCCCGCTTCGGCGATGTGCGCCTGGCACAGATACTCAAGCTGCCGTCCAGCTCTTATTTTACCGACGCCGAGAAGGCAGCGGCAGACGCTGCCGAGAACGGGGAGGAGTACGTGCCCGCACGCCAGATACTGCTGACGATCACCTGCGGGGAGAATATGAGCGACGAGGAGTTTATCTCCGCCGTGTGCACGCTGCTGAAGTTCAGCGACGGCAGCGAGATAACCGCCCCGGAGGAGAGCCGTCTGCCTGTCGCCGGGGAAAAAGGAGCCGCTTGACGTCAAAAGAAGCTCGCACCGTTCCGCTTCCGCCTTGCGGCAAAAGCTGCACTATGCGATCTCTTTCTTCCTTTTCCACGCAAACCCGCGTTGCTGGGCTTTGCGTGGAGATTAGGCTGCTTTTGCGGCCTTAGAGTTTGTTTCATATTCAAATAATAAGGAGAACTATGGAAAATACTGAGATAAAAAAAGAACGCGCTGTGCTTGCGGGCTTATCCGCCGCGAGCATGGACGAGCATGAGCGCTCGACCGAGGTGTCGATGGAGGAGCTTGCCGCCCTTGTAGAGACGGCGGGAGGAGAGACTGTCGCCATGCTCATGCAGAGCCGACCGACGCCCGACCCGCGCAGCTTCATCGGCGACGGCAAGGTCAGGGAAATGAAAGAGCTTATCGCGATGAACGACTGCGACCTCGCTGTGTTCGACAACGAGCTCAGCCCATCGCAGATGCGCGTACTGTCCGAGGAGCTCGGCGTCAAGGTGCTCGACCGCTCCGGACTCATACTGGATATCTTTGCCCAGCGTGCCCAGACGCGCGAGGGTCAGCTTCAGGTCGAGCTTGCGCAGTATAAATATCTGCTCCCGCGCCTGACTGGTATGTGGACGCACCTTGTCCGTCAGACCGCCTCCGGCGGCTCGTCGCCTATCGGCACGCGCGGCCCCGGCGAAACTCAGCTTGAGACCGACCGCCGCCATATCCGCCGCAAGATCCAGAAGCTTGAGGAGGAGCTGGCAGATGTGCGCAAGGTGCGGAGTACACAGCGCCGCAAGCGCGAGAAGAACGCCATGCCTGTCGTCGCCCTCGTGGGGTATACGAACGCGGGCAAGTCTACGCTGCTCAACTGTCTTACCGGCTCCGATATCCCCGCGAACGACCGCCTGTTTGACACCCTTGATACTACGACACGCCGCTTCCGCATCGACGAGACGCAGGAGGTGCTGCTCTCCGATACAGTCGGTTTTATTCGCAAACTGCCTACGCATCTTATCGAGGCTTTCAAGGCAACGCTTGAGGAGCTTAGCTATGCCGATGTGCTCCTGCACGTTATCGATATCTCAAACCCCGAATGGGAGGAGCAGGCGCGCGTTGTCGATTCGCTGATCCGTCAGCTCGGCGCGGAGGACACGCCCTGCATCCGTGTGTTCAACAAGTGCGACGCATATATCGGCATCCTGCCGCACGGGGAGAATATCGTCTGCATCTCCGCGCGCAGCGGCGAAGGGGCGAAGGAGCTTGTTGACACGCTCTCTGCCATGCTCGACCGCGGCAAGAAGCGCGTCACGCTGAAGATACCTTATGCTAACGCCGGTCTTGCCGACAGCCTCAACCGTGAGGCGCAGGTGCATTCCATGGAGTATACCGATTCCGGCATAGAGGCCGAGGTCACGGTCGGACCGGAGCTTTTCGGCAGGGTCAAGCAGTTCATCCCCGGCTACGTTGAACCCAAGGAGGAATGGGAGGATTGAGCGAGTATTATATCCCCTCCGTCCCGGGTGAGGCCGAGTTCACCGAGAAGCGCTCGCGCTTTCTTGGGCATGTTCGCTGCGTCGAGACAGAGGATGAGGCCAAGACCTTCGTCGCCGAAATGAAGAAGAAGTACTATGACGCGCGGCACAACTGCTGGTGCTATATCATCAGAAACGGCGCCGAGCGCTACAGTGACGACGGTGAGCCGCAGGGCACCGCCGGTATTCCTATGCTTGAGGTGCTGCGCCGCCAGAACATGACCAATTGCGTCTGTGTCGTCACGCGTTATTTCGGCGGTGTCTTACTCGGCGCGGGCGGGCTGCTGCGTGCGTATACGAAAAGCGCTGGGGACGCGCTCGCCGCGGCGGGGACTTCGGTCGTGCGCCCATGGTCGTGCATGGATGTGCCGTGCTCGTATTCCGGTGCGGAGCGTTTAAAGACCGAGTGCGCCGCGATGGGAGGCATCGTCGAGGATGTGGAGTATTCATCCAGCGTCACGCTCAAAGTGCTTATCCCGGCAGAGACTGAAGCGGACTTTACTGCGCACATCTTCGATATCAGCGGCGGAACAGTGAGCCCGCTCAAAACCGGAGAGACGCACAGAGCCGTGAGAATAAAATGATAGAACCAATATTCAGCATAGAATCAAAAAAACACCTCACTGTCGGTTTGATAACCGACGGTGAGGTGTTTGATTATTATGTTTTTGTTACTTCCTGATCTCCGGCAGAGACGCGGCGGCGGCGGATTGACCGACGCGGCGGAACTTCTCATCCGGCAGAGCAAGGTGTATTCTCCCCTCAAGCTCGCTGTACTCATCGCGCAGTACGCGCTCGCACTCGATGATGATGAGCTCGCCCCCGAGCCCGGACATCACGCGCCCGAGCAGCAGCACATGGCGGAAGTGGTACATATCGTGGTAAAGCGCGAGCGAGTGCGCCAGATACACGCCGATGCTGCGGTATATCGCGGCGGCGCGCTCATCGCCGTCGTTCATCAGTGCCTGCACGGCCTTGAGCTTTTCCGCCGGGGAGAGAGCGCCGTCAAGCTCGATGCCCGCAACCGGGGCGAGCTTTATGACACCGTCCTGCGAGAAGTATTTCACGCCGCAGCCGATATCGAGCGACCACTCGTCACGCAGCGCGCCGGGGTTTGCGTCCACGGGGATGAACGCCAGCTCGTTGAGCCAGCCTGTGATGTAACCCTTTTCGTCGACATAGCCGCCGGCTTCGCTAGTGCCCATGGCGATGCCGAGGATGTTCGTGTCCTCAAGGCTTATTGCCCCGGCGAGCGCGGTGACGTCACCGTCGTTAAAGACGCAGAAGGGCACGTCGCCGAAGGTATCGGTAATGGCGCGTATATAGATGTCCTTAACCTTCGCATCGAAGA
>CAKTPC010000048.1 GCA_934590505.1 uncultured Oscillospiraceae bacterium
CCGATAGCCCAGATGGGCTCGTATGCGATGATGCAGCGGCGCAGCTGGCTTGCGTCAACTCCGCTGAGAGCGGCCTTGACCTGATATGCAACATATTCCATCGTAAGATCCATCTCGCGCTGCTCAAGGCTCTCACCGACGCAGATGATGGGGATGATGCCCTTTTCAATAAGTGCCTTGACCTTGGCGTTGATGAGCATATCGTCCTCGCCGTGGTACTGGCGGCGCTCGGAGTGGCCGACGATGCAGTACTTTGCGCCGATATCGGCAAGCTGGGCGGCAGACACCTCGCCGGTGTATGCGCCCTTCTCGTACTTGGAAACATCCTGTCCGCCGGCGGCGACCTTGCAGTCCTTCCCCGCCTTTATCATAGCGGGCAGCAGGGGTGCAGGAGTGCAGAGCACGACATCGCATGCGCGGGTCTTGGGAAGGTTTTCCTTCAGCTGCTCCATGAAAGGCTTTATCTCTGATGCCAGCATGTTCATTTTCCAGTTGCCGGCAATCACAGTCTTGCGGTACTTTCTGTTCATAGTGATCCTCCAGACGTTTTAATACACTGCCGTGCAGATGCTCTTTCGAGCATCTGCACGGTTCATTATTTTACTTATCGAGCAGGCATGCCACGCCCGGCAGCTCCTTGCCCTCAAGAAACTCGAGAGATGCGCCGCCGCCGGTGGAGATGTGGGTGATCTTATCGGCATAGCCGAGCTTCTCTACTGCAGCCGCGCTGTCGCCGCCGCCGACGATGGTGATCGCGCCGCTCTCGGCCAGCGCCTTTGCCATGGCCTTGGTGCCGGTGGCAAACTTATCAAACTCGAACACGCCCATAGGTCCGTTCCAGACGATGGTGCCCGCGCCATTCACGGCGTTGGAGAACAGCTCGACGGTCTTGGGGCCGATGTCCATGCCCATGAGGTTCTCGGGGATGTTGCCCTCGCAGAGGACGGGCTCGGCATCCGCGGAGAACTCGGCTGCGCAGTAGTTGTCGACAGGCAGCAGGAACTTGACGCCCTTGGCTTCTGCCTTTGCGATCATTTCCTTTGCGTAATCGATACGGTCAGCCTCGAGCAGGCTCTGGCCTATCTCGTAGCCCTGTGCCTTCTTGAAGGTGTAGGCCATGCCGCCGCCGATGATGACGGTGTCAGCCTTCTCAAGGAGATTGTTGATGACGTTTATCTTATCGGAGACCTTTGCGCCGCCGAGTACAGCAACGAAGGGGCGCTTGGGATCGTCAAGAGCCTTACCCATGATGGACAGCTCCTTATCGACGAGCAGGCCGGAGTATGCAGGCAGGTATGCCGCGACGCCTGCGGTAGAAGCATGTGCTCTGTGCACGGTGCCGAACGCATCGGACACGAAGATCTCTGCCATGTCGGCCAGAGCCTTTGCAAACTTGGGGTCGTTCTTGGTCTCGCCCTTGTCGAAGCGCAGGTTCTCAAGCAGCATGATCTGGCCGGGCTTGAGGGCTGCGGCCTTTGCCTTTGCATCCTCGCCGACAGTGTCTGTCGCGAAGATGACCTCCATGCCGAGCAGCTCGCTCAGGCGCTTTGCAACAGGAGCGAGGGTCAGCTTCTTGAGGGACTTCTTCCATGCTTCCTCAGTGAGGGTAGCGGGGTCCTTGCCCTTCTCGGTCTGCTTCTTTACGAAGGATTCGAAGGTGGCGTTGGGCTTGCCGAGGTGGGAGCAGGCGATGACCGCCGCGCCGTTTTCGAGCAGGTACTTTATGGTGGGGAGAGCTGCAACGATACGCTTGTCGCTGGTGATCTCACCCGTCGCCTTGTCCTGCGGCACGTTGAAATCGCAGCGGAGCAGGACCTTCTTGCCCTTGACGTCAACATCATAGACGGTTTTCTTGTTGTAGTTCATGGTATGTCCTCCTAAAAATAATATTCGTTCATTCCGCCATGGAGCCGGTACCCAGCAGCCCCGGAAATCCCTGCTGGCGCAGTGCTTCATAAGCTAATATAGCAACAGAGTTTGAAAGGTTCAGACTCCGGGCCTCACTGATCATCGGGATGCGTATGCATCTGTCGCGGTACTTTTCGCGCAGCCATTCCGGCAGCCCCGCCGTTTCCTTTCCGAACATCAGCGTAACATCTCCGCTCATGTCGGCCTCGGTGTAGGCGCGCGGCGCTTTGGTCGTGGCGAGGTAAATATTGCCGTTGCCGTTTTTCTCGAAGAACTCATCAAGGTTTTCATAAACGCTGATATCTACGAGGTACCAGTAATCAAGCCCGCAGCGCTTCACCATTTTATCGGAGATATCAAAGCCGAGCGGCTTTATCAGATGCAGCCTTGCGCCGGTCGCGGCGCAGGTGCGGGCTATCGCTCCGGTGTTATGCGGTATCTCTGGCTCGACGAGAACAATATCAAGCATTTGAACTAACCTCCGCGGCTGTCCCTCTCCGGGAAATATGTTACCGCATCCTTGATTTCAAAATCATTTTAGCACAGAAATTGAAAAAATCATGTACTTTTTTTCAATTTTTGATTATTCTTGCATAATACACAAATATGGTCTATAATCAGTCCCGTTAATTGGGATTTTCTTGTCATTTTGTATATGACAGCAATTTGTCAATCGTATGTAATTATGAGGTTTTCCGTCTATGGAACTGTCATGTGATCTATGTCCCCGCAGATGCGGCGCTGCGCGCGGCGACGAGACGCCCGCGGGCGTATGCCGCAGCCCCCTCCTGCCGCATATCGCGAGAGCGGCGGCGCACTTTGGCGAGGAGCCGTGTATATGCGGCAGCGGCGGTGCCGGGGCGATATTCTTTACCGGCTGCAATCTCCGCTGCGTGTTCTGTCAGAACCGGGAAATAAGCCGCGGCGAGGGTGGGCAGAGCGTCAGCGTCCCGCGCCTGCGGGAGATAATGCTGCGCCTGCGCGATGAGGGCGTATCGTGCATTGACCTCGTCACCGGCACGCACTACACCCCGGCAATCGCCGAAGCGCTCTCCGGGCTCGAACTCGGCATCCCCGTCGTCTGGAACAGCTCCGGTTATGAGAGTGTTGAGACGCTGCGCCGGCTCTCGGGGCTTGTGCAGATATACATGCCCGATTTCAAATATTGGGACAGTACCGCCGCAAAGCGGTACAGCGCGGCGGAGGATTATCCGCAGACAGCACGCGCCGCGATAAAGGAAATGTACCGCCAGACCGGTCCATACGTCCTCGACGGAAGCGGCATGCTCCGTTCCGGTGTTCTTATCCGTCACCTCATCCTCCCCGGCGGGAGTGAGGACGCTATGAATGTTATCGACTTTGCCGCCGATGAGTTCCCTCGCGGCAGCGTGCTCTTCTCCCTCATGAGCCAGTACACGCCCATGCCTGGGCTTGAGCGCTTCCCGGAGCTCTCCGTGCGCATCGACAGTGAGACGAACAGTGCGCTCGTCCACTATATGTCCGTGCGCCACATCGACGGCTTCTGGCAGGAGCCTGACTCCGCCACTGCCGAGATGATCCCCGCCTTTGACGGGACAGGGGTATAAATACAGCAAAGCCTGTCGGCGAGCTTCAGCTCCGCCGACAGGCTTTATTTATTCTGCCTCTACCGGGCAGTGATAGCGCGGCTTGCCGAGGCTCGCTTTGCCGTATTCTATCGCCGCCGCGGGGCAATCGCATATGCAGGCCATGCAGTGCGTGCAGTGCCCTCCCCATACAGGGCGTCCGTTCTCAAGCCTGATGCTATGCGTCGGGCACTCGCGTGCGCACTTGCCGCAGCTGATGCAGCTGTCCTTGACATAGAACTTGCTGTCTTTAACAAAGCATTTATAAAACACCGGGTTTACAATATCGCTGTATATGCGGTCGATAAGCTTCACAGGCTTCACGGCGAACGGCTCGCCGTTTGTAATGCGCTCCGCTGCGTCCGCGATCTGCCCGGTGCACGCAGTGACGATCCTTATTGCTTCGTCCTTTTCCGGCACGGCAAACATGGCCACATAGTTTTCCGGCATGATGACCTGCTCCGTACCCATATATGCAAAGCCCTTTCTTTCACAAAGGCGCTCGTTGTATTTTGCGGCATTGCCTATCTCGTCGCCGCAGCTCATAATAAACCACGCAGGCACGCTTTCCCCGGAAAACTCTGTCTCGTCTATCCATTTTTCGACAAGGCGCGGAATGCGCCAGCCGTAGGTCGGCGTGACGAACACGAGCCTTTCCGCCCTGACCGCGGCAGCGTTTACGTTCCTGATCCGCTCATTGAGGGAAACGAGCTCGTCTCCCGTGGCCTTGGCGATCTTCCGCGCGATATACTCGCTGTTGCCCGTCCCGCTGAAATACAATATCATAGCCGCTCCTCCGTCAAAAGAAATCCTCGTCTATCACCTTGAAGCCGACGATCTTTACATTCGTCCAATCCGTACCGCAGGTGTAGCAGATATATTCCGCGTAGAGCGTTGCCGGTATGCCGTCGGCATCTGTCACGCCCATGCCGCTGTTGAGCCCGTCAAATATTGCCTCGCATTCGAGAGACAGTATGCTCTCTCCTCGCAGGATATATGCCCGATCCCCCGGCTGCACCTCTCCCAGCAGCTGAAACGCCTGGTTGTTATGATCCGCAATAACTATGCCTATGCCGTCGGAATATATCGCGGCGCTGTCCTCGGCATCGCATATCGCCTGACGTATCTGCGCCTCGTCCTCCCCAACGCCGTCCGAGAACAGCGCCACATTCACTGCCGCGCTCGGTATTACGAGCCGCCCGGTCATGTACTCACGCTTGTTTCTCTCCAGCGCCGTCTGCGCGTTCTGACCCATCAGCGCCTGGACTTCTGGCGAAATGGGCTTTGGTGTAGGTGTCGGCGACGGAGTGGGCGTGGGCACAGGCGACGGAGCCGAAGAAGCCTTCAGCGGGTTCTCTGCCGGTGTCCGCGCACGCTCCGCCGCGCAGCATGAAAGTGTCAGCGCCATAAGCGCTGCTATTGCGGCAGCCGTGATCCTTTTTGCTATGTACATAAAGTTAAGTTTTTGCTTTAGGCAGCGCCGCCGCAAGCTGCACCGCGGCGAATATCGCCGCCGCTATCACCGTGTACATCTGCCCCAACCCGAGATACATACTTATCCCGTCGGCTGCGCATGCGCACACAAGACACAGCACTATCGGGGCTATCAGCCAGAAGCGCTTTTTTGTCTTTTCAAACGCTGCCGGTATCCCGGCAAAGCCCGCCAGCGCGCCGAGTACTGCCAATGCGCACATAGCCGCGCGCCCGGTAAACAGCCGCTGTGTTTCGCTCCGATACGCAGACAGGTACGTCTCAGCGCTCTCCGCAATATATCCGCCAGCATCGACCACCGCCTTCACCGACGTCGGCTTTGTCAGCAGTATTCTCATTGAGGTGCGCTTGTTTTCCAGTTCCTTTATCTCATCGGCATCCAGCAGCTGCTTTGAAAGCTTAGCTGCGTCGTTATCGAGCTTTCCTTTCTCTTCTTCAAGGCGCTCTCCGTCCTTGTCGAGTTCGCCCATGTTGTACCAGAGAAGTTCAAGCTGTCTCTGAAGCTCGCCCTCGCCCTTCTTTACCATCTTCTCGGCATAGTCGAGCTGCGCCTTCGCCTGCTCTATCGCGGATGTCGCCTCGGTTATTTTGCTGTCGAGCGACGAAAGTGCACCGCCCGCGGCGCTGTAGCCGCCGCTTATCTGATTGAGCGCCGCAATGAGCGTTCCGGCGTTGGAGAGGAACTCCGCATTGCTCATAGCGCTCTCGTCCATTTCATCCAGCCGGTCTATCTGCTCCAAAATACCGGCGCTGACACCGGCGCCGATCCCGCTGCCCGCGATCTCAGGCGGCAGCGCGGCGGATATCTCATTGCCCAGCGCCTCAAGCGCGCCTACCTGTGTGCGCAGTATATTCGCGCTCTGAGAGAAATTAGCCTCCGCCTTTACTTCGGTACACTGCTTCTCCCACTCGTCATGCGCTGTGTTATATTCTTCAAGCTTAGCGTTATATTCTTCGAGCTTCTTATCGTACTCTGCCTTCTGCTCCAGATAGCGGTTGTATTCCTCCATCTTCTCGCTGTCGCTTTCATCCGCGGGCTTCTCTACCGGGGTCGGTTCCGCCGGCGCTTCCGGTGCCTTCGGCTCCGCCGCGATCAGCGCGTTGAGCCTATCTACGACGGTCTGAAGTCTCGCAGCCTCCGCGCCGCAAGCGGCCTTTCCGTCCCCCGCGGTGCTTATGCCGTCCGCAACAAGGTCCTTGTTGTTCTCATAAAGCTCCGTCAAAATTTTGAGCTGAGCTTCCTTTTCGGCAAGCTGCTGTTTCCCGCTCGCAACCTGAGCCTTCGCGTCGGCAAGCTCAAGCTTTGCGTCGTTGATCATTGCCGCTGCCATCTCGTAGCCGCCCTTCTTCGCCGAGTATTCCGCAAGGTCGGTCCTGTGCTGCGACGCTTCATCGTTGTGTTCATCCAGCAGCTCTTCGAGAACCTTGTACGCGTCATCATAGCTGATGCTGCCGACAAGCTTCTCATCCGTCTGGCGGTAGGTCTCTATCCGCTCTTCATAGCGCTGTGCATCGGCGGTACGCTCATCGCGTTCCTTCGCGGCCTTGCCGAATCCGGCCAGGCCCCCGCCCAGCATTATCACGCACATTATCGCCAGAACTATCGAAAACACTCTTACAAGAGCCTGATGCTTCACTTATGATTCCCCCCGGTTTTCTGTAACAATTGATTATATAGGATATTTATTAATTTTTCATGTCTGCCGGAAAATATTTTTTCCTTTATTAATTCAAATTTTTAGTGTATATTGATCGCAGCAGAATTCAAAGAGGAACTTGTGTTATGATCTACAGCTTTGCCCCCATGGAGGGCGTCACCTCGTACATCTACCGCCGCATTCACTCGCGCATGTTTCCGGGTGCGGACGTCTATTACGCGCCGTTCATCGCGCCCGACGGCAGCGGCAATTATAAAATCAGCAGCTTTCGGGACACGCTGCCCGAAAACAACCCCGGCCTGACGCTCATCCCGCAGCTTCTGTGCAGCAGCGCCGCACCCTTTGTCTCAGTCGCAAAGGAGTTTCAGGCGCTCGGCTATGAGGAGATAAACCTCAACGTCGGCTGCCCTTCGGGAACTGTCGTTTCAAAGCATAAGGGCTCCGGGATGCTTCGCGACCTCGCCGCGCTTGACGGCGTCCTTGCGGATATCTTCGCATCCTGCCGGATCCGCGTCTCCGTAAAGACGCGCATGGGCTTTGCCGATACCGCGGAGTTTCCCGCGATCGCCGAGATATACCGTAAGTACCCCATCTACCGGCTTATCGTCCACAGCCGTGACCGCGCCGGGATGTACAAAAGCCGCCCGGACATGGACGGCTTCGTATCGGAACTCCGCAGTTTCCCGTTTCCGGTCGAGTATAACGGTGATGTTTTCTCTCCCGCTGCGGCGCAGACCGTGCTCGAGCGCTGTCCGGAGGTATCGGGAATAATGATCGGCCGCGGTGCCGTCGCGAATCCCGCGCTGTTCCGCATGCTGCGCGGCGGCAAGGCGCTCGAGCGGGAAGAGCTGCAAAGCTTCCATGACGCGCTTCTCGAGGAGTTTCTCGCCTCAGGGCTTTCGTCGGTACACGCCATGGCGCGGCTCAAGGAGCTGTGGTTTTATATGCAGCATGTGTTCCCCGGCGAGTCGAAAGCCGTCAAAGCCGTGTTCAAATCAAAGACCCTGCCCGACTACCGCAGCGCCGTCGCCTTCCTCTTCTCCTCCTGCGCCTTTGACGGCAATTCGTTTTTTAGTTCATAATTATGTAAACTGTTTTATGTTTATTAGATTACGTAAATCACAAACCGGAGCTACTGTTCTGTACCTCCGGGTTTAAAATCAGTATCCCAACTCCCGGCTGACCATGCTGCCGTCAATGGCATTGATAGTGAGGACGATAGTTTCTTCTATGGATTCTTCCGACCCGTAATAATCCCAAACAGGTATCACCAGACCCATGTCATTGCTGTTCTTTGCCTTGACCCGCATGAGGTCCAGCCTGACTTTGTTTATATTGATGCTGAGATGGCCATCACCTCCATTGTCGTTGATCGTCTGCGCGTAGCTGTGCCTTACCATTATCATCCGCTCAAAGACGGATGATATCTCGTCAAAGCTCATAAGCTGCGTGTCCTCTGTCTCCAGAACCGGCTCTTCGGTCGGCGCTGTCCATTTGAAATATACAACGCCGTCTTTTGCAACGCATACCTCTATCGTCTCATAAGGCCAGACAGACATCTCGTTTCCCTCTTCCACATTGACGCCCTTAATCCCGGTATATCCGATCGAAAAACCGTTCAGACTTCTGACATACTGCATCTGAAAGCCCGTGTCGAGAATAGCGAGCTCCGGATCATCCCCGTGTGAAACAAAGCCTCCGCCTGCGTCCACTGGAATGCTCGCGCTTTGCAGCCGCATCGCGTCTGCGAAGTAAACGGGCGTTATCTGATCGCAGACAAGGTCTATGAACCCAAGCTCGGCAAGCAAAGCTTTTCCTATTTCGACCGCTTCTTCCTCGGAGATATCCGGCTTCGGCGGTTCCTCTGCTATGTCATCCGGAACAGCGGAATACGGCTGGCAGTAACTATTGTTCACATCGCCGTAGTCCTGCACATACCAGACGGCAGAATCCCACGCACCGGGAAAATTCTGCACCCAGAGATGCGTCTTTCTCCCGTCGATTTTCGACCAGCCGCTCATATTTTCCACCGTGCCGTCAGAAGCAAACGAGGTCGCAGCGGGTCGGAGTTCTCCCTCGTCCGGGGCGGTACTGGCAAGCTCGGTATAGTATGCAATAACATCCGACAGCTTTTCATCAGTTGTATCTCCCGAAAGCGGAATGTCTCCGCGTTCCATAGCCCGATACTCTTCCAGCTTCGCAAGCGCTTCCTGCTTTGTCATAATGACTTCCTCATAGAAGGGCTGCCCCTTCATAAAAACACGGAGAAAAATATTCAGGTCCTCCTGCGTGAAATCTCTTCTGACAACGCTGCCTGTCGGTATCGCGCCGATGTCCGGCAGTATGATCTCCGCGTCGGCAGTGACGTGTACAAGGCCGTTCACGCCCCCCCACTCCCCGGTGAAGCGTTCCGGGACATCCAGCGCAGCCAGCAGTGCGGAATTATCCCTACCCTGCTCCGCCGTTTGAAGCATCTGCTCCTGATCCTTTTGCATCTCCGTTTGGAACTCCTGCGTATCCCGGCAGCCGGTGAAGAGCGTCACTGCCATTGACGCCAGAAGAATGAGCGAAATATGTTTTTTCATCATGCACACCTCTTTCTTTAGAATACGTCTAAAGCATAACCGCACCATAAAGAAAAGTCGTTACCGTATAATTACCATATTGTTATTTCATCAGCACCCGTACCGTTGTACCCTCTCCGACAGAGCTTTCGATTTTCAGCCTGCCGCCATGCGCCCGCACGATCTCTTTCACCAGTGCAAGGCCAAGCCCCACCCCACCCTGCTTCTTGCTGCGGGAGCGATCCACCATATAAAATGGCTCCGTGATGCGCTCGATCTCTTCACGCGGGATGCCGCAGCCGTGGTCAAGCACAGCAAAGCCCGCGGCATCAGCGGTAAGGCTCACCGTCTGCCCGGGCTGGGATGCTTTTCCCGCGTTGTCCACTAAATTCACCAATACCGACTGCATCAGATCTTCGTCCATATCGAGGCTCTCCGCGCGGCATTCCGTCTGAAGCGTCACACCGCGCTGTGCGAGCGTGTCCACGGTGCTCTCCCTCACGCGCTCTAAAAGCTCCGGGACAGAAGAAGTCCGCAGCTCCGGTGCCTGCTCCAGCGTAATGAGCTTGAGGAGCTTCTGCACCAGCCGCTCCAGCCAACGGGTCTGATGCTCGATCCGTGCTATGGCGGCGCTGCGCTCCTCCTCGTCCAGATAAGTGTTTTGCAGAGAATCCGCATTCAGCAGCAGCGCGGTCAGCGGCGTCTTGAACTCATGGGTCACCCCGCCGATAAAGAGCTGCTGGCGCTCTGCGGTTTCCGTAAGCTCCGCAATACGCTGCTCTACTGATCCGGCCATAACGTTGAAATCCCGCGCCAGCGCCCCGACCTCGTCTGCCGACGATATGGTCACGCGCTCTTCATAGCTGCCCGCCGCAATATGCGCAGCCGCGTTCTGCAGCTCCTGCAATGGGCGCAGGGAGCGCCTGACCAGCAGGGCGATAAGCAGCAGACCAAGCCCAATGCATACCGCGCCGATGGCGGCGAATTGCAATGTTAGCGTGCGTATCTGCTCATAGACCGGTGTGATGTCCTGCACGATATAGACCGTGCAGCCCATTCCGTCAGGACTGTTCACAAAGCTATACGGCAGTCTCTCGCTGCTGCCGGCTATCAGAAGCTCCCGACCGTCTATCGTGCCGGTATAGCGTTGCGGCGTGCCGCCCTCCTCCGGTGTCAGATACTCGCCGGGATCAATGGAGAGCGTGGAATAAACAGTCTCACCGGAAATCATAAGCACGGCCTCACTGCCGGCATATTGGGTAAAGCAATATTTCATCAGCGAGCGTGTCGCTGCCGCGCTGTCCTGCTCCTCATGGTAATACAGCAGCATATTGCTGAATGACCGCACCAGTGTCTGCTGCTTCTGCTCTGCGTTCCGGTAGGTAAGGCTCAGTATCCTGTCCCGCGCCTGCGTGGTTAGAATGACCGTACACACGCCCATTACCAGCACCAGCACCAGACTGCACAGCAGCGATATCTTTTTCCAGAGCTTCATTTCCGCCGTTCCTCCAACCGGTAGCCGGTTTTCGAGATAGTGCGTATCTCGTCGCCCAGCCCCAGCTTTTTCCGCAGATTCGCCACGCGCACATCAACCGTGCGGATATCCCCGAAATAGTCCTCGCCCCATATCTCGTTCAATATCCGCTCACGGGAGACGGTGCGGTTTTTATTTTTCATCAGCACCGCAAGCACATCAAATTCCAGCGGCGGCAGGTCGATCCGTTCCCCGGCACGGGTCAGTGTGCGGTTTTCGGCGTCCAAAGTCATGTCCCGGAAGCGGTACACTTGATTGAGCCGCCCGGTGCGCGCCAGTACCTTTTCTATCCGCACAAGCAGTGTCACGATCTCAAAGGGCTTGACGATATAATCCTCCGCACCCTCCTTGAGCCCGCGCACTTCCGATTCGCTGTCGGTCTTGGCGGTCATATAAATGACGGGGATATTGTATTTTTCCATCAGCGCAAAGAGCGCGAAGCCGTCCATCCCCGGCAGCATAATGTCCAGCAGCGCAAGATCAAAGGAATGCTCCTTCTCCAAGGCCGCCGCGGCTTCGCCCCCGTCGTCAAAAGTGGAGACCTCGTATCCGACGATACGCAGGTTCAGCGCCACCGCGTCCGCGATAGCGTGATCGTCCTCCACCAGCAGTATCCGATTCGCTGCCATTTCATCCGCCCTCTTTCATAAAAGCATAGCATAATTATAACATAGCAGGCAGAAAAGAGATTACCAAAATATTATTTTCCGCAGTACGTGCAAAAACCGGAGGTGCAAAGCAGCACCTCCGGTTTGCGGTCTTATATTTCGTACTTCTGCGCGTAATAGCCGTAAAGCTCGTCGAAGTTATGCGCGTGCATCTCCTTGAGGTTTATCACATAGTCGTGCGTATCGTATGCATCATCCCGCAGCTCTATCATAGCGATAGCAAGGTTTGAGCAGTGGTCGGCCACGCGCTCGAAGTTTGTGAGCAGGTCATTGAAAACGAAGCCCGTTTGCAGTGAGCAGTCCCCTGTCTGGAGCCTATCCACATGGCGCAGCTTCATCTCGTCGCACAGAACGTCTATCCGTTCCTCCAGCGGCTCCACGCGGTAGGCCCTGTTTATGTCCTCGTCGATAAAGGCCGTAACGGAAAGCTCAAGTATCTCGTTCACAGCTCCGCTGAGGACAAGCAGTTCGCGCTCCCCCTCCGGCGAAAAGCGTATTTTCTTTTCGTGTATCTCATGCGCCGCCTCGCAGACGTTCATCGCGTGGTCGCTGATTCGCTCAAAGTCGCTGAGCGTGTGCAGATACTTTGCGGCGCTCTCGCTGTCGCCGCGGCTAAGCTCCGCGCGCGTCAGCTTCATCAGATATGTGCCGAGCTTATCCTCATAGCGGTCGACCAAATCCTCCGTCCGCTCTATCTCCTTCGCCTTCTCCTCGTCATAGCTGAAGAGCAGCGTCATCGCAGAGCATATATTGTCCCTCGACGTTCTCGCCATGGAGTTTATTGTAAGACGGCACTGCTCTATCGCGAGCGCCGGGTGCACAAGGAAGCGCTCGTCGAGCCTGTCAAACTCGGCGTTAACGTTTCTTTCTGCCTCACTCTCCTTGACAAAGCCCGTCACTATCTGTTCAAGCACACCGATAAACGGCAGCAGTACCAGCGTCGTCACGATCCTGAAGAGCGAGTTCACCGTCGCGATGCTGACGGGTGTCATTATCCTGCTCTTCACCGGCAGGTCAAATATGAGGTCTGCTCCGTAGAACGCCGCCGCGCATATCACGACCCCGATAATCTCTATCACCAAGTACGCAAGCGCCGTTCTCTTGCCGTCCACCTTGGCTCCAAGCGACGAGAGCAGCACCGGCACCGCCGCGCCGATTGCAATGCCGAGGATGATCGGATAGGCCGCCGAGAAGCTAACCGCCCCCGTCATGGACAGCGCCTGAAGAATACCCACCGCCGCGGACGCGCTCTGCAGTACGCTCGTGAAAACCGCGCCGACAAGGATGCCGATAAAGGGGTTAGAGAACGTCGTCAGCAGGTGCAGGAAGCCCTCGCTCTCGCGCAGCGGAGACACCGCCGCACTCATGGCCTGCATACCGAACATCAGTACGGCAAAACCCAGCAGTATATCGCCGACATGGTGGCTCGACTGCTTCTTTGAAAACATTCTGAGTACGATCCCGATGACTGCGACGACCGCCGTTATCGTCGAGGTGGAAAAGAGCGACACCCAGCCGCCCGAGCCCTCAAGGCTCGACAGACAGATTATCCAGCCCGTCACGCTCGTTCCGATAAGCGCGCCGAGGATGACCGATATCGCCTGCCTGACCTTCATCATCCCGGAGTTTACAAAGCCGACTGCCATGACTGAGGTCGCAGAGGACGACTGTATCACCGCCGTCACCGCCGTGCCAAGAAGCACGCCCTTGAGCGGCGTCCCAGACAGCCTGTAGAGCACCATTTCCAGCTTGCTTCCAGCCGCCTTCTTCAGCCCCTCCCCCATAAGCGTCATGCCATACAGGAAAAGGGCGACGCCGCCGAGAAGTGATATCACGTTTGAAACGTTCAGTTTGATCAGCTCCTAATCGAAACGCGCAAATTACACCATTATTTTACTGTTTGATGATACCATGCCCCGTGTCCGCCGTCAATTAACAAAAGCTCCGAGAATTTTTCTTGCCGTTGCAAAAAAGCCGTACAAGATGTAGAATAGAAAAAAACACTGAAAAAGGGTCATGGTGATGCTGTTTGCCTTTGCAAATACTATATTCGGATACTGATATAGTCGTATGCGTAAAGCCAGCGGGCGTTCTGTCTGAGGAGTCCGGCATGCCGCGTCTGCTGTCGGCAGAGCTCGGCGGGGACATTTTCTGCGTCCACCGGCTCGACCGCGCCGTCGGCGGAGTGATGGTCTATGCGCGCACCCCAGCCGCTGCCGCCGGGCTGTCGCGGCAGATCGCGGCGCGGCAGCTGCACAAGGAATACCTGGCCGTCGTGCAGGGACGGCCGGCAGAGGAGAGCGCAGTATTGCGCGACCTGCTCTTCTGGGATCGTGCAAAGAACAAATCCTTTGTTGTGAAGCGCCAACGCGGCGGCGTCAAGGACGCGGCGCTTGAATACTCTCTGCTTGAAGCACTCCTCGAGTTCTCCCTGCTGCGCGTCATTCTGCACACCGGGCGCACCCACCAGATCCGCGTTCAGTTTTCCTCGCGTGCCATGCCGCTCGTCGGAGATGTGAAATATGGCAGTCGGTATAGGGACTGCGCACTCGCTCTGTGGTCGCACGTCCTCGGCTTCCGCCATCCTGCGACTTGTAAAGTCATGAGCTTTTCGGCCTTACCTGAGCCTGTTTTCCCGTGGAATGGATTTGAATATTTCAAATAAGAAATTAGATAAATAATTTGGAGGATACTATGCGTTATATAGAGGTTACAGTCAACACGCCCGGCGCGGAGATAGACGCGCGCTGCCAGGAAATGGCGGACATGGGAGCCGGCGGCTTCGTCATCGAGAACGAGGACGATTTCAAGGACTTCCTCGAGCAGAACCACCAGTATTGGGACTATGTGGATGATGAGCTTGAAAGCCAGTTCGCCGGTGTCAGCCGCATCAAGTGCTACCTGACCGATGATGAGGACGGCCTTGCCGTGCTCCGCCGCATCAACGCCGCCTACAGTGACGTTACTACAAGCTATGTTGAGGACAGCGACTGGGAGAACAACTGGCGCGAGTATTATAAGCCTATCGAGGTCGGCGAAAAGCTCGT
>CAKTPC010000049.1 GCA_934590505.1 uncultured Oscillospiraceae bacterium
ACTTCTTTGGTGATCATAGGTGTTATACCCCTTTCAAAATGTTACTATACCCTGTGTCCCGGCAGCGGGCGGAAAGGTTACCGCGATAGCGGCATGACCCCGGCGCTGAGAGCACGGGCGCATACTGGTGTATAATAACATCTGCGCGCTCAGGTGTCAAGTTTTTACTGTGTTTCAGACGAATTATTTTGCTCAGAGCTTCGCTGCGAACTCAGAGATCGCTGCAAGGCCGGCCTTTAGAGTCTCGGTGTCGCTGGCGTAGCCGATGCGCATGCTGTGGGGCTGCTCAAAGCAGTCGCCGGGCGTGACAAATGCGCCGGTCTCATGATACATGCGTGTGCAGAATTCGTAGGATGGGATATCAAAATCGTAATAGACGAGCGCGGTCGTGCCCGCCTGCGGCTTGGTATAGAAGAAGTGCTCGGAGGAGCTGACCCAGTCGTCAAGGATGGCAAGGTTTGTGCGCACGATGCCGGTGTTGCGCGCGATGAGCTTGTCCTTATGCCCGAGCGCGATAGCTGCGACGGCTTCATCGAACATGCCGCAGCTTATGAGGTCATAGTCTCTGTGGGAGCGGAATGCGGCAAGCGCGGTCTCGTCGTGCGTGGCGATCCAACCGAGACGCAGACCGGCGAGCGAGAACACTTTGGACATGCTGCTGACGGAGATGCCCTTCTCATACAGGTCTGCCGCGGATTCGCTCCAGACATCTTCCTGCGTGAGATGGCGGTACACCTCGTCACAGAGCAGGTACGCATCCACGCTGCGTGCGATCTTGACTATCTCCTCCAGAAGCTCCTTGCCCATGAGCGCGCCGGTGGGGTTGTTGGGGTTGTTGATGCAGATCATCTTCGTGGCCGGGGTGACAAGGGAGCGCAGTTCGTCAAGGTCTACAAGGTAGCCGTTTTTCTGCTTGAGCTGCATGACGGCAAGGTCCGCGCCGATGGACTCAGGGATCGAATAGAGCTGCTGGTAGGTCGGCATGATGCTGATGACGCGGTCGCCCTCGGAGATGAGGGAGCAGAACACGTGGTGGTTCGCGCCCGCCGCGCCGTGGGTAGTGATGATGTTTTCGGGCTTCACGGTCTTATACAGTCCGCATATACCGTCAAGAAAATCCGGGCGGCTGTATATATCACCGTAGGTCAGGCGTCTTGCGCAGAACTCGCGCAGGAAGGCGTCTTTATCCTCTCCGGTCAGCTCGAACAGCTCATCGAGCGAAACCGAGTCAACGCAGGTCTCGGCGATGTTGTACTTTGCGCCGACCTCGTACTCGTTCATCCATTCCTCTACCGCAAAGGGCTTGATCTTCATTGGGATTTCCTCCTTGAATAGTATTGAAAAGGCATCCGCGACCGAACCTTATCCGGCTTGCGCCGGAATACCTACGGTTCAGTCACGGATGCCTTTGACCCCTCACCCGGTGGTGAAGGAAGCATATATATTAAGCATGGGAGGATTGTACCGCGCAGACATCAGTTTGTCAAGTGGGAAATATTATGCGTGTTTTTTGCTTTTTGCAATCCATGGTATTATAAAATTACCCACGAGGCATGGACCTATACCACGCTCGGCAAGCCCAGAGCCGTCGTCCGGCTCAGCCGCTGACAATACGCGAAAACAGGCGCCCGCAGAAGCGGACGCCTGTTTTGTATCAAACTTGATTTACTTTGCGTAGTCGACAGCCTTCGTCTCGCGGAGGACGTGGACCTTGATCTGACCGGGATAGGTGAGCTCATCCTCAATCTTCTTGGCGATGTCTCTTGCGAGCAGGACCATCTGATCCTCGCTGACCTCTTCGGGCTTGACCATGATGCGTATCTCGCGGCCGGCCTGAATGGCATAGGAGCTTGCGATGCCGGGGAAGCTCTTGGAGACTTCCTCAAGCTTTTCAAGACGCTTGACGTAATTCTCGATATTCTCGCGGCGCGCACCGGGGCGGGAAGCGGAGATAGCGTCCGCCGCCTGAACGAGACAGGCTTCGACGCTGTGCGCCTCAACGTCGCCGTGGTGGGCTTCGATGGCGTGGATAACAGCTTCGGATTCCTTGTACTTTCTTGCGATGTCGACACCGATGGTGACATGGCTGCCCTCGACCTCATGGTCAATGGACTTGCCGATATCGTGCAGCAGACCTGCACGCTTTGCGATGTTCACATCGACGCCCAGCTCCGCGGCCATAAGACCGGCAAGGTGGGAGACCTCGATGGAATGGTTGAGCACGTTCTGACCGTAGCTGGTGCGGTACTTCATGCGGCCGAGCAGCTTGATGATCTCAGGGTGCAGGCCGTGGATGTTCGTCTCGAACGCGGCGCGCTCGCCCTCAGCCTTGATAGTTGCGTTGACTTCCTTCTGAGCCTTGGCGACCATTTCCTCGATGCGGGCCGGGTGGATGCGTCCGTCCTGAATAAGCTTTTCGAGCGCCAGCCGCGCGATCTCACGGCGGACAGGATCGAAGCTCGAGACGGTGATCGCCTCGGGGGTATCATCAATGATAAGGTCACAGCCGGTCAGCGTTTCGATGCTGCGGATGTTGCGGCCCTCGCGGCCGATTATGCGTCCCTTCATCTCGTCGTTGGGGAGGGGTACGACGGAGACGGTGATCTCGCTTGCGTGGTCCGCGGCGCAGCGCTGGATGGCCGTGGCAATGATCTCTCTTGCGCGCTCGTCGGCCTCGTCCTTATACTGCGCCTCGACCTCCTTGACCTTGACGGCCATCTCGTGGGTGACCTCGTCGCGGATGCTGGCGATCAGATAATTCTTGGCCTCTTCAATGGTGAAGCCGGAGATCTTCTCGAGCATTTCGAGCTGGCTCTTCTTCACCAGAGCGACTTCCTGCTGCTGTGCTTCCACAGCGGCGATCTTACTGCTGAGAACGTCGTTCTTCTTCTCGACGGCGTCCAGCTTCCTGTCAAGATTTTCTTCCTTCTGCTGGTAGCGGCGCTCCTGCTTGGTCAGCTCGGCGCGGCGCTCCTTGACCTCCCGCTCGTACTCCGAGCGGCTTTTGTGTATTTCTTCCTTTGCCTCAAGGAGAGCCTCTCTCTTCTTGCTCTCCGCACTTTTTATAGATTCGTTAATTATGCGCTTGGCTTCTTCTTCAGCACTGGATATTTCGCGTTCGGCAACCTTTTTGCGGTAGCCGAAGCCTATAAAGAATCCCGCTATCAAAGCCGCAGCGGCTATCAAGATCCATAGAATTACCGGCATAGTAAGTAAACACACCTCCATTCTTTAAGAATTTTGCGGTGGGTTTAGCTGCTGGATATTTTGTTAATCTACAATGTACGGAGCAGCGCCCGCACACATATGCAAGACGGGGCATAAAACGCACCCGTCGAATCGAACAGAAATATTTATCGGAAACCTCCCCATGGTCTCCTAAAATATCATCCGTGTTATTCTACCACCGAATCGGTGTTATGTCAATTCAAATGCTTAAATAAATTTAATGAAAAGTTAATAGATGACGTCAAAAGTCCCACCCGCGAAGTCCGCTTCACGGGTGGGATAATTATGTTATATTCGGTTTATTTATTCTTTTTCTGCCTTGTTTTTGCCTGCCGAGCTGTTCTTTTTCTCTCCCCTGCGTGCCTTCGCCTTGGCACTCAGCTTCCTGAAAAGCGGGCGCAGCGCGAAGAACAGCACCGCGAGGATGACGAGCGTCGGCAGCGCGGAGACAAGGAACACCAGCAGGTTCTTGAAGAAGCGCCCCGCGCCCTTCAGCGAATCCGTGAACGCGTTCAGCAGTCTTTGGCCGTAGCTTATGGTGACGGCCTGCTGCTCAGTGTACTCGCCGACCTCCTGAACGCTCAGAGAGATAGTGCTGTAATTCACCTGACGGTCCCAGTTGTTGAGGCTCGATTGGAGAGAGTCTATCTTATACTGGAGCTCCGTCAGCTTCTCTTCTATCGTTATTGTGTCCTCAACGCTCTGCGCCTTTTCCATCATTTCGAGCAGGCGCGCTTCCTGAGTCTTATATGCGGTGAGCCGTGACTGCACGTCGTAATACTGCGTGCTGACATTCTCGGTGTAGGTGTAGCTGTAGGGAACATTGCCGAGAGTGGAAAGACTGTTCATGACGGTCTGGAACTTGTCGCTCGGGATGCGGATAGTGTAATCCGCGCTGCGGTTATAGCTGCTGCCGCGGGAGATACTGTAGTAGTTCGCGCCGTTTATGCTGCTCGACTGCACCCAGCCGCCGTATTCTTTTATGAGCGCGGCAAGCTCTTCGAGGGTCTTGTCAAACTCGGTGGTCTCAACGGTCGCGTCGGCGGAGTAGATGATCTTCTCCGGGTTCTCATCGGGCACGTCGCCGGTACCGGCATCATATTCGCCGTATTCGCCGGCGGCTCCGACGGTGTCCATCGCGGCAAAGCCGGAGGCGCGCGACGTGTTGGGTGCGGGCTCCATTGGCGAGGAATCGTATGCCGCCGACTCGGTGGAGCTGGCCATTTGGCTGGAGCTGCCGCAGGCACAGAGAGACAGGGCCATGAGTAATGCAAGTAACAGTGCTATCCGTTTTTTCATTTTGTCGACTTCCTTTCGTCATTATATTTACAGGTATGTCCTCAACTACAAAGACGCGGATTTCCGAATAAAGTTCCCCCTACTGTATGTTTACAGTCAAATTCTTTTTTGCTATAATCTGAATAGAATTTTAACGGGAAATAAACACATAAGAAACGGAGGGACAAATATGCAGCTTACCGCGTCAAATGTCCGGCTCGTCGCCATCGTGCTGACAGCGCTGTGTGCAGTGTCCGGGGGTATCTATCTCGTTTTCTGCAAGCGGAAGGACTACCGTAGAGCCTTCGCCTATAAGGGTACGGCGGGATTGTGCTTTGTCGTGCTCGGGCTGCTGGGCACCGACGCAAATATAAGGAGCATGCTCGGCGTCGGCGGCACAGCCCCGGCGGGTGCGTGGCTCGTTGCCGCAGGGCTCATCTTCGGCCTGCTCGGCGACCAGCTGCTTGCGCTGCGCTTTATATGCGTGAACAAGAAAACGCAGTTCTTCACCGCGGGGGCCGCGAGCTTTGCCGTCGGCCATGTGCTGTATATCATCGTGCTGTCGCACCGCGCGCCCGGCATACTGCTGGGCGGCCTTGCCATCGGCTTTGCTGCGCTCGCGCTTTCGGGCGTATATAACTACCGCAAGGATACGAACGCCGGGAACATGCAGGTGCCCGGCATGATATACATGGCGGTCGTCGCCTTCATGGGGGCGCTTGCCGTCTCCGTCGCGATACACGCACCGGGGGTATCGACGCTGCTTTTTGCCATCGGCGGGGTGCTCTTCATCATCAGCGACAATATCCTCTGCGCCTATAGCTTCGGCAGTGAGCGCCGTTTCGGCGCGAACATCGGCATCCATGCGACCTATTACGCCGCGCAGCTTCTCATCGCGTGGAGCATATTCTTTATGTAAATACCGTTTACAAAAACCGGCGTGGCGTTCACCGTCACGCCGTATTGTTATATATTGCCGTTTATAATTCAGCGCCGGGGATCAGTATCCTGCGCGCTTCTATTTTGCACTTTACCTCGCTCAAGGCGGAGATGATAACGCCGGTGGCCTCGTTCTGAGCATGGACGTATTCGCCGCCGCCGATGTAGATACCGACGTGGCCGATCCATGAGCCGCCGTTATAAAAGCACAGTATATCGCCCGGCTCGAGAGCGTCAAGCTCCACGTGCTCACCGTTCTTAGCCTGTGCCGCAGCGGTGCGGTCGAGCTGATAGCCGAAGCAGCCGTAGGTGTAGTACACGAGCCCTGAGCAGTCAAAGCCGGTTTCCGGGTCCTTGCCGCCGTACAGGTAGTTATAGCCGACGTATTGCAGCGCAAACTCCGCCACCTTTTTGCCCGTCGCGTAGGTTGGGCTTTTCGTCGGCGCGGGGGTCGGAGCGGCCGACGGCGAAGCGGAGGGGGCGGCTGTGGACTTGGACGGGGCCGCGAGACGGCTTTGCGCATAGTCCGCCATCAGCGTGCAGTAATCCGCGAGGGCATTGTCACTGTCGGGGGTGTTGTCCGTGAATATGACTATCGCGATAGGCTCGTCGGTGTATACGATGGCGCAGTCGTTCTGGTACCGTATGCCATTTGCCGTGTCGGCCATGTAGCCGAACTTATGGGCAACGTCATATTTCTGCTCATGATAGTTGAAGAAGCGCTCAGGTTCTGCCTTGAGCAGCCGGTCGAGAAGTCCGGGGAAGCGGTCCTGATCCTCGTAGAGCGTCCGCAGGCAGTATATCATCTGCTCGGCGGTAAAGAAGTTATTTCCGGAGGGAGTGTTTTCGTAGTATTTATCGGCGGCCTTGTCGGGGTCCACTCCCACGTACCGGCATATCGCGCGGCGGTAATCGTTATAGCTGCCGATCTCACTGACGAGGAGCTCCGACCTGCTGCTGACGGCGTTGACGATGGTTTCCTCAAGGATGTCGGAATACTTAATGCCGCCGATCTCCGTGTCCTCGTCCATTTCACCGTTATATACCTTCTCGGTAAAATACATATTCAGCGGCACCTTATACATGTCGCAGGCCATCATGTACTCGCCGCCTTTGTAGAAGTGCTCTTCACCGGTGACAAGGTTGCGGTAGCCGAGAGTCATCGAGCAGGACTTGTTGCGGTCCTCATATTTGTCGAGAAAGCCCTCGATTATTTTATCCCAGCTCCCGTCGTCCTCCGCGGGAGCGGCGAGCGCGGCGGGGCACAGCGCCGATATCAGGCACAGCGCCGCGAGAAGCCCGGCGGTAAATTTTCTTATGTTCATGTGCTGTGATCCTCTTTTATATATCAGCTAAAGTATATCCTCATGTGCATATCCCGTCAATATGAAATCCCTTACAAAAAAACGAGCGCCCCACTGACGGTGGGGCGCTGTTTATAAAGAGAACAAAAATGAAAAAGATCGCTCTGCACTTGCAAGTATAATATAGCAGAAAGATGTTTCAGGTTTAAGCGGCAAGATGTTTCATAAAAGTAAAACATGTTCAGCCTGCGGCGTTTATGACATTGACCGGGCTGCCTTCGATGTACGCGCGTACGTTCTGCTCCGTGCAGACCATGATGCGCTCCCGCGCCTCCTTGGACGCCCAGCTTATGTGCGGCGTGATGATGCAGTTTTTCGCCGTCAGCAGGGGATTGCCGCCCCTTATCGGCTCGGTGGATACGACGTCCACGCCCGCTGCGGCGACCTTGCCGCTGTTGAGCGCTGCGGCAAGATCCTGCTCGACGACGAGCCCGCCGCGGCTGTTGTTGATTATGATGACGCCGTCCTTCATCTTTGCGATGCTGTCCTTATTTATTATGCCTTTCGTTTCGGGGAAGAGCGGGCAGTGCAGCGCGATGACGTCGGATTTCGAGAACAGCTCATCCGGCTCCACGTACTCGGCGATAGCTCGTCCGGCCTCCGTCGGGCGGCTGCCGGAAGCCAGGACCTTCATGCCCAGCGCCTTGGCGATGCGCCCGGTCTGCTGCCCTATGCGCCCGAAGCCGATTATACCGAGCGTCTTGCCGTCAAGCTCAATGAGCGGATAGTCCCAGAAGCACCAGTCCTCCGCATGCTCCCAGCGCCCCTCATGCACGGCTTGAGAGTGATGCGCAATATGGTGGCATATCTCGAGCAGCATCGCTATTGCAAACTGCGCGACGGCGGCAGTGCCGTAGGCCGGGACGTTGCTGACCGGTATGCCGCGGCGCTTTGCATATTCGTAGTCGACGACGTTATAGCCCGTCGCGGTGACGGCGATGTATTTCATGCCGGGGCATGCGTCGATGACTGCGGCGCTTATCGGGACCTTGTTTGTGATAACGACCTCCGCCGTGCCTATGCGGCGGATGATCTCCGTCTCCTCTTCGGGGCAGCGGTTATAGACCGCGTATTCGCCAAACGACCCGAGCCAGTCCCAGCTCAGGTCGCCAGGATTTTCCGTGTATCCGTCAAGAACGACTGTTTTCATTGCAGTTTCCTCCGTTTTGTTTTTTATAGTATAATTGATTCAGCCGCGGAATGCCACAATAAAATTTCCCCGACGGCTTGAAAAACGCCGCGGATTATGTAATGATACATACAACTATAGTGAAGAGCGCCGAACGGCGCGGGAGGAATGTTATGAAGAAATATGCTCTGGTAATGATAGATATGCAGCGCGGGTTTATCGACCCGTCCTCGCCTCTGTGCATCCCTGCCGCGGCGGCGACCGTCCCGGCCTGCGCCGAAGTCATAAGGCTCTGCCACGAAAAGGACATACCGGTGTTTTACACGACGCGCCACTACAGAGCCGACGGCAGCGACGTTGAAAAGTGCCGCCGCGATGTGTGGCTTGCGGGCGGTAAGCCGCTGTCCGAAGAGTGCGAAGAGTGCATGTCGGATGCGTACCCAGAGGAGTTTGAGGTCAGGGAGAGCGACTACCGCATCGTGAAGCCGCGCTTCTCCGGCTTCTTCGGCACTCCGCTTGATCTGATACTGCGCAGACTCGGCGTGGATACTGTCATCCTCGCCGGGACGACGACGCCGAACTGCATCCGCACAAGCTGCTATGACGCGCTTTCGCTGGACTATGACGTCGTCGTCCTGTCGGACTGCACCTCGTCCGTAACCGAGGCGGTACAGCGCGCAAACCTCGGCGATATGGAGCGCATCGGCGCGCACATCGAAAACGTTGTAAGTCTTAGAGAGCTTCTTGGATAAGTCTGGAAACAGGTTTTTTAATTGACGAACTTCACGGAATGTTCTTTGAAACTTCAAAAAAAGTCAAACTGGCTCTCATAATTTCCTTATAAATGCCTGATAATATATGCCCATGCCGCGAGGGGCGGGAGGTTCCCGCGGCAGGTAAGAGGGACGGGGCATGAGCCCCATGTGTCCCGCAGGCGGACCGGCGCAGGGCCGGTCATGATTGAAAGGAGATTAAACATGAAGAACATTCTTAATAAATACGAAGTACTCAAGGCGGCTCTGGGGGAGCTTGGGCTCGACGCGGAGACCAGCCGCGCTATCTCGATCGAATACCGCGGCGCGTACTGCGAGGTCGTTATCGGTACCGAGTGGCTCAACTATGACTGCTACATCGACCGCGTCACCGGTGAGCTTGCCGGGGTCGATACCATGCCGCAGGAGGACCCGGAAGCCTTTGAGGGCGACCTGTGCGCGGAGCTGCTGCGCGAGGAAGCAAAGGCCGCATAATAGAACTCAACAAGCTTGAAAAAGCCCGGCGCTGAGTGGTCAGCGCCGGGCTTTTGTGGTATTATAGCGGCAGATCATTTTTGTGAGGTCAGCGCTTATGCCGGAATACAGACACATACAGCGGCAGTTCGGGCCGGTGTATGACGAGAACTCGAAAATCCTCATCCTCGGCAGCTTTCCCTCGGTCAAGTCCCGAGAGGTCAACTTCTTCTACGGCCATCCGCAGAATCGCTTCTGGCCGCTCATGGCGCGCGTGCTCGGCTGCGCCGTGCCGCGGAGCATTGAGGAGAAGAAGGCCATGCTGCTCTCGAATGGCGTTGCACTGTGGGACGTGCTAGATTCCTGCGATATCGCCGGTTCCAGTGACAGCAGCATTCGAAACGCCGTGCCGGTAGATATCGCGCTTATCCTGCGCGCGGCGGATATACGGCACATCTACTGCAACGGCACGGCGGCATATGAGTTGTTCATGAAGCACCTTGCGCCGGTCTGCGGCATGACACCGGTGAAGCTGCCGTCGACAAGCCCCGCGAATGCCGCGTGGACGATGGACAGACTGTATGAGCAATGGAAACAGATAACGGCCAGGGCGAAATTCGATTTTGAGTGACCGATCATCAATCTATCGGGTACAGCTCCTGGTTTTCGCTCAGGCAGAAATATGTAGTCCCAAGACGCCGGTCGGTGTACATCGTGAACGGTTCGCCCTGGAGGTCGTTTGACTGAAAGACCACGCTCGGCACCATCCTGCGCTCGCCGCACAGCAGGCGCAGCGCCGCGTCGACACATTCCTTGGTCGGTACGAGGCCTGCAAAGCGCGCGGAGTTTACGCAGGCGTACTGCCCCTTCTGGTAGATCACGTCGTGTATGCTGTCCGGGTACTCGGGCGAGGCGACGCGGTTCATGATGACCTCGCCCACGCATATGCGGAATTCGTCCGTGAGCCAGTCGCTCCCTGCCTCGTAGCAGATGACCTTCGAGAGCAGATACAGGTCGTCAAAGCTTATTTTGCCGGGGTCGGGCTCCACGGCGGATGCGTCTATGACAGCGCTGCGCTTTTCCTCGGCGCTCCTCCCGGCCTCAATGTCTCCCGCGGCGGCGGCATCGGTCATTTCGTTCAGGTAATATGCTGCGAGGTCGGCCTCATAGCTGATGCTGCCGCCGGTCATCAGGTCAAAAATGCTCTTGTGCTCTTCGCTCTGCGCCGCCGGCTCGCTGGCCGCAGCGTCCGGACTTTCCTGCGGCTGTGCCTCAGCGGGCCCGCAGGTCTCCTCCGGGACGGGTGTCTCCGCTGTCTCAGGCTCCGGAGGCGCGGAGACCTCCGTGCTTTCCTCAACGGGAGCGGTCGGCTGCGGCAGCTCGGGCATAGGCTCCGGTGAGCAGCCGAGAGCAGATCCGCCCGCGGCCAGCGCGATAAACAACACGATAACAGAGGCAATGATCCTTTTCATGCTTCCACCTCCCGCCGCCAAGTATAACAGCGCCGGCGAAAATAAATTGTCGGATCATGCGGGGAAATAGAAATAGCACCGCCGCAGTTGGGGTATGACCCAATTGCGGCGGTGTTTTGCTTATTTATTTGCGGCTTGCTTAGAGGGGCAGGTACTTCTTGAGAAGGACTTCTGCTTCCTTTGCGTTGGGGATGGCGTACCAAGTGAGCGCGTCGCAGTCGAGCGTTTCGGTGTCGAGCCTTACACCGAGAGCTGCGTCGGCGCGCCATTTATCAGCCTTGGTCTTTACTGCGGTGGGACCGCAGAGCAGCGTGGTGTGGCCGTCATCATCGGTCTTGATCTCTGCGACCTTGATCTTGCCGAACTCTACGCCCTTGGCCTCGTCCTTGATGGTGATGAGGCGCTGATTTGTGATGACATACTCGACCTTGCGGCGGAGAGTATTGGCATGCAGGAAGGGACTGACGAGCGCATATGCCAGAATGGCAAGGATTATAACGATGATGCCCGGCTTGATGCCTGCGCCATTGTTGTTGACGGTCACTATGTAGGCGACAATAAGCGCGACGGAAATAACGATCTTTATTATCTCGCTTTTGACTATCGCGGACTTATGGGTTTTGTCCAAGGTTTCAAAGGCTTCGGGCTTGCCTCTCCAAAGGACTTCTTCTCCGGCTTCCAGAACCGAGCTCAACATATCTTCCATACTGATCCTCCACAATTCACTATAATTTTTTGCGTATTCGGGGACTGACGCGTCCTCCTGTTACTGATTATATGATAGCAAATTTCAGATAAAATCAGTGCAAAGAACTAAACACCCCGCGTTAAATTTTTGCAAACCCGGAATGCCGTTTTGACAGAGAAAAAACCGCCGCCGACGAACGGCACGGGTGACGCGCGGCATGATCTGCCATGGACGTCCCGTACCTCCGTTGGCGGCGGGAAAAAAGAGGAAGGAGAAGAATCAAATATAGTGCAGTTTTCGCCGCCCCGGCGGAAACGTAACGGTGTTCGTTTCTTCTGACGTTAATCGCCTTCTATCATGCGGTAGCCCACGCCGACCTCGGTGAATATGTAGTGAGGCTCGGCGGGGTTCTTCTCGATCTTGCGGCGAATGTTCGCCATGTTGACGCGCAGGATCTGGTTGCTGCCCTTGCTCTGCGGTCCCCACAGCTCTTTCATGATGAAGTCATAGGTGAGCACCTTGCCCGCGCATTTGCCCAGCAGCGCAACGATCCTGTACTCATTCTGCGTGAGGTGGCAGTTCTCGCCGGCAATAAGCACCTGATGCTTGTCGTAATCTATGGTCAGGTCGCCTGCGACAAATTTGCCGGTGTTGACGAGAGCCTCGTTTGAAAGCCCGGAGCGGGTATGGCGTATCGCAACGCGCACTCTGGCGAGCAGCTCCGCCGCGCTGAAGGGCTTGGTGACATAGTCGTCCGCGCCCATGTCGAGTGCCTGTACCTTGTCGCGCTCATAGCTGCGCGCGGAGACGACGATGATCGGCAGGCTCGTCCAGGAGCGCACGGCCTTTATTATATCCATCCCGTCCATATCCGGCAGGCCGAGGTCGAGCACCACGAGATCCGGACAGTGCGAGCTTATCATTGAGAAGGCCTCGTTCCCGGTGCTGGCTGTTATAACGTCGTAACCGTTTGCGGTGAGTATCGCCTTTATAAGGCCGGAGATGCTTTTTTCGTCCTCTACGACAAGGATCCTATCCTTGATTGTCATAGCTTGTGCCTCCTAACGGTAAAGTAAAGGTAAACATCGCGCCGCCCTCCGGGAGATTTTCGGCGTATATATCTCCCCCGTGAGCCGCAACTATGGTCTTGCATACACTCAGGCCGATGCCCATGCTGCGCGTGGTATCGGCGGATTTGTTGCCGGAGAGCTGGAGACTGCCGTCAAAAAGATGGGGCAGAATATCATCGTCTATGCCGCGCCCGTCGTCGGCAACGCTGACTATCGCCATGCCGTCCTCCTCGCACGCGTTGATCTTTATCTGGCTGACGCTTCCGCCGTGCACCACGGCGTTGTCCATGAGATTTATAAGCACCTGCTCGATGAGCATCGCGTCCATCGGCAGAAGGATCATCCTGTCCGGAACGGAAACGGAAACCGGGACATTGTCATGGCGCTTTTTGAAGGTCATGACCGCTTCGCTCAGGACCTCTTCAAGGATCTCGTCGTTCTTCGCAATGCCGCCCATATCGGTACCGTTCATGCGCGTTATGGACAGAAGATTCTCCACCATGCGGCAGAGCCATTCGGCGTCCTGCTTGGCGTCAAGCAGCAGCTCGTTTTTCTGCTGTGCGGTCAGTACATCGTCTCCCTCAAGCACTGTGGATATCGAGCCGCTTATAGCCGTCAGCGGCGTGCGCAGGTCGTGCGATATTGCCCGCAGGAGGTTTGCCCGCATCTTCTCGCGCTCTGACTCCATACGCAGAGTTTCCTGCGCCTTGAGGCGGGCGGTGAGCGTCGAGGTGGCAAAGCCCACGGCGAGCATCGTCATGAACGTGAGCGGGTAGCCGTAGATGGTGAAGTCCAGCTTCAGGTACGGAAAGGTAAATGCAAAGTTAACGAACATGACGCTGACGAAGGCCGCGAGAAAGCCGTAAAAATAACCGTCGGTCGACAAGGAGATGATAAGCACTGCCAGCACGAATATCAGCGGGACGTGCACGTCCGAGGTCGTCGTGCGCATGAGCATGGCGCATATCGCGGAAGCGACGCTCAGCGTCGCGAAGAATATCAGCCAGCCCTTGAGGCTGGTTTTTATGTACTCTCTGCACAAAACCTTGATTTTTGAAAAGAATGTACCGGCTTTTTTCATTATTTTATTTCCCATATCTTTCTTTGTCTCCATTATAACATACTCACCCGTTAAGACGGCGCTAAGAAATTAACGGGAAAGAAGAATCTTTCCCGTTAATTTGTTTATATATCGTTTATCTGTAATTGTTATCGTCGTCGAAGAAGTCGCTCATGTCGATGTTCGCGCCGAATCGCTCATCGGGGTCAATAGTTGTATATCCGCGGGGGCCGTTCTCCTCACGCGCCTGACGCGCGCGGCGGCGCTGCTCGGCGCGGCGGCGCTCTTCAAGGTGCTTCCTGCGCAGCCTTCTGTAGCGCGCGACAAGCACAGTGTATATGAGCGTGAACGCAGCGATGATTATCAGCAGCGCAATGACCCAGCCCTTGCTGAATATCTCACCGAGACGCTGCCTGAGGTATGCGCTTTTTGAAAGCTCGACGTCCGCGCCGGTTATCAGCTTGACCGTGCCGTAGTTTTCCCCGTCGGCGGACAGGCTTATCTCGCCGAGCACCGTGCCCGCGGGCAGCGGAGCCGAAAGGCGCTGGTCGTATATCGTGACCTCGCGCGTTATCGCGTCGTTGGAAATTTCATTCGGCATGAGCACGTTCAGGTTCCCTGCGGGATAGAGCATGACCGTCCCGTCGCCCTCGGCCATCTCGACATTCACCTTCGTGATAGGCTCGGTGGAGCTGAGTATGCTGCGGTA
>CAKTPC010000050.1 GCA_934590505.1 uncultured Oscillospiraceae bacterium
AGAGCGAGGCGTTCATGGTGCGGTCGTTTATGTACACGCCGGCGCTCGACACGCCCACCGCGTCCACGCGCGGCATGTGCTCCGCTGCCGACTTAAGTGCTGCGACGATTCCGTCATAGTGATAATCAGGGTCGGAGTTCGTCTTGGGGAACCACACGACCTCCTCAGAATACACGGTCTCGCCGTCGATGACAGCGGAGACCTTGCGGTCGCTGCCGCCTGCGTCAAAGCCTATGCGGCAGCCATCAAAGTGCCCGCCCGCGGGCTTGGGCGAATCCTTCGCCTCGGGCAGCACGTCGGTATAGACGACCTCGAAGGGGCGTTCATATATCTTGGAGAAATAGTCCCAGTCAAACTCCTGACAGCCGCCCGCATTGAAGCAGCTGCGGATATACTCATATATATCACGGTCGCCGCTGATATACACGCGCCAGCCGCCCTTCATCCACAGAAGGGTCTTGACAAGGCGGCGGATGTAATACCGGTCGGCGTCTTTCATATCGGCAGTACCGTGGATGAATGTATGAACGGCGGCCATCTCACCGCCGCTGCGCTCCACGGCGACGCCGAGAGGTTTTTTTGCCGAGGCGAGAAAGGCGTGGTTGAACTTATAGAGCGGGAAGAAATCACGGTCAAGCTCCGGGAGGTTCCTGACGCTTGCCTCAATGCCTAGATAGTTCATGCTGTGCGTCCTCCATTGTAAGGAAAAATTAACGGTATAATTAGATATATTATATCACGGCTTCCAGCGGCCGTCATTATAAATAAAAGACATTTCAAATAAAGATGTTGCTGATAACGTTACTGATACTATTACCTGCTTAAAATAGTCATTTTAAGCAGGTCTTTTGAAGCCTCATTGACAGCCTGAAAGAAGCATTGCCAGGGAAATATTCTATTCCTCCGCGTCCAGACGGCTGCGCCTGTACTCCCGCGGCGTGACGTGCGCGACCATGCGGAAACTGCGGTTAAAGTTCGCGATATTGTTGAAGCCGCAGCGCCCCGCGATCTCTGTTATGCTCATGTCGCTGCTGCGGAGGTAATTCATCGCAAGCTCTATCCGCTTGCCGGTGATATATGTCCAGACGGATATGCCGTTGAGGTTTTTGAAAACGTTCGAGAAGTATCCGCGGCTCATCCCGGCATGGCCGGATATCTCGTCAAGGCTCAGCTCATCACACAAATGGTCGTTAATGTAGCTCATTGCCTCGTCTATACGGGCACGGCTTGCACCTGTTTCGGCGGATGCCCCGGCAATAAAGCCGCAGTATTCCCTGCCGAGCAGGCCGAGGATGAGCATCAGCTCCGCTTTCACTATGAGCGGATAGCCGACCTCGCGGTTCATTCCCTCCTCGTACATCTCGCTGAGCAGGGAAAATACTCTTTTCGACGTCGCATTTGTGCTGGGCAGGAGATTGTTGAAGGAACTGTCATGGTTCAGGAATATATGCAGGTAGCGTGAGTCAAAGCTGTCCCCGCCGGGGGCCCATATGAAGCGCGGCTCGACCTGTAGGTTAAGCAGGCGGAAGGGCTCCTCCTCGCCTATGTAGGTTATGTAATGCTCCTCGTCGCTGCCGAGCAGCATGATGTCTCCCGCTCCGCAGAGATACGGACGGCGGCGCACCTGCCATTCGCAGCTGCCGGAGAGCACCGCGCTTATCTCGAGCTGGGTATGGTGGTGTTCGATGTATACCCGCTTGCCGGTCACAGCGGTCGAGTGGTACATCTTCAGCATGGGCGTTGAATCCTTGCTGCATGCCAGTATTATTTCATCGGTTTTCATCAGACAGATTCTCCGAAATACTTTGTATTTACTCCATTATACACCGACAGCACGAATTTAAACAAGTAATATTTTATCATAATTCAGCAACATTTAACTTGAATTGCCGCCGCACCCGACGCTACAATAAGGCCATAACGATATAAGGAGAAACCGCTATGAGCTATAATCAGTATTCCTCTCCAAGCGAGCTTAAGATCACCGATATGCGCTTTGTCGATATAACCGACGCTCCCAAGCGCTGCACCATAATGAAGATCATGACCAATCAGGGCCTTGTCGGCTACGGCGAAGTGCGCGACGCTTCCAGCAAGACATACGCCCTCATGCTCAAGAGCCGCATTATCGGGGAGAACCCCTGCAATGTCGATAAGATCTTCCACAAAATAAAGCAGTTCGGCGGTGACTCCCGTCAGGGCGGCGGCGTGTCCGGTATCGAGATCGCGCTGTGGGACCTTGCGGGCAAGGCATACGGCGTACCGCTTTACCAGATGCTCGGCGGCAAGTACCGTGACGAGGTACGCGTCTATGCCGACACCGATGTTGACGGCAAGCACACCGGGCACGACATGGGTCTTGCGCTCAAGAAGCGCATGGACATGGGCTTCACCTTCCTCAAGATGGACCTCGGCATCGGACTGCTGCTTGACGAGCCCGGCACTATCAATGCCCCTCTCGGCTTCATTGACGACATGAAGAAGTACGCCTCACATGTCCTCAATGCGCAGGGCGGCAGTGTTACCGCGGACATGGTGAAGCATCAGAAGAGCTATCAGATAGTCACCACCGCGCACCCCTTCACCGGCATCCAGATCACCGAAAAGGGTCTTGATTACCTTGAGAACTATGTGAAGGAGGTCCGCGACGTTATCGGATATGACGTCCCCCTAGCAATCGACCACTTCGGCCATGTCCAGCTTGAAAGCTGCATCCGCTTCTGCCGCCGCATGGAGAAATACAACCTCGCCTGGGTGGAGGATCTGGCCCCGTGGATATACACCGACCACTATGTACGCCTGCGCAATTCCACCTGCGTACCTATCTGCACCGGTGAGGATATCTACCTCAAGGAGGGCTACGAAAAGCTCATAAAGGCAGGCGGCGTTTCAGTCATCCACCCCGATATTCTCACCTGCGGCGGCGCGCTTGAGCTGAAGAAGATAGGCGACATCGCCGATGAAAACGGCGTTGCAGTGGCGATCCACATGGCAGAGAGCCCCATCGCCTGCATGGCCGCCGTCCAGACAGCGGCCGCGATGCATAACGTGCTTGCGCTCGAATACCACTCGGTGGACGTTCCCTGGTGGAGCGACATGGTCAACGGCCTGCCGAATCCCCTTATCGAGAACGGCTTCATAAAGGTCCCCGACGCGCCCGGTCTCGGCATCGAGAGCCTGAACGAAGAGTTGCTCGCGCAGCACATCAATCCCGATATTCCCGGCATGTGGGAAAGCACCGACCAGTGGAACCGTGAGTTCTCCAACGACCGTATCTGGAGCTGAGCCGGTTTTCCCTTTGTGCGGAAACAGTTTTGCACATAGTGAAAAACATTGACATATCCGTGCGCATAGCCGAAAATAAGGGCATGAATTTTGTTTTGAAGGAGCAATAGATATGTTCGATCTGCATGGGAAAACCGTTCTCATTACCGGCTCCAGCCGCGGCATAGGCAGAGCCGCATTGCTCGCGATGGCGCAGCAGGGCGCATGCGTGATAATGCACTGCAGCAGACCCTCTGCTCCCGCCGATGAGACCGTTGCCGCACTCGAGGCGATGGGCGCGGATTACCGCGTCGTGTATCAGGACCTTTCCAAGCGCGGCGGCGCGGACGAGCTTTACGAAAAGGTCACCGGCATGGGGCTCACGGTGAATGTCCTCGTCCTCAACGCCTCGGTCGAGCACCGGCTGAAGCTCGAGGAGATAACAGATGAGGAGTTTGACCTGCATATGGATCTCAACCTCCGTGCGCCGATAATGCTGCTCAAGCGCTTCGTGCCGGACATGAAGCGCGAGCATTGGGGACGCATCATCACCGTCGGCAGCGTTCAGCAGGTGAAGCCGCTCGAAGCGATGCTGGTGTACGCTGCGAGCAAGTCCGCACTGCGCAATGTTGCGCTGAACATGGCAGTCCAGCTCGCCCCGGATGGGATCACGGTGAACAACATCGCCCCCGGCGCTATCCGCACCGACCGTAATAAGGATGCGCTCTCCGACCCGGCATATGAGGAGCATGTGAGAAACCTCATCCCCGTGCGCTACATCGGCCAGCCCAAGGACATCGCGGCGCTGATGGTATATCTTGCCTCGGACGAGAGCAAGTACATGACCGGTCAGGATCTGATGATCGACGGCGGCAAAGGACTTTGAGAGAACTATAAATATGAATCAAGTGCCTGCCCATAACGGGCAGGCGCTCAAATTTTTATTCTTTTGGCAATTGCCTTTTCCTCGGCGGGGTTATGAATATCGCAATAATGGTACACAAGGCGAAGAAGCCGAGTCCTATGCTCCACACATATGTATAGCTGCCGAAGGCGTCATAGATAAGGCCGAACAGCACAGAAAAGCCTGCGGAGATACCGCTGCCGATCAGAGAATACCACGCGATTATATTTGCCGAATCCTCGCTGCCGAAAAAGTCGACCAGCATATCCACGGGCGCGACTATCACTATACCGTAACCGAGCCCCGCGAGGACAAGCGCGATGCCGACCGTCTCCGGGGAATAGAGCCGCATCATGAGCATGCCGATACCGCCGGCAACGCACCCGAGCGCGACCGGCAGCTTTGCCGGCATTCTGTCGGAAAGAAAGCCCATTGCAAGCCTGCCCGCAACGCTGATGATCGCAAAGGAGCCTATCATTCGCGCCGCTTCCGCCTGCCTCATACCGCAGTCGGAAAGGTACTGCACACCCGTATTGCACACGGCAAACATCGTAAACTGAGAGAGCGCGAGTATGAGCATGACAAGATAAAAGCGGCTGTTTCTCATTGCCTCACGGCATGTCCAAGACTCTGTGCTGCGGAAGCTCATTGACTTTTCATCAATTTTTTGCAGCTCGGCAGCGTCAGCGTCAGGAGCCTCGCGCAGGAAGAGCAGGCATATAATAAAGCTCAGCGCACAGGCTGCTGCGAGATAGACCCATATAAACTTCCAGCCGTACAGCGAATTGAGCCTTTCAAAAAACGGCGTAAACAGATAGCCTCCAAGTCCGCCTGCGACGAAGTAGATCGACATGGCGAGTCCCCTATGGCGGTAAAACCATTTTGAAATGCACATCTGGGAACAGTAGGAGCCTCCATAGCGAAGGAAAATGCTGACCGGCAGCATCCATATAATGTAATACAGCACTGTACTTTTCCCACTCAGCAGTGCAAGCGCCAGAAATCCAAGAGCGCCAACGGCAAGACCGAGAAGCATGGAGCGCTTTATACCGCAGCGGCTGACAAATTTCCCGTGGGCGGGCGCAATAAGCGCAAACACGAAATTGTGCATGGTATACGCGCCCGTTACAACAGTCATTGTGACTCCCATCGAGACGCTCATTCCCTCGGCAGCGATACCGAAGGAGTAGTAGAACGGCACGACGCACACGAGACTTACTATCCATATAACAAGCAGGTTGACCCAGCCGTAGAAAATTTTGTTGTTCTTCATAACACTCGTATCGGCATCCCCGCAAAATGCGGAGATGCCGATTTTCTTATTTCTTGAGGACTCTCCTGTAGTTGCGGCCGATGTTGTCCCACAGCTCGATAGGGTCCTTGGCGGCAACACTCGTGCCGAGCCCGCCGCGGTAGGTCCATGTGCCCAGACGGTCAACACCCATCTGCTCGTACATATCGACAACGCGGTCTATCTGGCTGAAGTCGTCGGGCCTCTCGCTGTAGCCCATGAGCCAGCGCTCGGATTCCTTGCCGTACTTCTTCGCAATGCTGACGGTGCGCTCGGTGATCTGCCTGAAGAAGCTCTCGGGCAGGCCCCACTTGATGATGGTGGTGGAGAACACATCGAAGTACGGGCAGGCGGCGACCATTTCCCAGTTGTCATAGCCGCGCAGCTCGGTAACATAGTAGCTCTGGAGCGTCGCATGGACGCAGCAGGTTATCTCCAGCTTGGGGTTATACTCCTTGAGCGCCTTGGAGCAGTCGGCAAGCGTCTTGAGCGCCTCTCTCCAGCGGAACTGCTTGACATCGTCGTTCATGAACTTGGGCATTTCATAGCCGTAGTAGTCCTCGAACTTCTTCATGCACTCCGGGCAGCGGCAGGACCAGTCGTCCCCCGCGCCGCCGGTGATGGAAGCATAGGCCTTGGGGTATGCATAGTGCGGCTCATCCCAGAAGAAGCCGTCGACCTCGGTCTCGCGGGCAAGCTTGAGGCAGCGGGAGGTGAAATAGTCGCGGAAGGAATTGGTGTTGAAGCAGGCGAAGGGCAGCACCTCTCCGGTGTACGCGGAGACCTGACGGTGGTGAATATTGTTCTGCAGGAACAGAGAGACCTGCTCACCGCCGAAATATTTGCCGATGCCCCATGTGTCCGCGAGCACGCGCAGACCCATTTCATGCGCTTTCTTGACTATCTCGTTGATATTGGGGAACCAGAAGTCAATGTCGAACTCGGTGATGGCGAGAATGACGGTGTCGCAGCCGTGCTCGATCATCTCCTGAAAATCCTTCTCTGCATGCTCGACATAGTTGAAGCCGTAGTAGCTTATGGCTGTATGCTTGATGGACATGATACTCTCCTTATTTATTCAGATATACGGGCTTGCCGGTGTAAATGGATTCGTAGCACTTGACCATTGCCTCAACGGTCTGACGGTGCCACTGGAGGTTTATCTTCGGCTGCTTGTTGTTGAGGATGCAGTCGCAGAACTCGTCCATCATGCCTATCCACTCGTCAAAGTAGGTGTACTGCACGGCGTAGCGGTTGTTCGGGCCTCCGCAGTAGCTGTCGTTCGGGCCGAAGCAGTCTGCTTGGATGACGCCTTCGGTGCCGACGATAGAGAAGTTGACCTCCATGCGCTTGGGGTGCAGGTCCCAGTTGATGGGAACCTTAGTCTTTGCCTCATGGCGCGACCATGAGGGGTCGAGCAGGAACTTGCAGCCGTTCTTCATGCGCCCGGTGACGTAGACGACGTCCTCCTCCTTGATGTCGCGGATGTTGTCGGCGACATCGGCATAGACGTAGTCATAATCGCTGTTCGTGACCCAGCGGAGCATATCGAAGATATGCGGATGATCGCTCAGCGCGCCGCCGCGGCAGCGGTTATCGCCCGGCTTGAGAGGGATGGACTTGCCGTAGCTGATGTTCGGGTCGCCCTGCCACGGGAAGGCCCAGACAGGGGAGAGCGTGATGTTGGTCGCGTTGAAGGAGATGATGTCGCCGACCGCGCCCTCTCTTGCAAGCTGCAGGGCTCTGGTGCAGGTGGGGTTATAGTGCATCTCCAGCTCGACCTGGCAGAGAACACCCGCGTCCTCGACCATCTTTATCATCCTGTCGTATTCCTCAAGATCGAAGGTTGGAATCTTCATGGAGAGCATGTGCTTATGGTACTTGCAGCAAAGCTCCATGTCGCCGTAGTGGCGGAAGTTCTCGCTGGCGATGATGACGCCGTCGATCTCCGGGTGCTCAATGAGCATCTGCTCGGTGCTGCGGTAGATGGGGACGTCATAGCCGTAGTCGCGGAAGTTCTTCTCGACCTCATCGGTCGCGCAGGAAACGGCGACCCAGTTTATTTTGTTGTTGTCATGCAGAGTCTGATAATATTTACGGACATGGGCATGAGTAAGAGATGCTATCGCAAGATTGACCTGTCTCATTTTCTCAACCCTCCACTTCAATGTTGCTCAGCGATGCGCTGGCCTTCTCCGCGGCTTCCCAGACCTTTTCAAGATGGGCATAGTCGGCCTGAAGCTGCGGGATACGGGTGCTGTCGGTAAGCGCCCAGAGTATAAAGCGGATGCAGTCGGCCTCGGTGTTGTTCATACCGTAGAGCTCATAGTCTATCTCGTTATAGGTCTTGGTCTTTTCTCCCTTGAAAACATAGATCGGGTACTGCACGGTCTGGATATCGACGGGCAGGTCGGAGGCGATGCCGCTGCGGGCGACTACCTCATGCAGCAGGACAGGCTCGCTCCCGTCGGGCAGGAAGCCCAGCTCCATGCTGGCCTTAAGGTTATTCTTGGTGGACATGATGCAGTTGGTATAGATCATGCCGCTGAAGTCGGCAAAGACATGGTCGATCGTCGAGCGGGTGATGAACTCGAAGAGGTTTACCTCGAAAACGACGATGTCCTTGAGCGTGCGGGTAAAGGCGTCGTGGGAGACCATGTGGTGGATGCGCATTGCGAGCGCTGGCTCGACCATGCCGCGGTCTATAAGCCCGCGCAGTTGGATATACTTGGGCTGCGCCTGCCAGTGAAACAGAGGAACGGGGGTATAGCCGTCGCCATTCAGTTCCATATTGAAGTCATAGAAGAAGCAGAAGCTTCCCTTGCTGCAGCGGACAAGGACCGCGCCGTCCTCGAGAGAGACCGTCAGGTCCTCGGCGGCTCTGTATTTCTCCGCCAGTTCAAGCAGTTTAGGAATAAAATTTGCGTCCATTTTATACTCCTTACAGCATTTTTACTCTGGGGCTGTACTTTTTAAGATTCTTCTTGTTGAACTCGTCGCCGCCGGGGACGTTCGCACTGCGCCAGAACGGAGGCTCGATGCCACGTGCGAGGCATTCCTTTGCGCACTCTATCTCAAGGCGGTGGACAATGTAAAAGTCGGTCATGTTGGAGATGGGACCGATGGGCGTATCGAAGCCATCAAGCTTGACAACGGTATCGCCGAGCGGGTTATAGTCGTCGATGCAGACGTCGGCAAGGTCAAAGAGATTCAGCCCAGAGGGGTGGCGAAGCTCATAGTCCTTGGGAATGTTGTTCTGCCAGTCGGAGGAGGAGACGGCGATTATCTTCACCCCGCGCTCCTTTGCCTCAAGAGCCGCGTCAATGGAGGCGGCGTTGGTGCCGATATTGTGATAGATTATCAGGACATCATCCTTCTGCAGGTCGTAGTAGTCCATGATGTGCCGGCCGTAGTTTACGCAGCGCTCAAGGGACAGATACTTCTGCGCCTGGTTAAAAACTGAAAGGCCGGTCTCCATGCAGGGATTGATGTTGCACAGACCGCCCGCGCGGAAGAACATCTCGCCGACGGGGAGAGTGGTGTGTCCGCCGCCGCCGTAGACGTTTATAAGCCTGTCGTCCTCGATGGCATCCGCCATGAGCTTCGCGGCGGCCTTGATGTTGTCAAGCTGCTCGGTCTCGATCTTATTGAGCAACTCTATGACGAGAGGAAGATATCCGTTGGAGGTATCAGTCATTTTTAATTCTCCTTTTTGTGATCGCAAGAGGTGTAAAGAAACTATCCAGCTCCTCCTTATCAGGAAGAGACGGCATTACGTATTTGCGCTGCACGCTGTAGGCCGAGGCGTTGGCGGCATATTCCATCGCCGCAGCCAGCCCGTCGCCGAGGGCGAGGCGCACCGTGAGCGCTGCGCTGAAGCAGTCACCGGCACCGGTAGTGTCCGCGGCCTTTACCGGGTGAGGCGGGCAGAGGAGAACGCTTTCGCCGTCCGTCGCGGCGGTACCGTCCGCGCCGAGAGTTATCACGCATCGCGCAATGCCGAGTGTGCGCAGACCGGACAGAAGCTCTTCCGGCGGCGTGTCTGGACTTGCCGCGAGTATCGCGGCGGCCTCATGGCGGTTCGGCGTGATGAGCCAAAAGCGCCTGAGATAGTCCGGCGGCAGCTCGGCATACGGCGCGGGGTTCAGTATTGCGGGAACACCGTGTTTTTCGGCAAGCTCGAGTGCGCACAGGTTCGCTTCATAAGGCGTCTCATTGTTCAGCAGCAGCATATCCGACGCGGCGATCTCCGCCTCAAGGCTGCAGATGAAGCCGGCGGACAGATGCTCAGCCGAGCCGCGGTGAACTGTCACGCGGTTCTCGCCCTGACTGTCGGTAAGAATGCAGGCATAGGAGCTCGCGCCCTCATCGGTATGCTCCGTGAAAAGCCGCAGCCCCTCACGAGTGAGGAACGCAGAGCAGGTTTCCTCTATGCTGTCTCTGCCCATGCAGGAGACGAAGTTCACCCCCGCACCGAGCCTGTGCGCGGCCACGGCCTGATTGCAGCCCTTGCCGCCGGGCTCAGAGTACAGCGAGTCCGCGTGCAGCGTCTCACCGCTGCGGTGGAAATGGTCGACATGCATAAAAACCGAGTCCCCGCATAGGCCGAGGACGGTTATGACCGGTCTTGTTCCCTTCATGACTCTGCCTCAAAGCGCCGCTATCCGCGGCTTATACCGGCGGATAAGCTTCGTGTTTTTCTCAGCGCCGCCGGGGATGTTGCCGCTTGTATAGACGGGCACGTCCACGCCTCTTGAGAGACACAGCCCGACAGCCTCGGCGAGCACGGAGTTCACGATAAAGCTGCTCGCGACCGTCGACACCGGCGTGATGCTTATTCCCGTGCCGGGGCTGAGACATGCGTCACCGTAAGGAGCATAGTTGTTTATGCAGACGGTGCAGATATCCTGCAGATGCGCGCCCAGCGGATTATTCGGCGTCTGGGAAATATACTCGTCCGAGGATATCCCGATTACCGGTATCCCTCTGTCCTTCACGAGCTTTGCAAACTCGACCGGCACGGCGTTCACCCCGGAGGTCGACACGCAGATAAGCGCGTCCTTCCCGGTAATCGGCGTTTTCTCGAGCAGCTTTTCCGCAAGACCTGGCTGCTTTTCCAGAAGGCTGCTTTCGGATGCACTCTCATGCAGCATGAGTGGTTCATAGAACACGGGAGAGACGCAGGCCAGCCCGCCCGCGCGGTAGAAGGTCTCCTCCGCGAGAATGTGGGAATGGCCGCAGCCAAAGACGTAGATAAGACCATCGGCCGAAATTACATTGCTGATAATTTCGGCCGAAGCAAGAATCTTCTGTCTTTGACCGAGTCTTATATTCTCTATCGTTTTTTCCAGAACAGAGGCATAATCATCAGTCAGCATTTTAGTTTTCCTCAGTGGTCGTAGCCTGCCCCCGCAGCGGCGTCCATCGTTTTGCCGACAGCTGGGAGCAAGTTGAATTTACATCATAGGTGCCGTCAGAGACATTACACCGAACCGTACATCAGGTCAGGGATAAAGGTCGAGAACCAGGGGACGTATGTAACGAGCAGCAGCACGATGATCGCGACGCCGATGAACGGCCACAGGTCGCGTATCATCTCGCTCGTTTTCATCTTCAGCAGGCCGGAGACAAGGAAGATGTACGTGCCGAAGGGCGGGGTGATCGCCGCGAGGCCGACGTTGAAGCACATCATAAGGCCGAAGTGAATGATGTTTATATCCAGCGCGCGCACAACGGGGGCGAGCAGCGGGGCGATAACGATCATCGCGGCCATAGCGTCCATGAAGCAGCCGATTATGAGGAATAGGATGTTGCACAGCAGCAGGAAAACGTACTTGTTGCCCGTGAGCGTGAGCAGCATCTTCGTGAGCGTGGAGGGAACATTCTCCCAGGACATGTAGTAGCTGAACAGGTTCGCCGCGCACAGGATCATCATAACGGGCGCGGTGCTGTTGACGGCTTCGAGCAGGATCTGCGGCAGCTTGCGCAGGTCAAGCTTCTTGTAGACGAATTTGCCGACGAATATCGAATAGAACGCCATCATGACGCCGCCCTCGGTCGCGGTGCAGACGCCGAAGCGCAGCAGCATTATCAGCCCGAAGGGGAGAAACAGCGCCCAGAGGGAGCTGAGGAATATCTTGATGAGCTTCTTGCCTTCCATCATCTTCTTTCTGCCGCCGACGTAGCCGCGCTTCTTGGAGATGAAGTGGTTTAGAACCATGAAAGCAATGCAAAGCAGGAAACCGGGGATATAGCCTGCCGCGAGCAGACGCCCGACGGAGCATTCGCACAGGCAGGCGAAGAGGACGAGGTTTATCCCGGGAGGGATAATAGGCGTGATGCAGGCCGTGGCCGCGGTGATGGCGGCGGAGTAGGGCTTTGAGTAGCCGTACTTCAGCATCTCGGGGACGAGGATCTTGCACTCCATCGCGCAGTCGGCGGCACCGGAACCGGAGACGCCGCCCATCAGCGTGGAGATAAGAACGTTGACATGGCCCAGACCGCCGGTGAGGTGGCCGACAAGACCGTCGGCAAACTCCATCAGCTTCTCGGAAATGCCGGAATAGTTCATTATCGCGCCGGCGGTGATGAAAAACGGGATCGCCATCAGCGACTGCGACTCACAGCTTGCGAGCAGCTTCTGTGCCACGACCGTCGCCTGTATATACTGGTCGGAGAGAAAATAGGGAATGCAGACGATCATCATCGCGAAGGAGCAGGGGATGCCGAGGAAGAACAGAATGAGAACAACTATCATTGGCCATACTGTCATTATTTCTCGCCCCTTTCGTCATCCGCGAATATTGCCGCGCTCGCCTCGACCAGATCCTGGTCGACATTTTCTTCTTCGTAATTCTTCTCGTATCTGTCGTGATACGCCTTCTTATCCGTAAAGGACTGGATAAAAAAGTATATCGCGTATATCGTCATGCTCAAAAAGCCCAGCGGCAGCGCAAAGTCCATCACCTTATATGACCAGCCGGAATAGTTAAAGACCTTCTTGGCATGGATGAAAAGGTCCCAGCCAAGGTAGGTGACATAGCCGAACAGGATTATAAACGCGAAGTTTACGATCCTTCTGATGAACATCCTAGCGCTCACGGGCATAAGATCAAGGAGCACGTCGATGCCGAAGTGCAGGTTTTTCTTATATGCTGCTGCGCCGCCGACGAAGGTCACATAGGCCAGAGAGATAATTGCCAGTTCATCCGACCACGCGAGGGGGTTCCTGAAAAGGTAACGCATGATAACGTTCAGGAACACCGCGCAGAGCATAACAGCAATGCCGATGACGGCGATTATCTCCTCGATGTGGAGAGCAAACCATTTGAGACCATTTAATACTTTTTTCACTGTCTCACCTCTGTGTACAAGTATCGGAGCAAAGCTCTGCCGCTTTTGCCGTTAAGAAAATTAGCATAGCCTGCTATTAAGATGGGGAAGGGATGACCCCTTCCCCTTTATGGGTGTGTTAAGTTTTATGCAGGTTTATTTGCTCGCAGCAGCGATCTCGTCCATAACGCCTTCGCGCAGGTTCAGGGTGACAGCAGCTTCAGCAGCGGCCTTCTGGAAAGCGGCGACATCGTCAGCGCTCGGCTCAACGACGGTAACACCGGCGTCCTCAAATGCCTTGAGGTACTCAGCGTTCTTCTCTGCGCAGAGTTTGGTGAACTCAACGCCGCCGTTGGTGAGTTCTTCGGTGATGATCGCCTGATCGTCAGCGGAGATCAGATCCCAGATAGCGGTGGAAGTGCCAAAGCATGCAGCGGCATAGGTGTGGTTGGAGAGGAAAGCGTACTTCGCGACTTCCTGAATGGAGTAGTCGGAGAGGGTAGCTGCGGGAGCCTCGGCAGCCTCGATAACGCCGGACTCAATGTTGGTGTAGACTTCCGCGAAGGGGATGCCGGAAACGGGGGATGCACCCAGTGCGGAGAACCATGCAGCGTAGGTGTCGGTGGGAACGCGGACGAGCAGACCCTTGAGATCATCAACGGAGTTGATGGCCTTGTTGGAGAGAATTATACGGGGAGCTGCGGCCCAGTTCATGCAGATCATGTGGATGCCGCCGTTCTCTTCAAGCTCAGCGACCATGGCCTTCCACATATCGGACTCGTTGAACTTTGCGATCTCATCGGTGGAGGAGAAAGCAAACATGGAGTCCATAGCGGTCATGTCAGCGCAGCCGTAGGGAGCCCAGGAGGAAGCGGAGGTGGAGGAAACGATGTTGCCGCCGAGGGAGATCTGCTCGATGCAGTCGGCGATGGAGCCAAGCTCGTTGGACCAGTGCGGCTCGACAATGACGCGGCCCTCGGTGCGGGACTCGATATTCTCCTTGACGGTCTTCATGATCTGAGCGGTCTGGCTCTCGGGAGCCTCAGAGAAAGCGAAGCGCAGGGTGACGGGCTCTGCTGCGGGTGCCGCATCGGCAGGAGCAGCGTCGGCAGCGGGTGCTTCGGTCGCCGCGGGGGCTGCGGACTGGCCGCATGCGCACAGTGCGAAGGCCATGCAGAGCGTGAGAATGAGTGCAATGTACTTCTTCATTTCATGTTCTCCTTTTTTGTTTTCCCGGGTCAGGCAAGTACAAGCTGCCTGATGGGTGGTTGTTTTGGTTTTCAAAACCTTGTGACCTTACTATAAAG
>CAKTPC010000051.1 GCA_934590505.1 uncultured Oscillospiraceae bacterium
ATGAAGCAGGAGCTGACGAGGTTTGCGCCCTTCTTGGTCTTGACGAGCTGGAGCGCGGGACGGACGGTGTCAGCGGTGGAGTAGGTTGCGCCGCCGAGCAGAGCGTCGGCCTTGCCCATCTTGACGAGCATGGTGCCGAAGTAGTTGCCCTTGGAGAGCGCGGCGCGCGCGTCCTCGGCGGTGACCTTGCCGCGGCGCAGCTCGACCATCTTCTCGACCATCGCGTCCATTTCGGGATAGGTCATGGGGTCGATTATCTCAAGGCCCTCGATATCGAAGCCGCCCTTTGCAGCCGCAGCCTTGACCTCATCTACATTGCCGACGAGAATAGGAGTCAGAAAGCCGTCCTTCTTGAGCCTTGCTGCGGACTCAAGGATACGCGCATCGCTGCCCTCGGTATAGACGATCTTGCGGGGATTGGCTTTAAGTATCTCTATCAGATTTTCAAACATGGTTGGTTCCTCCGGAATGTTTATTTTTGCACATGAACACTGTACCACTACTCCGCGCCGTTTTCAAGATTTTTGCCGCAATTTCTATTTACAAAGGCAAATTTTCTCGGTATAATAATACAATCTGTTATCAAATATAGGATGGATACAATGCAGAGAAGCTTTCCAGAGACGCTCTCGGCGCTGCGCCGGGACAAGAACATAAGCCAGCGCAAGGCGGCGGCCGACCTCAACATCAGTCAGGCGCTGCTGAGCCATTACGAAAACGGCGCGCGTGAGCCGGGGCTCGGCTTCGTGTGCCGCGCATGCGACTATTACGGGGTCAGCGCCGATTATCTGCTGTGCAGGACGGACAGGCCGAACATCGCCTTCAGCACCGCGCAGGCGGCGCGTGCCTTTCTTGACCAGATGCAGAGCGTGATAGACCGCGCGAACCAGACCCTTGCAGAATTTTCCGAGGAGGAACGGCCTGAATGATAAAGCAGGAGAATATACGCAACTTTTCCATAATCGCACACATAGACCACGGCAAGTCCACGCTGTCCGACCGCCTCATCGAGAAATGCGGCGCGGTGGAGCAGCGCGAGATGGAGGATCAGATACTTGACAACATGGATCTTGAGCGCGAGCGCGGCATAACCATCAAGGCGCGCGCCGTCGGCCTAAATTACAGGGCTGCCGACGGGGAGAACTATACACTCAACCTCATCGACACTCCGGGTCATGTCGACTTTAACTACGAGGTCAGCCGCTCACTCGCCGCATGCGAGGGCGCGGTGCTGGTCGTGGACGCGTCGCAGGGCGTCGAGGCGCAGACACTATCGAATACCTACCTCGCACTTGACAATAACCTTGAGATACTCCCGGTCATCAATAAGATAGACCTTCCCGCTGCCGACCCGCACAGGGTCAAGGAGGAGATAGAGGAGATCATCGGCATCCCCGCAATGGACGCACCGGAGATAAGCGCGAAGGCGAACATCAACATTGACGCTGTGCTTGAGGATGTTGTGAACGGTGTCCCCGCGCCGAAGGGCGACCCCGCCGCGCCGCTCAAGGCGCTGATATTCGACAGCCAGTATGATAACTACCGCGGCGTCATCGTCTTTATCCGTGTGTTCGACGGGACGATACGAAAGGATTCCGAGATACTGCTGATGTCCACCGGCGCGAAGTACAAGGTGCTCGAGGTCGGTCACCTGCGCCCGATAGGGCTCGACCCCTGCACGGAGTTGTCAGCGGGCGATGTTGGCTACTTCACGGCGAGCATAAAGAATGTATCCGACACGCATGTGGGCGACACTGTCACCGATGCCGGGAAGCCGACCGCCGAAGCACTGCCCGGATACCGCCCCGCAAGGCCGATGGTATTCTGCGGCATATACACCGAGGACGGCTCCAAGTACCCCGACCTGCGCGACGCGCTCGAAAAGCTCAAACTCAACGACGCGTCACTCTCCTATGAGCCGGAAAGCTCCGCAGCTCTCGGCTTCGGCTTCCGCTGCGGCTTCCTTGGAATGCTGCACATGGAGATAATCCAGGAGCGGCTCGAGCGCGAGTTCGACCTCGACCTTGTGACGACTCTGCCCTCCGTTATATATAAGGTCATAAAGACCGACGGCAGCACCGTCATGGTCGACAACCCCCACAACTACCCCGATGTACCGTCGATCGCCGAGGCTTATGAGCCGTATGTCAAGGTGTCGATCATCACGCCGAATGAATTTGTCGGCAACATCATGCCGCTGTGCCAGGACAGGCGCGGAGAGTACAAGAACATGCAGTACCTCGACACCCGCCTTGTTGAGCTGCATTACGAAATGCCGCTCAACGAGATCATATACGACTTCTTTGACACGCTCAAGGCGCGCACGAAGGGCTATGCATCGCTTGACTATGAGCTGAGCGAGTACAAGCCGAGTGACCTTGTCAAGGTCGACATGCTCCTGAACGGCGACCAGGTAGACGCGCTCAGCTTCATCGCCCACCGGGAAAAGGCCTATGGCCGCGCCCGCAAGCTCTGCGAGAAGCTCAAGGACAACATCCCGCGTCAGCTCTTCGAGGTGCCGATACAGGCGGCTATCGGCGGCAAGATCATTGCGCGAGAGACGGTCAAGGCCATGCGCAAGGACGTGCTTGCCAAGTGCTACGGCGGCGACATCACGAGAAAGAAGAAGCTGCTCGAAAAGCAGAAGGAGGGCAAAAAGAAGATGCGCCAGCTCGGCACGGTGCAGATACCGACCGAGGCCTTCCTCGCGGTGCTGAAGCTCGACGAATGATATCGGACGATAAAAAGACTAAAAGCCGGGTGTATCCGTTTTTTCGGATACACCCGGCTTTTAGTTTAGGACCATGCTTTACAGCCTGCGTATCTCGCAGGCGAAAGCACCGTTATCGAATATCTCTACCAGCGCCCAGGTCAGCTCCCTGCCGCGCCCCGCGGTGCCGGGATTCAGGACCTGCACGCCGCCTATCTGCTCATAATAGACCTGATGCGTATGGCCGAACATGGCAAGCTGTGCGCCCGCCTCCTGCGCGGCGTAGACGAGCGAATCCACGCGCCCGTAATTGACATTGTACAGGTGCCCGTGCGTGATGAAGGCCTTGACCGGCCCGAGCTGAACAACGTCCTTTTCCGGTGCGAGCGGCATCAGGTCGCAGTTGCCGCAGACGCTGTAGACCGGCAGGCCCGGGAACTCATGCCGCAGCTCGACCGCATCCCGGTCGTGATCGCCGAGGTGTATCGCGGCGTCGGGGCGGCAGCGGCGGACAGCCTCGAACATAAGCTCATTGTTTGAATGGGTATCGGAAAAAACGGCGACTTTCATATATTTGATCCTTTCGCAATTATCATGGGCGCTTACTGTGAATATAATAAAACGAACAGGGGTGAGATGCAATGCAAAATTTTGAACAGCTTGGCCGGGAGCTTGAGCGCCGCGGCAAGACCGAGCAGATAAAGCAGCTTGCCGAGTCCGAGGACGGGGCGAAGCTTGCAAGGCTCATCGACGCGAATGCCGTCGAGCAGGCCGCAAAAAGCGGAGACAGTGAAGCTCTGCGCAGTCTGCTCAGCTCCATGCTGAGAACTCAGGAGGGAAAGCGTCTCGCGGAAAGCGTGCGCCGGATGATGGAAAATTAGGCGCACAGCGCGGTAAACGGGAGGTGAAACGGCCGTGAGCGAGCTTGAGGACAAAATAAACGGCATACTCGGCGACCCTGCGCAGATGGAGAAAATTGCGGGGCTGGCAAAGTCGCTCATGGGCGGCGGTGACGGCGGCACTGAATCTGCAGAGAAGGCTAAAAGCACGGGCGGCGGGCTGGACTCGCTCATGCAGAGCTTAGGCGGCAGCGATGGCACCATCGACCCGGCTATGCTCGCGCGCCTGAGCCGCGCGTTCTCATCGGGCGCGGGAGAAAAGAAGCAGGAGCGCGCGCTGCTGGAGGCGATGAAGCCATATCTGTCCGAAAAGCGCAGGAGCAAGATGGATAAAGCCATCAAGCTTGCCCGGCTTGCGTCGATAGCACGCATAGCCATGGGCGAGATGGGAGGAGACGGCAGTGATTAACCGCTATCAGGGAAACAGCGGGCGCGTCGAGCGCTTCCCGGAGAGCGGGGAGGAGCGGCGCGCACCGCAGAGGGAGCAGATACCGCGGCGGCAGCCGCCGCCGGTAAAGCCGAAGCCGCCGGAGCCGGCACCCGGCGGCCTGCTCAACGGACTTGGAGATATAGGGCGGCTGCTGCCGGATAAGATAGGCGAGCTGGAGACGGACGATATCATCCTTCTGCTCGTTCTCTATCTCATGTACCGCGAGAGCGGCGACAGTGAGCTGCTGATAATAATGGGAGCGATGTTTTTGCTGTAGTCGTTGAAAAGCAAGCTTTTCTCGGCAAAAATGTACCTGAATTATTTTTGCCTTGCGAGGAGTTAAGAGCAAAAAAGGCTCCGCTTGTTTTCAAGCGGAGCCGGTCATGTTTTATTGCGCTTTTTCCTGCGGAGCGGTATTGCTTTCTGCAGTCGATTCGGCTTTGCGCTCCTCGGCATGATGCTCGCGCAGATTGGGATTATTCTTGAACACCTTGAACCAGATAACGAGCGAAATGATAAACGCTGCGGCGAGACAGATTATCTTTACCGCCATGCTGTCCCCAGCCATAAGCACGGCCAGCAGGCCCAGTACAGCCGAGATGCCGTACAGCACTGCGACGACCTGCTTCTGGTTGAGCCCCATTGCAAGCAGCCGGTGATGGAAGTGCCCCTTATCGGCCTTGAACGGGCTCTGCCCGTGCAGTATCCTGCGGAAGAAGGCAAAGATCGTATCGGCCAGAGGCAATGCCAGAGCCAGCAGAGGCACAAAGAAGGTGATGATCGCGTGCAGCTTGAACAGACCCATTATCGACGCCGTTGACAGCACAAAGCCCAACAGCTGCGAGCCGACGTCGCCCATGAAGATCTTGGCGGGGTTGAGGTTATACGGCATGAAGCCGAGGCACGCGCCGGTGAGCGCGGCGAGGATGATGGATACCACCGGCTCCGAGACGAACAGCGACACGATAAGCATTGTCAGAGAGCTTATCGCCGACACGCCGACAGCCAGCCCGTCAAGCCCGTCGATGAGGTTGACGGCATTCGTGCAGCCGACGATCCACAGCATCGTCAGCGGGACGGAGAGCCACCCTATCTCAATATAGGTCTCCTCGGCGAAGATGTTCGGGTTTGAAATAACGTCAAACACGAGCCCACAGCGTATCGCGACGAGCGCCGCGACTATCTGTCCGGCGAGCTTGACCCAGGGGTTGAGACTGACGATATCGTCAACGCCGCCCATGACCGCGATGATGACCGAGCCGACAAGAAGCCCCAGCACCTTTGTTGACATCGGCACAAAGAATATCAGCGAGAGTACAAAGCCGATGAATATCGCAAGCCCGCCCATGCGGGGAATGGGATGGTCGTGTACGCGGCGGTTGTCCTTCGGCACGTCGATCGCGCCGACCTTCTCGGCAAAGCGCTTGACCGGCGGCGTCATGACATATGCGACCAGCAGCGACACGACGAATGCCAGCAGCATCTTTATCCAATCAGCAAGACCAGGAAACATTAAATCTATCTCCAGTTCGTTTTATTATCAGAAGGGCTTCTCGACAAGGCCGACGCGCTTGTACACCTTGCGCAGAGTCTTGGAAGCGACATAGCTCGCCTTCCGCGCGCCTTCGGTATAGATGTCCTTGAGGTACGCCTTGTCGGCGATCATGCGCTCGGCCTCCTCGCGAATCGGACGCAGCGTCTCGATAACGGCTTCGCCGACCGCGGGCTTGAAAGCGCCGTAGCCCTGGCCGTCAAACTCGCGCTCTATCTCTTCAAAGCTCTTGCCGGTGACAGAGGAGTAGATGCTCATGAGATTTGAGACGCCGGGCTTGTTCTGGAGATCATAGTGTACGCAGTGCTCGGTATCGGAATCGGTCACGGCGCGCTTGAACTTGCGGGCAATGTCCTCGGGCTTGTCCATGATGAACACGCAGCCCTGAGGATCGGACTTGCTCATCTTCGAGGTCGGCACACCGAGGCTCATGATCCTCGCGCCCACCTTGGGGATATAGGGCTCGGGCACCTTGAAGGTCTCGCCGTAGATGTTGTTGAAGCGGATGGCGATATCGCGCGTCAGCTCGCAGTGCTGCTTCTGATCCTCACCGACGGGGACATAGTCCGGCTGGTAGAGCAGGATATCCGCCGCCATAAGCGAGGGATAAGTAAAGAGACCGCCGTTGATATTGTCGGCGTTCTTCGCGCACTTGTCCTTGAACTGCGTCATGCGGCTCAGCTCGCCGAACATCGTATAGCAGTTGAGAATCCAGCCGAGCTCCGCGTGCTCGTGCACATGGCTCTGGATGAACAGGGTGTTCTTCTCGGGGTCAAGGCCGCAGGCGATGTACTGTGCGAGCTGCGCGACAGAGCGGCGGCGCAGCTCTGTGGGGTTCTGACGCACGGTCAGGCTGTGCAGGTCGGCCATGAAATAATAGCAGTTAAACTCGTCGGCAAGCTCTGCCCAGTTCTTGACCGCGCCGAGGTAGTTGCCAAGGTGCAGGTCGCCTGAGGGCTGGATGCCCGAGAGCATAGTTTTCTTTTCAGCGGTTTTGTTATCCACAATAATCTCCCATTCTGCCGTCCATATTTATCGCGCCGCGGCGGCGCTGTCTCCGGGACGATCGGCGGAGGCTCAAAAAAGCCCAGTATGAGCGTCTATACATTGTATCAAAATAAGTTTGTCTTGACAACTGCCAATTTGCAAAATAATATACAGATAAAGAACTTAAAAAGAAAATAAAGCCAAACTAAATATAATTATTGGCGCAGGAGGCACAAAATGAAAGACATGAAGTGGTTTGAGGATATGGAAAAGCGCATCCCCACCGGCGAGGTACGCACGCGGTTTGCACCGTCCCCCACGGGGTACATGCACGTCGGCAATCTTCGCACCGCGCTTTATACTTATCTCATTGCCCGCCACAATAAGGGCAAGTTCATTCTCCGCATTGAGGACACGGATCAGGGACGTCTCGTTGAGGGTGCGGTTGACGTTATATACAGGACGATGGAGCAGTGCCACCTTGAGCATGACGAAGGCCCGGACGTCGGCGGCCCCGTCGGCCCATACGTGCAGACCGAGCGCCGCGGGCTTTATAAGGAATATGCGGAGCTTCTCATGGAGCGCGGCCATGCCTACCGCTGCTTCTGCGAAAAGACGGCCTCCGAGGAGGACACCGGCGAATTTGACCGCGGGGACGATCCCTGCCGCTGCATGAGCCGCGAGGAGTCTGACCGCCTTGCCGCCGAGGGCAGACCCTACGTTATCCGCCAGCTCATCCCGCACGAGGGGACGACCACTTTCCATGACGAGACCTTCGGCGATATTACCGTCGAGAACGCGAGCCTTGACGATCAGGTGCTCTTAAAGCGCGACGGGCTGCCGACCTATAACTTCGCAAACGTTGTGGACGACCACCTCATGGGCATTACCCATGTCGTGCGCGGCAGCGAGTATCTTTCCTCCGCCCCGAAGTATAACCTGCTGTACGAGGGCTTCGGCTGGGACATTCCCAAGTACGTCCACTGCTCGCCCGTCATGCGCGACGCACACAACAAGATGTCCAAGCGCCACGGCGACCCGTCCTATGAGGACCTTATCGCCCAGGGCTATCTGACCGACGCCGTCATCAACTATGTTACGCTCCTCGGCTGGAGCCCGCGCGGCGAACAGGAGATATTCAGCATGGACGAGCTTGTTGACATTTTCGACCTTGCCGGCATTTCCAAGTCCCCCGCGATCTTTGACATTGACAAGCTGCGCTACTTCAACAGCGAGTATATCCGCGCCATGAGCCCTGAGGCCTTTGCCAAGGCGGCAGAGCCGTTTATCCGCCAGAGCGTGAAGAACCCCGCGTATGACGCCGCGGCAATCGCCGCGCTTCTCCAGCAGCGCACCGAGGTGCTGACCGATATCCCGGAGAAGGTCGATTTCTTTGACGAACTGCCCGAGTACGATACCGAACTATTTGTCCACAAGAAGTCCAAATCTGATAAAGAAAGCTCGAAGGCTGTGCTGGAGAAGATCATCCCAATATTCGAGGAGCTGCCCGCGTGGGACGATGAGCACATCATGGGCGCGATGGTAGGACTTGCCGAAGCGATGGAGGCGAAGAACGCGAAGGTCATGTGGCCTGTGCGTATTGCCGCTGCGGGCAAGGCAGTCACTCCCGGCGGCGCGGTCGAGATATGCCGCATCCTCGGAAAAGACGAAACTCTCCGCCGCCTGAACACGGCGCTTGAAAAGCTCGGATAATCAATAATAATCTGCCCCTTTGACGGTGATACTAATAATCATCAAAGGGGTGTTTTTATGTCCGCAAAAGCAAAACAGCTTATCGTTATATATACCGCCGCGGCGCTCGTGACGCTCAGCGTGCTCTCGGCAGTGCTGTACTCAAAGCTTGCCGACTACCGGCTGACCGCGCTATACAGCTCATCCGATGCGTTCGAGACTACCGTCTCCGCTGTCGAGGGGCTGAGCCGTTCGCTTAAAAAGAGCCTGTATGTCACCGACGCGACCTTGGGGCGCAGCATATGCACTCAGGCTTATGCCAACGCGCTCGCCGCCGAGGCCGCGCTATCAGCGCTGCCGTTTTCAACGCAGGAGCTTGAGCAGCTATCGGGCTTTCTCAACCGCGCCGGGGACTACGCAAAGAGCCTCGGCGCGCAGAGCGGCGACGATCTCAGCAATGAGCAGAAGCAGCAGCTCAAGGCCATGTCCGATACCGCCGCGGAGTTCTCCTCCCGCCTGCGCGATATGCAGGGGCGCGTCAACTCCGGGGAGCTCATAATGGACAGCCGCGAGGAGCAGCTTCAGAACATCGGCGTCGAGGACACGGGAAAGCTCAGCGCTGAGCTCTTGGGCTATGAGGCGGACTTCACCGCGCCCGAGGACTTCCAATATGACGGGCAGTACAGCACCCGTCCGGAGAAGGAGCGCGGAAAGCTGAGCGAGGAGCAGGCGAGAAAGCTTGCCGCCGAGGCCGTCGGCATGGAGCCGCGTGAACTCAAGGACGAGTACGGCTACGAGGGCGAGGACGGCCGCCGCTGCTACAGCGCGGGGAATATGCTGTTGTGTGTCAGTTCGCGCGGACTTGAGTCAATGTCCCAGTCGCGGCTCGTAGGCTCCGGGAGCATCAGCTCGGAGAAAGCTGAGGAGATAGCCCAGGATTTCCTGAAAGCGCGCGGCTATAATGATCTGAGCCTCAGCGAACGCGGAGGGAGCGGGAGCGTTGCCTCATTCCGTTTTGTCCCCGTGCAGGATGGCGCGCTGCGCGTCGATGATTATATCAGCGTCTCCGTCGCGCTGGACGACGGCAGCATATATTCCTACGATGCGACGCGATATTCGGACGATGCGCCTAAAGCCGATTGGGGATGCGACGAGGAGACGGCGCGGAAAAGTCTGCCCGATAACGTGAGTGTGAGCGGCAGCCGCAAGGTGATCGTGCAGCGCCCGGGCGGGGAATATATGGCCTGCTACGAATTTGACTGCACCGGCAGCGAGGGCGAAAGCCTGCGCATTTACGCCGACGGGTCCGACGGACGGCAGTGCAGAATACAGCTTGAAGGCATATAATTTTTAGCGCCATTTTAATGGCCGCGGCTATGCGGAGCTATCTCCGAAGCCGCGGCTGTTTGCTTTTAGGCAGCGTTCACGCCGTTGTATACATTGACGGAATTGTGACACACAGAACTTTTTCCTTTGTGCAGATTTGCATTTGACAAGATTCTGTCAATATAATACAATATCTTGGTAGCTTTATATACAAAAACGCGTGTTGCGTATGGTTTTGGCCGCGTGCGTCAATTTTGACAATGATAAATGGCAAGTTTTGCTTGAATCTATATGCGCGTTAAGGTATCATAAAGGCAGCTTTTTAATAACGCATTGCGGGATAAAGAGGGGGTGTGCCAATGTCATTTGAAGCAGTAAGCAATATTGCTCAGGCGGAAGCTCAGGCCAAAATCACTGTAGCCGAAGCCGAGAGCAAGGCAAAGCAGATGCTGGCTGACGCGGATACCGCGGGCAAGCTTGCAATCGATGCCGCCTGCGCAAAAGCAGAGGAGGAGCTCAAAGAGCTCAGCCGTCAGGTCAGCGAGAAGGCAAGGGCTCAGGCCAAGGGCCTTTCCGGTGAACTGGAAAATCAGAAAGCAGCGCTGCGCGCCAGAGCCGAAGGGCGGCTGGAGCAGGCAGCAGCTCTTGTTGTGGAAAGGATAGTGAACAGCTGAGATGGCCATTCTAAAAATGAAAAAGCTCCGCCTTATTGCTGTCCGTTCCAATAAGGAAGAACTCCTGCGAGAGCTTATCAGGCATGGCTGCGTGGAAATTTCCGAGCTTGAGGGCGAGCTTCACGGCACGGATATCGAAGCACTGGTCCACCGGGAGAGCAGCGACATCGCCTCTCTCAAGAGCCGGCACACAACGCTGACGCATGCCATTGACCTGCTGGATCATTATGCCCCGAAGAAGGGCAAGCTTCTCTCCGCAAAGCCGGAGCTTGACGACTGCGTCCTGCTGGACGATACCGGCCTTGCCGGTGCGCTCAAGGTCGCCGAGGGCATCGAGAGTTACGACGCACGCATTAAGCGCATCAGCGCAGAGGAGAGCCGCCAGCGCGGCGTTATCCAGTCGCTCCAGCCGTGGCTCGATCTTGACCTGCCGCTCGGTACCGAGGGCACGGAGCGCTGCGCGGTGCTGCTTGGCACCATACCCGCCCGCACAGAGCTGGGACAGGTAGAAGCGGCGCTCGAGCAGATAGACGCCGAGAGTGAGCTTTTCTGCGTGCATGAGGAGAAGAGGGAGCACTATGTCGTATTCGTGTGCATGCGCGAAAAGCTTGCTGAAATGCAGGATTGCCTGCGCGGCTTCGGCTTCAGCGCGGCGTCCTTCGCGGGCGTCAGTACCTCGGCAAAGGAATGCACTGCTCAGGCACGCTCCGAGCTTCAGTCGCTTGCATCCGAAAAGGAAAACTGCGTGCAGTACATCGTCGGCGAAGCCGTCAGGCGCGATGAGCTGAAGCTTGCGGCAGACCGCGTGAGCGTGCAGATATCTCTGGCCGAGGCCGGGGACAAGCTCTACGGCACGGACAGCGCCGTTATCATGGAGGGCTGGTACCCCGAGGAGCGCGAAGCGGAGCTGAACGAAGTGTTTGAGCGCTTCGGCTGCGCATGGGAAGCGCTCGTCCCCGAAGAGGACGAATACCCCAATGTCCCTGTAAAGCTCAAGAACAACAAAATCACCAACGCACTCAATATGGTGACGAACATGTACAGCCTGCCGGCCTACGGCAGTCTCGACCCGAACCCGCTCATGGCTCCGTTTTTCATCCTGTTCTACGGACTCATGATGGCCGATATGGGCTATGGCATCATAATGATCCTCGCGGCGGTGATCGCAATGAAGAAGATGAAGCCGAGAGCGGGCTCGCTGTCGTTCTGCCAGCTGCTGCTCTACTGCGGCATCGCGACCTTTATAATGGGCGCGATAACCGGCGGTTTCTTCGGTGACGCGCTCGTTAAGATCGGCACCATCCTCGGTAAGCCCGAGGGCTGGGGCGAGCTTCCGAGTCTCTTCACCCCGCTCAACGATACCGTCTATGTCCTTGTCGGCTCGATGGTGCTCGGCCTTATCCACCTCAACACCGGCCTTGTCATCAGCTTTATCAAGAAGATAAAGCGCGGCCAGACAGCAGATGCAATTTGGGAAGAGGGCTCACTGTGGGTCACTCTCGCCGGTATCATCCTCTATGTGATGAAGGTAGGCAACGTTTCCGGTGTTCCGGTCGTGCTTATAGTCGGCGTGGTGATGATCTTCTACGGCGGCTCCCGCAGCTCCAAGGGCATCATCGGCAAGCTCGGCAGCCTGTTCGGGACGCTTTACAATACCGCCACAGGTTGGTTCGGCGATATCCTGTCCTATACCCGTATCATGGCCCTGATGCTCGCCGGCTCCGTTATCGCGACGGTGTTCAACACCATCGGCGCTATCGCCAACAGCTTCTGGCTCTTTATACCGATCTTTATCATCGGTCACGGCCTGAACTTCGCGCTGAACCTTCTCGGCTGCTATGTCCATGACCTGCGTCTCCAGTGCCTGGAGTACTTCGGCAAGTTCTATGAGGACGGCGGCCGCCCATTCGATCCGCTTACGGTAAAAACAAAATACTACAACGTAGCAGAATAATTTAGGAGGAAAATAAAAATGGAATTTCTGTTTGCACATTCCGGTCTGGCAATAGGTCTTCTCGGCGCAGGTCTGGCAGCATGCCTTGCAGGCGCAGGCTCCGGTCTCGGTACCGGCATCGCCGGTGAAGCGGGCGCAGGTCTTGTCACCGAGGATCCTTCCAAGTTCGGTAAGGTCATGATCCTTCAGGTCATCCCCGGCACCCAGGGCCTCTACGGTCTGGTCGTTTTCTTCGTCGCCATCATGCAGATGGGGCTGCTCAACGGCACTGCCGCAGACCTGAGCTTCGTCGACGGCTGCCGCTACTTCGCAGCCTGCATGCCCATCGGTATCGGCGGTCTCGTCACCGCTAAGGCACAGGGCAAGGTCGCTGCCGCGTCCGTCAGCCTGCTCGCAAAGAACCCCGACCACTGGGCAAAGGGTATGATCCTCTGCATCACCGTTGAGTTCTACGCCATTCTGTCCCTGCTTGCATCCATGATGATGCTCCTCTCCATCTGATGGGGATCGCTCTTAAAAATTCAAAAAGGCAGGACATACTATGAAAGGCACTGAAAAGATAATCGCACATATCCAGGCTGACGCCAAGGCACAGGCCGATGCGATACTGGCTCAGGCAGAGCAGCAGTGCGCAGAGATCCGCCGGGACTATGAGATAAAGGCTAAGGACGCTTACGCCGAGAAGATCCGCCTCGGCGTCAAGTCGAATCAGGACAAGCTTGACAGCGTAGAGCGCCTGACCCGCATGGAGAGCAGAAAAGCCATCCTTGCGCTCAAGCAGGAGATGGTCTCCGCGGGCTTTGACAAGGCCGTGGAAGAGCTCCTCGCACTGCCGCAGGAGAAGTACATCGCTCTGCTTGCAAAGCTTGCCTCTCAGGCCTCCTCTACCGGCGATGAAGAGATCGTGCTCAACGCGCGCGATAAGGCCGAGATAGGCGCGGCGGTCGTCAAGGCTGCGAACGCCCTTCTCCCCGGCGGCAAGCTCACGCTTTCCGACGATACCGGCGACTTCAGGGGCGGGCTCATCCTCCGCCGCGGAAGCATCGAGGCCAACTGCACCGTCGAGCTTCTGGTAGAGCTGTGCCGCGGCGATATGTCCGCGCAGCTTGCCGGAGTTCTCTTTGAATAACGGCCCGGCCGTAAATCCCGAAACAGGGAGGGAAAAAATTGTCAAATAAAAAAGAAGCGTATCTCTGCACCTCCGCTATGCTTCGCGCAAGAGAGCCGAGGCTTCTCAGCAATGAGAAGGCGGAGCGCATGCTGGATGCCGCCGCCTTTGAGGACGCCGCGAAGCTCCTGACCGACTGCGGGTACCCCGACATGTCGGCAATGAGCGCGGGCGAAATTGAGGAGACTCTGGCGGAGCACCGCTCGGCAATTTTCGATGAGCTGGGTAAAATGGTGCCCGACAGCGCGCTTACGGATATCTTCAAGCTCAAGTACGATTACCACAACGCTAAGGCCATCATCAAGGGCGAGGCGATGGGTCAGGATGCAAAGCACCTGCTCAGCGATTCCGGGCGCATCCCGGGGCTGAAGCTGCTCGAGCTGTACAATGAAGAGAAGCGCATCATGCTGCCGGAGACGCTGGCAAACGC
>CAKTPC010000052.1 GCA_934590505.1 uncultured Oscillospiraceae bacterium
GACTGGAGCCAGTCTATCTTCGCGATATCGAAGAGGGCGAGGAACTCATTGATGGTGCCGTTATAGTTAAACAGCACCTGCCATATAAGCACGACCGACGCGACCGGAACCATCATCGGGCTGAGGAAGAAGGTGCGGAACTGCGACTTCATCGGGATGCGGCACTCAAGCATGAGCGCCAGTACAATAGCAAGTATTACCGCAAGAGGCACAGCTATTGCAGAAAACTGCAAGGTATTTTTTGCCGCCATTATGAAAGCGGAGTTGTTAAAGAGCTTTATGAAATTTTCAAGGAACACGAAGTTCCGCGAGCCGACGCCGTCGATCATCGAATAATACACCACGACGCCGAACGGGACGATGAAGAACACGCCCACGCCGATAAGGCTCGGCGACAGGAAGCACAGGCTGCGCATGAAGTCCTGCCGCTTCAGCTTTCGTTTTTCTTTTTCTCTGTCCATAGCTCTCCGTTAAACATGTAAATAACCTGAAATTGCCAACGCCATTATAGCGCATCGCTTGCGTCTGCGCAAGGCGGCATTGATTAAGAGTGTCTTAAAATTCATGGCGCGGCGTTTGCCGCGCCATGTGGTGTGGTATTACTTTATCAACGCTGTTCGTTGACGTAGATGTTGGCCTTGCTCTGGATGAGGCGGGCAACATCCTCGGCGGTCTTCTGGCCTTCGAAGAAAGCTGCCGCCTGTTCATTCACGATATTGAAGATGCTGTCATTATAATCGGCAGCCTTGGTCGTGGTCACGATAAGCTCACGGATCTGGTCGAGCTGCTCGGCATCGAGAGCGTATATCTCCTGAGGCTCACCGGTGGTGTTGTTCCACATGGTGTAGAGCACGACGGGGATCTTCTCGCCGTTCTCGTCAAGTCGGTAATTGCCGTTGTCATCCTTCTCGTACTGGATAGTGGTGGCTTCCTTGGCTTTCTCATCGAAAACATCGATGCGGCTGGAGAGAGCATAGCGGCCCTCGTTATATTCCTTGGTGAAGAACTGTCTGAGGAACTGCCAGATGGCGTCCTTATACTGGCTCTTGGCGCTCATGGCGTAGCCGCTGCCGTCAAGCGAGACCATGTTGCCGGTGCCGCTGTTGGTCGGGTAGCCGATATAGGTGATCTTGCCGCCGAGGAACTCGGTATAATTATTATAGAAGATATCCTGGATGCTGTAAGCGCTGGTGCGCACGAGCATCTGCTTGCCCTGAGCGAGACGGGTGGAGGTATCATTCTCGTCAGTCCACTCGTAGTTCTCCCAGTCAAATTCCGAGGGGAAGGAGTTTGCGAAGTTCAGCAGGTCAATGAACTGCTGGCTGTCAAAGCTGCATTTCCCGGTGCCCCAATCGACGAAGCTGTCCATATCCAGCGCAAGGCAGGTCTGGAGAATGTCGGCCTTGGTGGTATACTGGTCGAAAGCGGTGCAGCCCTCTGGCATAGAGGCAAGAGCGGCGTTGAATTCGTCATAGTTCCAGCCCGGAGTGTCGCCCACAACGGAGGCCGCACCGATGACGGAGTTGATGTAGATACCGGAGAGAGTGGTGCAGAGCTTGCCGTTCTCCTCAAAGGCCTGAAGCACGCTGGGGAAGAAATCGTCACGGCTGAGCTCGCTGTCGGCATCGATGTAGGGATAGAGGTCCTCAAGCAGCCCCTTGGAGGCGAGCTGGCGGTAGTTGAGCCCGTTCAGGCAGAAGATATCGGGAAGGTTGCCGGAGAGAATTTCGGTGTTGAGCTTGGTCTGACCGGCGTCCCAGCCGTCCTGATCGTTATTGTACTCGGAATAGTCCTTGACCTCGATGCGGTACTGGTCGTTGCTGCGATTGAACTTGACTATCATATCCTGTATATCATAGTCAATATAGATTGCGGCAAGCGTGATGGCCTCCTTATGGGGCACGGAATCGTAAGGCACCTTGGATACAGTGATAAGGTCGATGCTGCTGGTCTGATCCTTATCGTTCCACTCATTCAGCCAGCAGGTAACGGTGCCGTTCTCGTCGACATTCAGGATGTTGACATTGGAGCCGTTGACATCGCAGTTGAGCCAGTTGAAGATCTTCTCGGACTGCTGCTTCTCAACGGAGTAGCCATAGAAGCTGGAGCCGTTGGTATAATAGAAGTCATAGTCCCCGCCGCCGGAGATCGCGCTGTAGGTATCGAAGTTAATGTTGATGGGGTCTTTGAGGGTGCCGCTCTCGGCATCGAGTTTATAGAGCTTCTGACCTTCGCCGCCATAGATGGAAGCGGCGAGGCTGCCGTCGGCAAAGCGGAGGACAGTGTCGACATAATCATCGGAACCGGCGCTGACGGTATACGCATCGGTACCGTCAAGCTTCACGGCACGGATGGCGTTGGTGCTGTTATCGACAAAGACAACATTGCCGTCCTTGTCCAGCTGCATATTATAGGTATTGAGCCACTGATCCTGCTCGGTCGGGATAAGGGCGCAGGTCAGCTCATTGCCGTCCTTATCGAAGCTGCGGACATAATATTTCTGCTCGTTCTTCTGCCCTGCCCAGTATTCGTCACTGTAAAGGACGGGGTCGCCTTCGCCGTCGTACCACGAGGTGTTGACGACCTCAACGGTGACAAAGCCGCTGTCGGTGAAACGGACGCTGTTCATATAGCTGCTGGAGACAAAGTTCTTGCGGCCCTGATCGTCTGTCTCGGCGGGCATGGATTCGTACTTGTCGAGCTTCGTAAGATTGCCGTTATTGTCGATGCGGTAAAGGAAGGTGGCGTAAACATCGTACTGACCTTCATACTCGGGGGTGACGCCCTCGGGGATGTTCTCGCCGATTTTCTCATTGCTGGTGGCATACATTCCATCGGCAGTCATCGCGCATATGTTCAGGTAATTTTCCCGGTTCTGCGTGAGGTCCTTATACTCGGCGGTATAGACATACTCAGGCGTAGGCTCCTGATCTTTTTTGGTATTCGCAGTGCCGGACTGGCCGCTGCTGCCGCAGGCGGCAAGGCTCAGGCACATAACAACTGCCAGAATGAGGCACACTATGCGTCCAAAAAGCTTGGTGTTCTTCATTTCATCCTCCTGAATTACATTGTTTTTCGAGTGTATTGTACCATAAATGCCCCTGCTTTGTCTCTTAAGCTTTCTTAAAACAGGGAAAAACCGTTGTAACCGCGGATTTTTATGATACAATGGTTACATATTTACTGCACTTTGCACAGTGCGAAAACATGGAGGTGACGCCGGATGGCTGACACGTCTCACATCCTCATAGTAGATGACGATCCGGACATAAGAAAAGTTCTCTTTTTTCTGCTGAAAGATAATTATTTTGTTGAGGAAGCCGCCGACGGTGCTGCCGCAGTGGAATACATCGCCGCGCATCCGGAGACAGACCTTGTCGTGCTGGACGTGATGATGCCGGGGATGTCCGGGTACGAGGTCTGCGGAAAGATACGGGCTCTCTCCAACGCGCCGATACTGTTCCTCACGGCGAAGTCCGCGGAGGCGGACATGATATCGGCCTACGGCAGCGGCGGGGACGATTTCCTTTCCAAGCCCTTTTCACAGGGCGAGTTTCTGGCAAAGGTAAATTCGCTGCTGCGCCGATACAAGGAGTACCGCGGCAAGCCCGCCGAGGCGTTGACGATAGACGGTCTTGAGGTCGACCTCGAGACGCACAGCGTGAAGTGCTCCGGCAAGGACGTCACGCTGACGGACACGGAATATGCCATTCTCGAGTATCTGCTGAAAAACCGCGGCAGCACCGTGACTGCGGCAGAGCTGTACGAGTCGGTATGGAGGGAGCGCTTTCTCCCCGGCTCTGGCAACACAGTTATGGTACACGTGCTGAACCTGCGCCGCAAGATAGAAGAGACGCCGAGCGCACCGAAGATCATCCGCACCGTATGGGGAAAGGGTTACCAGATTGATTAAGAAGCTGAAGCTCTCCTCCTCGCTCAATGCGAAGATGCTGTACGTCTGCGTCGGCGGTCTGCTGCTGGCATTGGCGGTGTTCCTGCTGATAAACCGGCTCGGGATGCTGCTGGTCGACAAGGTATATATGAGCGACGACGCGGTAAAACAGCGCAAGAACGAGATCTACTCCGACTTTTCCGCTTACGTCAAGGCAAACTCCGTTAGCGGGCGGGACAGTCTCGCCGTTGCGCAATGGACGGACGGGCAGCCATACGTCACGGTCGTGATATTCGGCAGGGATGCCGACCACCGGCGTTTTCATGATGGCAAGACGGAGCAGGAAAATGGCGTACACAGCAGCTATGACTATCACAATTACGGTACGCTCTACCTCGTCCGCTTTGAGGACGGTCTTTATCAGGTCGCGATCTCCGACGCTTCCGATACGCGGCAGCGCGGCATAGTGCGCGCAGCTTCAGTTTTCACGGCTTTCTTCGCTTTTATTCTTTTTTACATGTGGTACACGCGGCGGCTGACGGACAGGATAATAAAGCTCTCGAAGGACGCGGCGGAGGTAAGCTCCGGTGAGCTTGAAAAAGTAATAAGCTCCGACGGCAGCGACGAGATCGCAGCGCTCGCTTTGTCGATGGATGAGATGCGCCGCTCGGTCATGCAGCGTATGGGCAATGAGAGCCGCGCATGGGAGGCAAACGCCGAGCTGATAACAGCAATATCGCACGATATACGCACACCGATGACCTCAATGCTCGGGTATCTCGGGCTTCTGAACGACAGCGGCTTTGAGGACAAGGAGCGGTGCAGGCAGTTCACTGCCTCGGCCTACGCCAAGGCGATGGAGCTCAAGGAGCTGACGGACGAGCTGTTTCGGTACTTCCTCGTCTACGGCAAGGCAGAGCTGGAGCTTTCGCTCGAGAGCTACGACGGGCGGCTCCTGCTCGAACAGCTGCTCGGCGAGGCGGAGTTTGACCTTATCGACTCCGGCTTTCGCGTGCAGCGAATAGAGTTTAAGGGAGAGTGCAGCGTATCGGCAGACCCGCTCTATCTCAAGCGTACGCTTGACAATATGATATCCAACATCAAAAAATACGCCGACGCCGAGCGCCCGATCATAGTGATAACCGAGCTGACCGACGGCAAACTGTCCGTCTGCATCTCGAACTACGTCAAGCGCTCTATGGACAAGGTCGAGAGCACGAAGATAGGCATACGTACCTGCCGCAAGATCATGGAGGCTATGGGCGGCAGCTTCACCATCGCAAGCGACGGCGAGCACTTTGCCGCGGAGTTCGCGCTGCCGGCAGTGGAAAAGATGGTGGAATAATACAGGATAATAACCGTACTGCAAGGCTTGACCATGCAGTACGGTTTAGTTATAATATGCTTAAATATGTAATGGAGGGTTTGTCATGTTCAAATTCAACCACTTCAATTTCAATGTTCTCGACCTCGACCGCAGCCTGAAGTTCTATAAGGACGCGCTCGGCCTTGAGCCGGTGCGCGAAAAGGACGCGGCGGACGGCAGCTATAAGATCATCTTCCTCGGCGACGGCGCGACCGCTTTCCGCCTTGAGCTGACATGGCTGCGCGACCACACGGAGCCCTACGACCTCGGCGAGCAGGAGTTCCACCTCGCGTTCACCGTCGAGGACTACGCGGACGCGTTCGAGAAGCACAAGGCTATGGGCTGCATCTGCTTTGAAAACCCAGCAATGGGCATCTACTTTATAGAGGACCCGGACGGGTACTGGATAGAGATAATCCTCGAGAAGAGATAAGGAGAAAGTTATGCAGGATATACTCATCGTTGTCGATATGCAGAACGACTTCATCGACGGTGCACTCGGCACAGCCGAGGCCGTCGCCATCGTGCCCAAAGTCGTTGAAAAGGTCAAGGACTTCAAGGGAATTGTCATATTCACGCGCGACACGCACGGTGAAAATTATATGCAGACGCAGGAGGGGCGCAACCTGCCCGTGCCGCACTGCATCAAGGGCAGCCATGGCTGGGAGGTCTGCCCCGCTCTCGAGCCGCTGCGCACCGGGCTCACCATAGATAAGCCGACCTTCGGTTCGGCAGAGCTGGGCAGGCTGCTTCTTGAGCTTGGCGCGAAGGACCCGGTCGGGAGCATCACGCTCGTCGGCCTGTGCACAGATATATGCGTTATTTCAAACGCGATGATAGCAAAGGCTTTCCTGCCGGAGGTGCCGGTCACGGTAGACGCGGCGTGCTGCGCGGGCGTCACGCCTGAGAGCCACCGCAACGCCCTGAACGCGATGAAGATGTGCCAGGTCAGGATAGAGAACGAATAAAGATAGCAAATCCGGGGATCAAACGATCCCCGGAATAATATTTCACTCCGTGAAGTGTATGTGGTTGTTTATATGGTCGCTGCAGAAGCAGTGATAACCCTGACATTTGGAGCAGTAGCGGAACTCAAGCTCCGGATGGTCAACGTCCGTTCTGCCGCAGACCGCGCACTTATGCGTATAGAGCTTGTCTTTCTGCTCGCGTCGGATACGTGCAGATTCCTGGCGGAAGTTGACGGTGTTTTTGCTCGGGCGGCGCGGCAACGAAGCGAACAGCTCCCCGCCGCAGAAAATGAAGAAGTTCACAAGCGCAACGAGCGGCAGCAGGTTCACCGGGAAGGAGTTGGCGATGACCGAGTATGCAAAGAACACTGCGTCCACAATGGCAAGATACTTGATCTTTATCGGGATAATGTACATGAACAGCACCTGCATATCCGGGTACAGGACGGCAAACGAGAAGAACATGGACAGGTAGATATACTCCGAACCGAGGTTCACAGAGCGGCCGGTGATGAAATAGATAATGAAGCCGTAGAGCACCGTGAGGATAACGCCGGAGAAATAATATATAGTGAACTGCCCTGTGCCCCACTGAGCCTCGAGCGTGCTGCCGATCCAGTAATAGAACCAGAAGGCGAGGAACGCGAGCAGCCCCATACTCGGCGGATAGAAGATAAACGACACGAGCCGCCATATCTGCCCGTGCAGGATAAGCGCGGGGTCAAAGGTCAGGACGCCGAGGAACGACCGATTGATCGCCCCGAGCACCCATATCGCGACATTCGCCGCGGTTATATAGCGCATCAGGTTCGGAATGCCGAAGCCCGGATGCTTATAGCAAAACTGCTCTATGCTTCTGCGTGGATCCTTCATAATCTTCTCCTGTCGACACTGCCGGGAAAAGCCCGGCGGCAATGTATTTCATGTTTACTAATATACATTCCCGTCGGGGCAAAGTCTATAAAATTTTGTAAATTTGAAAGATAGGGCTTTTAAATTTGGCGGATGTATGGTAATATGTAAACCACGAAATTATGAGTGAGGCTGAATACCGTGGATAAAGATTCTCAGATTCAGGAAAAAGAGCTTAAAAACGACATTATTGAGGGCCGCAACGCCGTCATTGAAGCTCTCCGCGCAGGCAGAGCCATAGACAAGATATTCATCGCCAAGGGCGACGTCGACAAAACCCTCGGCCACATTGCCTCTAAGGCAAGGGACAAGGGCATAGTCGTCGTCGAGGCCGACAGGCGCAAGCTTGATTTCATGAGCCAGACCCACGCCCATCAGGGCGTCGTCGCGCTGGCCGCAGTGCGCGAATACTGCGAGATCGCTGATATCCTCGCCGTCGCCGCAGAGCGGAACGAAGCGCCTTTTGTCATCGTCTGCGATGAAATAAGCGATCCGCACAACCTCGGCGCGATAATCCGTTCGGCGGAATGCGTCGGCGCGCACGGCGTCATCATTCCGAAGCGCCGCAGCGCGGGGCTGACCGCCATCGTCGACAAGGCCTCCGCCGGTGCCGCCGAGCACATGGCCATCGCGAGAGTACCGAACATCTCCGCGGCGGTAAAGGAGCTCAAGGATAACGGGCTGTGGGTCTACGGCACAGCTGCCGACGGTCAGAACGGCCTGTGGTCGACCGACCTCACAGGCGCTATAGCGCTCGTCATCGGCTCCGAGGGCGAGGGCATGAGCCGTCTCGTCAAGGAGAGCTGTGACTTTATCCTTAGCCTGCCTATGAAGGGGCAGGTCAGCTCTCTCAACGCCTCTGCGGCTGCCGCCGTGACGATGTATGAGGTGCTCCGTCAGCGCAGCGCGCAGAGCTGACGCCTTTCTCCCGCTTCCGCAGTGAAGCCCAGCGCGCCCTACATATAGAAAACAAGGATCAGGATATGAAAGATTTCAGTCTGGACTTCGATCCCACAACTGAATCTTATACCGACATGCCGTTTGACAGCATACTGTCGCAATATGAGCTGGAGTCGCACGCGGACGATCTGTCCGCGTCGGATGACTCCGGCTATTCGTCGTTCTTCCTCGATGATGACGATGACGTGCGTGTCTATACGCCCGGTGCAGCCTCGGCGCATTGGGATGCAGAGCCCGAGAGCACGGACAGCGGCTATGATGACTATGCCGATGACAGTTACGGCTCACAGGACTACGGCTATAACGAGACCGAATTCCCCAGCGCTGACAGTGACGCCGAGGAGGACAACAGCAAGCCCTTCCCCACGGTCCCCGGTATCAGCCATCTGAAGAGCTTTCTCAAGAGCAAGCTGAAGCCGAGGTCCGAAAAGCACGCGGCAAAAGGTCGGAGCAAACCTGAACCTGCCGCTAAGGACGATTACGGTTATTCGGATACTGCCGACGAGCAGGACTACACTTCGGAGTATACCGATACATATTACACAGATGAGGATTACGGCTATGCTCCCGACGGCAGCGGCGCTTACGACACTACGCCCGCGCAGAGTACATGGCAGTATGACGACGGCTATGATGAGCCGCAGCAAATAGAAGAACCTGAATACTCTGATCCCGCCACCGAGCACTCCGGTGCGCGCGGCGCGATGGAGCAGGAGGCGCGCAGATACATTGCGCAGATGCAGGCGGGCTATGAGCAGGACTATGCAGAGCCCGAGGTTGAGTACGATCTGCCCTATGACCCGAGCACTGACGGCTACGATGCAGACCCGACGCGCTATTCTGCCGAGGGCGGCAGCACTGTGTACGCCAACGCCCCCGACACTGAGGCCGAAATTGACAGCCGCTTTAATCTCAGCGGCAGGCGTGCGGCAAGCCGCATGCAGTACGGCAGCAAGGCCGTCGACCTGAGCGCTGACGAAAGCTATGAGCCGACGCTGCAGACCGGGTACAGTCCGTCGCAGTGGACACCGGATTACGACGATCCTGCAAGCGACGGCTCCAATGAAGAAGAGCCGGTACGCAAGAAGCATAAATTCGGCAGGAATAAAAAGAAAAAAGAAAAAGCCAAGCCCGCGGCCGTGGAGACCGAAACCGACGTCTCCGGTAAACGGACTCCCATCTACAGCGGCTTTGACGATACCGCCGACGAAAGCGGCGACTACGCCGAGGACGACGACTATGGCTTTGACGCTGATGCCGGCGGGGACGGCAAGAAGTTCTCCGAGGAGGACGCATACTTTCCGCCAAGCTTCCGCGAATATGTGCTCTCGCTCTTCGCGTCGCTGTTCCTGCGCGTCAGAGGCACCGCGCGCGGCGACACCGCCGCCACGATGAGCGACAGCGAGGAGGATCTCGGTCCCGAGGTCACGCCCGCCGCCGCATCTAAATATTACGGTTCATTCACGCGGTCGATGTCACTGCGCATTAAAATAAGCGCGGTGCTGATAGCGCTGCTGTGCTACATATCGCTCCAGCTGCCGCTGCCCGGTATGCTGCGCACACTGCCCGTCTCCGCTGCCGCATGCTTTGGGCTTCAAGCGGCAGTCATGCTTCTGTGCCTTGATGTCGTCACGACGGCCATCCTCAATGTCACGCGGCTGCGCTTTGGGGCGGACACTCTCGCGGTGTTCTCCTGCCTTATAAGCGGCGCGGACGCACTGATAGTCGCGCTGTCCGACACGGCGAGGGCACATATCCCGCTTTGCGCGCTGACAAGTCTCTCGCTTTTCGGCGTACTGATATCGACGTATCTAAACGTCAAGGGACTGCGCAAGGCAACGCGCGTCCCGGCCATCGGCAAACGCTTCTACTCCGTGACGGGTGAAAACAAGCTCGGCAAAAGGGAGCTTACGCTCCTCAAGTCCCAGCGCCCGGCAACGGGCTTTGTCCGCCGCGCTGAGGAAGCGCCTCCTGACGAGACCTTGTACCTGAGACTTGCCCCAATCCTTTCAGTGCTGGCGCTGCTGCTGGCAGTCATCGTTGCCGCGGTTTCCGGATGCGGTTCGGACTTTGTTTATATATTCTCCGCGCTGCTTGCCCCGGCGGTTCCGTTCATGGCTCTGTCTGCCTTCGCGCTGCCGTATTTTCTCGGTACCGCGCGCGTGTTCAGAGTCGGCGGTGCTATCGCCGGCTGGTCGGGACTGTGTGACCTCGGCGTGAGCAAGAGCATCATTGTCACCGACCGCGACCTTTTCCCCGAGGACTGCGTGACGATGGAGAGCGTGCGTATATTCGCCGACGGCGACGCGCAGAACGTCATCTCCTACGCCGGGACGATGGTCGCAGCAGTCGGTTCCTGCGCCGCGGGCTGCTTCGGAAATCTCATGGAGGAAAACGGCTGCTCTATCAAGCATGTGGAGAACTTTGAATGTCTCCCCGGCGGCGGGGCAAGCGGCATTATCGACGGGCACACCGTCCTGTGCGGAAGCACCGATCTGATGCGGCTGATGAATGTGCGCATCCCCTTCCGCCTGACAGACAAGACCTCCGTCCTCCTCGCGATAGACGGCATACTTTACGGCATTTTCTCCCTGCACTATGAGCCGATGCCGCAGGTGCGCCGTGCACTCATAGACCTAGTGCGCTCAGGTCGGCACCCGGTTTTCGCGATACGCGACTTTAACATTAACCCTGAGCTCCTGCACAACATATTTGACATTGCGACCGACGGTTATGACTTCCCGCCATACGTGGAGCGCTTTGAGCTGTCGACCCCGTCCTCTGGTAAGGACAGCCGCATTGCCGCCGTTGTCTGCAACGAAGGCTTAGGGCCGCTCACAGAGGTCGCCGATGTCGGGCACAAGATATACATGGCGACGAGGACTAACCTTCTGCTGACGACACTTGCTGCAGTGATCGGTGTGTTCACCGTGTTCATGAAGTTCCTGACCGCTGGGAGCGTGAGCCTCGGCTTTATACTGCTGTGGGCTCTGCTGTGGGCTCTGCCTGCTGCGGCGGTGAGCCTGTATGTCAACACCAAATAACAAGCTATACCTTCATGAGGCCGCATCCTTAATTCAAGGGTGCGGCCTTTTTTCAATTTTTCTGTTGCCAAGCGGATTTTCATAGTGTATAATAAATTGATTGCTGATTACTATTTTGCATAAAAGCACATATAAACCAACAGAGAGGAAGCAACAAATGAGCTACGAAACCAAAAACATTCGCAACATCTGCCTGCTGGGCCATGGCAACAGCGGCAAAACCAGTCTGGCTGAGAGCATGCTCTTCACCACCGGCGCTATCGACCGTCAGGGCAAGGTCAGCGACGGCAACACCGTCTGTGACTACGACGCCGAAGAGATCAAGCGCCAGATAACCATATCCGCGTCCGTCGCGCCGGTCGATTTCGGCGGCTGCAAGATCAACGTCCTTGACTGCCCCGGCTACTTTGACTTCGTCGGTGAAGCCCTCGCGTCCATCCGTGCCGTTGAAGCAGGCATTATCCTGTGCTCGGCAAAGGACGGTATCTCCGTCGGCGCAGAGCGCTCCTGGAAGTACCTCAAAGCCGCGAACGTCCCCGCCGCTTTCTGCATCTCCAAGTGCGATGAGGAGCACGGCGACTACTACGCAGTGCTTGACGCACTCAAGGCAAAGTACGGCAGCATCGTCTGCGCTGTCACCGCCCCTATGTCTGACGGCACCGGCGTTATCGATATCGTCCATAACGTTGCTTACCAGACCAAGGGCGGCAAGACCGCAAAGGTCGCCGTTCCCGCATCCGACGCAGGCAAGGTCGAGGAGCTGCGTGAGGCTCTGATGGAGACCGCCGCCGGCGCTACTGAAGAACTCATGGAGAAGTTCTTCGAGAACATGGAGCTGAGCGAAGAGGACACCATCGAGGGTCTGCGCATCGGTCTTAGAGAGCGCAGCGTCGTTCCCGTTTTCGCAAGCGCCGCGATGAGCAACATCGGCACTGAGGCTCTGCTTCAGGGCATCGTCGATTACGTCTCCAATCCCGCCGAGATGGACGGCATCGACCCCGCCGGCACCACCGTCGGTTTCGTGTTCAAGACCATTTCCGACCAGTTCGGTAAGTACAGCTTCGTCAAGGTCATGCAGGGCAAGATCACCGCTGATATGTCCCTGCGCGATGTGCGCACCTCCAGCACCGATAAGCTCGGCCGTCTCTACACCGTCTGCGGCAAAAAGACCACCGAGGTCAAGGAAGCCTGCTGCGGCGATATCGTTGCCGTCGGCAAGATGGATTGGAAAACCGGCGACACCGTCTGCGATCCGAAGAATGAGGTCGAGCTGCCCGCTATCGAGCTGCCCGAGCCCTGTTACTCTATGGCTATCTCTCCCAAGACCAAGGGCCAGGACGACAAGGTCGCCGGCGGTCTTGCAAGACTCAACGAGGAAGATATCTCCTTCCATCTCGTCAACAACGCCGAGACCCATCAGATGGTCATCTCCGGCGAGGGTGACATTCAGGTCGACGTCCTCTGTGCAAAGCTCAAGAGCCGCTTTGGCGTTGAGACCGAGCTCAAGCCCGCACGTGTCGCTTACCGCGAGAAGATCAAGGGCAAGGTCGAGGCACACGGCCGTCACAAGAAGCAGTCCGGCGGTTCCGGCCAGTTCGGTGACGTTTGGATCCGCTTCGAGCCGCAGGACGAGCAGGACGATATGATCTTTGCTGAGGAAGTTTTCGGCGGCTCTGTTCCCAAGAACTTCTTCCCCTCTGTTGAAAAGGGTCTGCGCAACGCAGTCGTCAAGGGCGTCCTCGCCGGCTACCCGCTGGTCGGCTTGAAGGCCACTCTGTACGATGGCTCCTACCACCCTGTCGACTCCAATGATATGGCCTTCCAGACCGCTGCACGTCTGGCATATCAGGACGGTATCCCCAAGGCCAAGCCCACCATTCTTGAGCCTATCGGCCTGCTCCAGGTCACCATTCCCGATGCGAACCTCGGCGATATCATGAGCGATATCAGCTCCAAGCGCCGCGGCACCGTGCTCGGCATGACCGCTGAGGACGGCATGCAGACCGTCGAGGCTGAGGTCCCCATGGCTGAGATGAGCTCCTACACGATCGACCTGCGCTCCATGACTCAGGGCCGCGGCTCCTTCACCTGCAAGTTCATCCGCTACGAAGAGGCTCCCGGCAATGTCCAGCAGAAGGTCATTGAGGAAGCAAAGGCAGCCGAGGATAAGGAATAATCCAAAG
>CAKTPC010000053.1 GCA_934590505.1 uncultured Oscillospiraceae bacterium
TATGAGTCGGGCAAGCTCGGAATTATGATGGCCGTCAGTGCCATGTTGGACAGGCAGTAAGGCATATAATGCATGGGGAGGTGACCCTATGCATATACGCCGACGGCATCACGCTGCTCCTAAATATACCTACACGCAGGGGAGCGAGCCAACCTCAGCAAAAAAAGCTATTAACCTGACGCTGCTGCTCACGCTGGCGGCGCTGTGCCTGTTTCTGTCCGGAGCGGTCATGTTCCTTAAAACCCTCTCCAGCCGGATCGCCGTGTCCGACGCGAGCGATATCGTGATCGATAAGGTCAACAGCGCCATAGCCGATATAATGGCAAGCGGGGACTATGACGGGGATTATTTCGTGTCCTTCGAGAAGAACTCGTCCGGTGAGATAACCGCCATCAGCAGCAACATGGCGCGCATAAACGCGCTCTCCGCACAGATACTCGACCGTGTGGTCGGTGCAGCGACGGACACACATACTCTCACGGTAAAGATCCCGGCGGGGAACCTGACGGGAATAAGCCTTCTTATGGGGCGCGGCCCGTCAGTCCCGGTGCAGATCATTGTGCTGACCTCCTCACGCGTGGAGTTCAGCAACAGCATCGTCACCGCTGGGATAAACCAGACAAAGCACCAGATCAACCTCAACGTCATTGTCGATATAGATATTCTCATCCCGTGGGGCACCGAGAGCGCGCAGGTCGTGTCCGAAGTGCTCATCGCGGACACGGTAGTCGTAGGCAAAGTACCGGAGACTTATCTAAATATGCAGTAGGAGAATACCATGGATGTACAGAAGGAAATAAACGAGCTGCGCCGCAAGCTGAATTATTACGGAAAGCTCTACTACGTGAACGACGCACCCGCGATATCCGACTATGAGTATGACATGCTCATGCAGCAGCTCAAGGCACTTGAGAAGGAGTACCCAGAACTCATTACGCCCGATTCGCCGACCCAGCGCATAGGCGGCCCCGCGCTCTCCAAGTTTGAGCCGGTGCATCATCAGGTCCCGCTCGAGAGTCTGACGGACGTTTTCTCCGTTGACGAGCTCTTCGCCTTCGGTGAGCGCATGGACAGCATACTTCCCGGACATCACAGCTATACGGTCGAGCCGAAAATCGATGGGCTGTCGATGTCCCTTGAGTACGAAAACGGCGTATTTGTCCGCGGCGCGACCCGCGGCGACGGCGTTACCGGAGAGGACGTTACCGAAAACCTCCGTACAGTCCGTTCGCTCCCGCTCAGAATAGAAAACGCCCCCGAGCGCCTGATCGTCCGCGGTGAGGTATACATGTCCCGTGCCGTCTTTAACGAGCTCAACGCGCAGCGCGAGATAAACGGCGAAAAGCTTCTTGCAAATCCCCGCAACGCCGCGGCGGGTTCGATACGCCAGCTAGACCCGAAGATAGCGGCGGCGCGAAAGCTGGATATAATCTGCTTCAATATGCAGTACAGCTCTGACGATATATACACGAGCCATGCCCAAACGCTTGACGCAATGAAGTCCATGGGCTTTCCCGTTGTACCGTACATGAAGTACGACGGCATCCGCGATTGTGTCGAGCGCATAGAGTGGCTCGGCGAGCACCGCGACGAGCTGCCCTACGACATGGACGGCGCAGTAATAAAGATTGATTCTCTCGAACAGCGCACTGCGCTGGGCAGCACCGCCAAAGCCCCGCGCTGGGCAGTCGCGTTCAAATATCCTCCGGAGAAGAAGGAGAGTAAGGTACTTGATGTTATCGTGCAGGTCGGGCGGACGGGCGTGCTGACCCCGAAGGTCATAGTCGAGCCTGTGCGCCTTGCCGGGACCACCGTCTCCGCGGCGACGCTGCATAATCAGGATAACATAGACCGCCTTGATCTGCGCATCGGAGACACTGTCGTGCTGCAGAAGGCAGGGGAGATAATACCCGAGGTGCTTTCCGTCAATAAGGACAAGCGTCCGGAGGGTACGGTGCCGTTTGTGATGCCATCCGTCTGCCCCGAATGCGGCTCACCAGTCGTGCGGGACGAGGACGGCGCGGCGCTCCGCTGCACAAGCCCAGAGTGCCCCGCACAGCGGCTGCGCAACATTGCGCACTTTGCTTCACGCGAGGCAATGGACATTGAGGGCCTTGGCATCTCCGTCTGCGAGAGCCTTATAAACAATGGTCTTGTCAGCTCCGCAGCGGACCTATATTATCTTGAGCAGGATAAGATAGCTGAGCTTGAGCGGATGGGGGATAAGTCCGCCGCCAATCTTATCTCCTCCATCGAGCGCAGCAAATCCGCCGGGCTTGCGAGGCTTCTTTGCGCCTTCGGCATACGTCAGGTAGGGCAGAAAGCTGCGAAGGTGCTTGCCGGGAGCTTTGAGGATCTTGACGCACTTATCGCAGCCGACGCAGAGCAGCTCACGGCGATCCCGGATATCGGCGGCATTACGGCTGGGTTCATCACAGAGTGGTTCAGTCTGCCGCAGTCGCAGCACCTCATAGGCCGTCTCAGAGCTGCCGGCTTGGACTTCACCAGCCACGAGGAAAAAAGGGACGGCCGCTTTGCCGGGCTGACATTTGTGCTTACCGGTACGCTTTCGGACTTCACGCGCGACGAGGCCTCTGCTATAATCGAGAGCTTCGGCGGCAAAGCCTCCTCGTCCGTATCGAAAAAGACGAGCTATGTTCTGGCAGGAGAGAACGCCGGCAGCAAGCTCACTAAGGCCGAGGGGCTCAACATAAAGATCATAAGCGAAGAGGACTTCGCAGAGATGATAAAATAATGTATCGGTATAAATGGAGCGGCAGGCCAAGGTATGGCCTGCCGCTCCATTTCACGTTTCCTCTGTCTGCGGCATATCATGCCATGAGGTCTCCCAACACAGACAGGAGGAATTTTTTTGGAACGTAATAAGAACGAAAGTAATTTCCGTTACGGTACTCTGCCCGGAGCGTCTGCACCGCTCGCAATAGCGTATGTGCCCATGCAGACCTCTGCAGCGCCGGCATATGAGACCGCCGAGGCACTCTCACGCGGCACGCTCTTCCCGGGGCTCGATCTGCCGTTTATGAATATAGTCAACGATACGCAGCCTGTGACCCCGCTAACCGAGCTTATGGCTATAGACTTTGTCGCCGACGAGCTGGAGCTGTATCTCGATACGCATGCCGATGATAAGGAAGCCTTCAGCATGTATCAGACTTTCCTCGCACTGCGCAAGGAAGCCCGCTGCCGGTACGCTGAGAAGTACGGCCCGGTCGATCAGAGTGACATGCTCGGTGAGAACAGCTACAGCTGGCTCAAGGACCCATGGCCGTGGGAATATCAGAGCAGAACGGAGGGCTGAGTTATGTTTGTATATGAGAAGAAGCTTCAGTATCCTGTCAGGATCAAGAACCCGAACCCGTCGCTTGCAAAGTTCATAATCTCGCAGTACGGCGGCCCGGACGGCGAACTCGGCGCATCTCTGCGCTATCTGAGCCAGCGCTACTCGATGCCGTACCCGGAGCTCAAGGGGCTGCTGACGGACATCGGCACAGAAGAACTCGGGCACCTTGAGATGGTAGGCACTATCGTTCACCAGCTCACCCGCAGCATGACGCCGGACGAAATCAAAAAGGCGGGCTTTGATACCTATTTTGTAGACCACACGGCCGGTGTATATCCGCAGTTTGCTTCGGGCACGCCGTGGAGCGCGGCGACAATGGCCGTGACCGGAGATGTCATTGCCGACCTCAACGAGAACATGGCTGCAGAACAAAAAGCGCGGCTGACCTATGACAACATCCTGCGTCTCAGTGACGACCCGGATGTGAACGATGTCATACGCTACCTGCGCGAACGCGAGATAGTCCACTATCAGCGCTTTGGTGAGGGGCTTAGAAAGACGATCGACCGGCTCGACCAGAAGAATGTTTATGCCATAAACCCGGCATTTGATAAATAAAGCGGTATATTACGAAGCAGCCCCGGCTCAGGATCGTGAGCCGGGGCTGCTGTCAATTCATTTGTGCTTTATGTACAGAATGCTGCATAGGAAACCTGCGCTGTGCTTCTTGGTGTATTCATCAAATTCGGCGCGGTTAATGTACAGCAGCCTGCCCCATGACGATATCTGCACCCAGCTTTCGTCAAGTCCGGTCACGGTCACATAGTGCGCCTTGGCGGAGGACGACGGGCGATAGCTCCCGTTGCTGTCCTTCGTATAAAGCACAGTGCGGTTGTTCTGCCAGAAAAAAGGAAAATTTGGCCCGACCGCCATGATAACGGGGATGTCATCCGCGAGCATTTTAGCGATCCTTTCCCAAATGTCATGGTTAAAGAATCGCCATTCGGCAGATAGAGGGAGCCTGTTCCGCATAAAATACAGGTTCATCCCGGCCATCAGCGCGACTCCGTTCATCCCGGCATAGGGGATAAGAGGGAAGTATCGGCAGCGCAGAATACTTGTCAGCTTTTCATACTCCCACGAAGATATTGCACCGGTAGGATCGAGACTCAAGTTATTGAAGCAGTCATACCGGCGGCTGAGGTACAGCAGCACATCCGCCGCCGCGATAACTCCACAGCCGCATCTGCGCATAGTCGCGTTTTCAGATTTGCCCTGATCCCCGCCGTAGCTAATTCGGCTGCCGTCAGTGACGCATATATACGAATGTTTCAGTGCCAGCATATTATCACCGCATGCATTATACTATAAAATAACCGTCGCTTCAACAAAAAGGCTGCCGGTTTTACACGGCAGCCTTGGAACATTTCAGGGACTTTATGCGTCTTACTTAGCAAGAATTTTCTTCAGATGGGCATATCTGGGAAGAGAGTCAACAAGCGGGAGCTTCGGTTCGCCTTGGATAAGCGGAAGGACGTAGTCGATGAACTCCTTCTTAAGTCCGTTGCCTTCCTCGTTTATCCACTCCTGCGGAACCTTCTTCTCGTAGTTCGCGACAGAAGAGAGGGGGAGCAGCACCATCGTGCAGTGATATGCACCGTCTATAAACTCGCGCTCAAACGCGACCATCTGGCCGGTCACGCCGGAGACAGCCTGAATAACGGCTTCACGGCCTGCATTGTACGCTTCATCGACATCGGTCGCGGAGGCGAGATGCGCGCCGCAGCGCTGCAGTAGACTCAGCTCAATGCCGCGCACCTTAGCGCCGGTGTGCTGCTTGATGACTTCCGCGAGCATGGACGCGAGCCCGCCTAGCTGGACATGACCGAAGCCGTCTGTCGCGGAGGTCTTTGCTTCTGAAACAAAAGTGCCGTCGGCATAATGGATGCCCTCGGACACGGCGACAAATACCTTGCCGTTCTTCTTATAAAGTGCGTCGACGTCCGCGAGGAACTTATCCATGTCAAAGTCGCGCTCAGGAAGATAAATCAGGTCTGGGCCAGAGCCGTACTCTGTCGCCAGAGCGGAGCTTGCGGCGAGCCATCCTGCATGGCGGCCCATGATCTCCACAACGGTGATCATGCCGTTGTCGTATACGCGCGCGTCCTTGTTGATCTCCATGCAGGAGGTCGCGATATATTTTGCGGCGCTTGCAAAACCGGGGCAGTGATCGGTACCGTAAAGGTCGTTGTCAATGGTCTTGGGAACGCCCATCACGCGGCACTCGTACCCGACGGACTCCATATAGCGGCTGATCTTGTTGCAGGTATCCATGGAATCGTTGCCGCCGTTATAGAAGAAATAGCGAACATTGTATTTTTTGAATATCTCAAGAATGCGCTTATAGTCCGTGTCGTCAATCTCCGGATCCGCTATTTTATAGCGGCAGGAGCCAAGCTCCGAGGACGGGGTATGGAGCAGTAACTTGAGTTCTTCAGGATCCTCTTCGTCCATCACGTAGAGCTTATCATCAAGGACGCCCTTGATACCGTGAGATGCACCGTAAACCTTGGTGATCTCTCCAGCCTCCAGGGCCGCGCTGATAACGCCGTAAGCGCTGGCGTTGATGACCGCGGTGGGGCCTCCGGACTGACCGAATATACATGCGCCGATCAATTTTTCTGACATTGCCAAAATCCTCCTGTGAAAATAATTTCTATTAAAATGAGTTTTGTAAAAACTGAGTATTGATTATAAGCTTTTTTGAGGATATAATATTAATGCAGATTTGTAAATGTGCTTTTTGTACAAAATTAGCAAATCTAGAAGGAGATATGAAAAATTATGCCGCTGGTAACTACTACTGAGATGTTTAAGAAAGCATATGACGGGGGCTACGCCATCGGTGCTTTCAATGTCAATAACATGGAGATCGTGCAGGGGATAACCGAAGCTGCCGCAGAGCTCAATGCTCCGCTCATTCTTCAGGTCTCCAAGGGCGCGCGTAAATACGCAAATCATACTTACCTTATGAAGCTGGTCGAGGCCGCGATCATTGAGACGGGTCTGCCCATCGCGCTGCATCTTGACCACGGCGACAGCTTTGAGCTGTGCAAATCCTGCATCGACGGCGGTTTCACCTCCGTTATGATAGACGCTTCCTCCAAGCCATTTGAGGACAACATAGCAATAACCAGACAGGTTGTTGAATATGCACATGACCACGGTGTCGTAGTTGAGGCCGAGCTCGGCACCCTCGCAGGAATAGAGGACGAGGTTAAGGTTTCCCATGAGGACAGCTCTTATACCAGACCCGAGGACGTTCAGGAATTTGTCGAGCGCACCGGCTGCGACTCTCTGGCCATCGCTATCGGCACGTCCCACGGCGCATACAAGTTCAAGCCCGGCACGAAGCCCCAGCTCCGCTTTGACATCCTTGAGGATGTTGAGAAGCGTTTGCCCGGCTTCCCGATAGTCCTGCACGGATCTTCCTCTGTGCCTCAGGAATTTGTGCGCATCATCAACGAGAACGGCGGCAACATGCCAGGTGCGATCGGTGTTCCCGAGGACCAGCTCCGTCAGGCTGCCAGCATGGCTGTCTGCAAGATCAATATTGACTCCGACCTGCGTCTCGCAATGACCGCAAGCATACGCAAGTACTTCAACGAGCATCCGGATCACTTCGATCCCAGACAGTACCTTGGACCGGGCCGTGACGCTATAAAGGAAATGGTCAAGCACAAGATCGTCGATGTTCTCGGCTGCGACGGAAAGGCCTGATAGGGCTTAACTGTATACAGACATATAAACTACAGGAGGTGGCAAGATGAGCCAGAAACATGTCAAAAGCAGGCATACAGCGGCAAAAGAGCCTTCAAAGGCTGTCAGTGCGCTTAGTTCTCTCAACGCACGCGGGAATACTGTGGTCATCAGACTTGTATTGGCCACGGTGATTTTTGCCGTTTCTCTTATCATAAGCATGCCTGATTTTGTCAGCATAATTCTGCTCGTTCTCGCCGCCGCTGCTGCAGGCTACGATATCGTCATGGAAGCCGTTTCGGATGTTGAAAACGGCAGGTATCTCGCGACCTCGGTCGTAGTTGTCATTGTGTCGGTCATAGCTTTCTTTATCGGCTTTGCAATAGAGGGTGCGGCGGTCATTCTGCTTTACCAAATCGGCCAGCTCCTCATCAATTACGCGAAGGATCATACTGAGAAGGCCGCGCTTGAACTGCTGGCATATCAGGATGAAGAGGTCACCGCAAAGGTCAAGGCCGCAGTTGAGGATAAGAACGCAGCGCCTCTAGGTATCTATGAGGTCATGCTTAGCAGCTCCGGCTCCGTACTGAAGGTCGCGGTATTTCTCGCGCTGGCCTACGCCATTGCGCTGCCGATATTTACAAATTACAGCTATATTGTATCGGTTCACCGTGCGCTGATGATCATCCTGATCGCGACGCCGATGTCCATTGTCGTTTCCATTCCGCTCTCCGGCATTGTCGGCCTGTGCTACAGCGCCCAGCAGGGTGTTGTGTTCAACAGCGCAAAGGACCTCGAAGGCATGGCAGACGCCAATATTGCCATATTTGACAAGGCCGGTATCTTTGCCGACGAATGCCCTCGCATCATTGCAATGTATTCGGATGTGCTTGATTCCGCCACTTTTATGAACTTCGTCGCTCACTCGGTATATTATTCTGAGCAGCCCGTTGCCAAGGCGATTGCCGCCGCTTACGATCAGGAATACCACCTTGACGTCATAAAGGACTTCCGCGATATCCCGGGCTACGGCGTGGAGCTGTCTATTGACGGCATCGACGTGGTCTTTGCCGAAAAGAATTTCTTGGCCAGCAGAGGAGTGCAGCTGCCGGAGGACAATACCGCTATCGGTCAGGTTTTCTATATGGTCGTTGCCGGCAAGGTCATGGGCAAGGTAGTAATCTCGTCCGATGTCAATGATGAGACGGAAAACCTCGTTCCGGAAATGAAGGCCGTCGGCATCTCAAGATGCATCCTCCTGACGGATGACAGCAAGGAAGCGGGGCAGCAGTTTGCAGAGCTTATGAACTTCAACGAGATGTACCCGCAGTGCAGCGGTGACAAGCGTCTCGAGTTGATAAGTGATATTGTATCTAAGGCAAAAACAAATGTTATATTTGTTTACGCAAGCGGCATCGAATGCCACAGTCCGGCTGCCATAGACATGCGCGTAGGGAAGAAGAGCAAGTACACTGACGCGATCGTTGACCATGAGTATATTAACAACATTCCGTTTGCGAGACAGGTCGCGGTTCGTGTGCGTGAGATTGCGATCGAAAACGCGCTGTTTGCGTTTATCGTGAAGGCCTTATTGATATTCCTGAGTATCGTAGGGTACTGCAATCTTTGGTTTGCGATCTTTATAGATTTTGTTGCGGCTGTTGCAACGATCCTCAATACGATCCGTGTGACAAGCGAATCACTTATAACCACGCTCAAATATAAAAGCGGAAAATAATAAAGCTGCCGATTAACAGTCGGCAGCTTTTGTTTGTATATTTATGTTGACAGCCCTGTGGCGATGGGGTACAATAAATGAACAGAGAAGAGACCGGTATCGGTCTTTATTAATTCCATATTTAAGTTCGCATAATATAAATTAAGCGAACTTAGATAAGCAGCTCAGGAGACATAACATGAATCTCGACCAGATAAACGACATTCCTGATATTCTTATGGAGTTTCTGGAATATCACTCGACTGTCAGGGGACACTCGGACAAAACCGTCGCGGGATATTATCTTGATTTGAAAATTCTTTTTCGTTATCTGAAGCGGCGGAGACATCTTGTCCCGCGCGATCTTCCGTTCAATGAGATAGACATAACCGATATAGATATTGACTTTATAAAGTCAATACGCATTGAGGAGCTTTACCGTTATCAATCGTTCTCTCCGGAACTTGAGGATACACCGAATGCGCTCTCAGCCGCCAGCCGCTGCCGCCGTACATCGTCGGTCAAATCCTTTTTCAGCTATCTTACAGCTAAGCGGCATCTGCTGGATTATAACGTGTGTCAGGAGCTGGACATGCCGAAACGTCAGGCGTCGCTGCCGAAGTACCTTGAGGAATCGGAGTGTGAGCGTCTGCTTGCCGCCTGCGACGGGCCGTTTGAGTACCGCGATTACTGCATCTTGATGTTGTTCCTGTCGTGCGGCCTGCGCGTCTCAGAGCTTGTCTCGCTGAACACTACGGATATATACGAGGATCATCTGCGCGTTCTCGGCAAGGGCAACAAGGAGCGTGTTGTGTTCTTTGCCGACGGCTGCCGTGAAGCGATCGATGACTATCTTGCCGTTCGCAACGGTGAAAAGCTCCCGCCCGAGGACAAAAACGCACTGTTCATCAGCCGCGATAACCGCCGCATAAGTGTTCGCGGCGTACAGAAAATGGTCGATAAAAAACTGTTGCAGGCCGGGCTAGATGCCAGCAGGTATTCTCCACATAAGCTGCGCCATACGGCCGCCACGCTTATGCTGAAAAACGGCGTGGACACCCGCGCGCTCCAAGAGGTACTCGGCCACAGTAATCTGAACACAACGCAGATATACACCCATCTGGACAATGCCGCGCTTCACGAAGCGGCAATGGCAAACCCCATCGGCAGAAAAACAAAAGAAGAATTTGAAGAATGAGGCCGACCTTTTTAGGTCAGCCTCATTTACTTGCCTCTGTTATCGGTATCGCGCCTCCGATATCAAAGGCTGGTTTGCTAGTTATGTAAACTATATTTACGTTATGTAAACTTGCAAACTCAATTATCCGTTCCGCGTCCGGATGCCTGTCCAGCCTTCCGGTGAAAGCCAGCTTTGTGTCTGAAATTTTGAAGCCCGCTCCGCCGATGAAACCGTAATCAAATCCCGGCAGATCAATGTATCCCGGCCGGATTTTAAGCACGTCGACCCCATGCGCCTCCGCGCCGCGGCATATCCCCTCGTCTGCCGTTATTATTGCGTTGTCGTTCACAATACACACCGAGCAGCGGCTGTATCCCTGCCTGCTGATTATATGTACTGTCCTATTGTTGATTGCTAAATATTTCACTATTGCATTAGGGACTGTTTTGGGGTTATATATGACCTTATCTCCGAGGATACACACGTTCATCTGTGCATCACCGGGGTATAGGGAGGACTGCTCTATGTCGGCAAGGTCAATATCAAATCCCCTGCGTACCAACTGATGTGAAAGCTCGCTTCCTTTCAGATAAGGTGCAAGCAGCAGCTTGTCACCACCCAAATGCAGCACCGAAAGGTCGGTATGGCCGGATAGTCTTGCGTCAACATATGGGTTATCCGGCATTGGAATTATACTGCCCCCTAAAGCTTCGATGCCGTTTTGTAATATATTGCAATATTTTTCGCCTATTATTACCGTGCAGGTACAAGCCGGGAGGTTCGGAATCTCAACGAATTTCATCGTTTGTGCTTCGGCAGCACGGCGGCTATCGCCTCGCTGATGCTCTTTACCGGAATCAGTTCCAGCCCGTCATAATTCCCCAGTTCATCGCGCACATGTGCTGGGATAACGCAGCGCTTGAAGCCAAGCCTGTGTATTTCCGACAGTCTTTGATTCAACACGCTGACGCTGCGGATCTCTCCCGAAAGCCCGACTTCGCCTATAGCCGCAAGGTCAGCTCCCAGCGGCCTGTCAAGATAGCTGGATGCAACGGCAAGGCTCGTTGCAAGATCTGCCGCTGGCTCCTCAAGGCTCAGGCCGCCAATAACGTTTATATACGAGTCGCAGCTGCCGACCGGCAGGCCGCTGCGCTTTTCGAGCACTGCAAGCAGCATCGCCGCACGGTTATAATCAATGCCGTTGCTGCGGCGCGCCGCGTTATAGTTTGTCGGCGCAACAAGTGCCTGGACCTCGGCAAGTATCGGCCGTGTGCCCTCAATGACGCACGCGACGCAGGTTCCCGGACAGTTATCCGGCCTGCCGCTGAGCAGCATTTCGGACGGGTTTTCCACGCAGTGCAGTCCCCTGTCCGCCATTTCAAATACGCCTATCTCGTTTGTCGAGCCGAAACGGTTTTTCGCTGCGCGCAGGATGCGGAAGCTTGTGCTGCGCTCACCCTCAAAATACAGAACGCAGTCGACCATATGCTCCAGCACCTTGGGGCCCGCTATGCTCCCCTCTTTATTTATATGCCCGACGACGAAAACGGTGAGTCCCTTTTCCTTGGTGACGCGCATGATGCGCATTGTGCATTCACGAACCTGCGTAATGCTGCCCGGCGCTGAGGCTACGCTGGAATCGCTCACGGTCTGCACGGAGTCGATGATTGCAATGTCCGGCTTCAATTCGTTTATCGCAGCGATAATGCTGTCGATATCTGTCTCGGCAAGGACATAGATGTTCTCCCCGTCGACCCCGAGACGCATCGCGCGCAGCTTGAGCTGACGCTGGCTTTCTTCACCGGTGACGTAAAGTATCTTTCTGCCGTTCCCTGCCGAAGCGCACATTTGCAGCAACAGCGTCGATTTGCCGATTCCCGGTGCGCCGCCGACAAGCGCGAGCGAGCCCGCGACGGCTCCGCCGCCCAGCACGCGATCAAATTCCGATATTCCGGTTGCAAACCTTATCTCCTCTGAGGTGTCAAGCTCCGACAGCGGCTTTGCCTTGCCGGCAGCAGCGCGCGCATTTACGGCGCTCTTTTTGCCGCTGCCGGTCTCGATAGTCACTTCCCGAAGCGTGTTCCATGCCCCGCACGCGGGACACCTGCCCGCCCAGTTTGAAGTTTCATTGCCGCATTCTGAGCAGCAATAAACTGTTTTTCTCTTGTTCGCCATAGGATTTCTCCAGTCTTATGTACTTTGTATGCCTGTTCTGTATTGCAGATAGCTGCCCATCAGCACTGCGGCAACCGAGGTCTGGTAGCCAGAGGTTTTAAGATTCTCCATATCTGAGAAATTCGACATGAACCCGCATTCGACCAGCACCGCCGGGCAGCTTACGTGCGAAAGTATATATAGCCCCTTGGACGCGGGCTCTGCGACTCGCCTGTTTTCCGGAGCAAGGCTGCGTATCAGGTTCCCGTGCATGAGCTTGCCGAGCTCCTCGCTGTCCTGCGTCGCCGCGTACATGACCTGCGGCCCGCTCGGCGCACCCGTCGGGAAACAGTTCTGGTGGATGCTTATCAGCACCGGGTTCGGCGCTTCGTTTACGATCTCCGTCCTGCACTCAAGGTCGCGGTGCTCACTGTAGTTCGGAGTATCGGACTTGGTGCTGTCGTCCTGACGGGTCATTATATTATCCTGCCCGTAGAACTCCGCAAGCGCGCGCAGCTTCAGCGCTATCGCAAGGTTAATATCGCTCTCTCTTGAGCCGTCAGCCCCCTGCGCGCCGCCGTCTATCCCACCGTGCCCCGGGTCAATGACCAACGTCACGCTCCCTGCTCGCGCCGAAGTGTCAGTCATCTTCCCTTTGAACGTCAGCAGAAAAAACGATGGGAGCAGCGCCAGCAGAAGCACGATCACGGGTTTGCGGATCGGCGGTTTCAGCTTTAACATTCGAGACAAATGCCCTTTCACCTTCTTCTATTATATATGCCTTGTACGGTCAAGTCAAACAAAATACCGCTGGCGCGCGTCACAGCAGGA
>CAKTPC010000054.1 GCA_934590505.1 uncultured Oscillospiraceae bacterium
ACAAGCTCCTGTGCAAAGGCCGGAACCGTAAGCACCGTCGCAAGCAGCAGCGACCACAGGCCGGTCACTATCGCCTTTTTCATAAAAATTTCCCTCCCGGCTGATAATATCTCGCAAGATAATTATGTGCCGGGAGGGAGAAATTAAAGGCGGAGCTTGCTGTCAAAAATACCTTTATATTCTTCTTTAGTGCTTTTTTATCATCAATTTTTTATAAATTAGTTTCTACTTCAGGCTCCCCAGATATCCTTCCAATATCAGGCTTGCCGCGACGGCGTCAACGGTTTTGCGGTGCTGCTTTTCCTTTTTGCCCGCCGCGTGTAGTATCGCGTGTGCCTCGATGCTGCTGCGCCGCTCATCCCAGAGCACGACCGGCAGACCGCTGTCGCGTTCAAGCATAGCCTTGAACGCGCGGCTCTTCTCCGCGCGCACGCCCTCGCTGCCGTCCATGTTCTTCGGCAGCCCGAGCACGAGCGTGCCGACCTCGCGCGCCGCCGCTTCCTCGGCGATGCGCTTTGACGCGCGCTCCATGTCCCATTCGTTCATTGTCCACGCCTCGCCGCAGAGCATCCCCAGCAGATCGGACACCGCAAGTCCAATTCGCTGGTCGCCGTAATCTATCGCCATTATCCGCATTTTTCCACCTCAGTATTTCTCAAAGCAGGCGCGTATCTCGCCCACGGAATAGAGCGAGCCGACCGCACAGATCATAGTATCCGGATCGTCCCCGGCGATGTCCAGCGCCGTACTCACTCCGTCTTTTATGCTCTCGCAGACGGTGACGTCCTTGCCGTATTTTTCCAGAAATTTCCCCAGTTCCTCCGCCGGGAGAGCGCGTGCAGAATCCGGCGCGATGCAGACGTATTCGTCCGCCACGGGGTCGAGCGCATCAAAAATGCCTGCATAGTCCTTATCCTTCAGCACACCCACGAGCAGTACACGGCGCGAATCCGGGAAGTAGCCCCTCAGATTCTCCGCGACAGTCTGCGCACACTGCGGATTGTGCCCGCCGTCAACGATGAAGCACGGCTCGTCATTCACAAGCTCGAAGCGCCCCGGCCAGCTTACTGCGTACAGTCCGTGCTCCACATCGCTCTGATCGAGCGCCCAGCCGCGGCGGCGCAGCACCTCGACAAGCTCCAGCACAACGGCGGCGTTGCGCAGCTGATTTGCTCCCAGCAGCGGCAGCGCGTAGACCTCGCCGCGGTAGGTGAAGCTCTGGCCGAAAAGGCTGTCAAACTCGCTGTGCAGCTCCGAAAAGTCTGCGACGTGCAGCGTCGCACCGAGCTCGTCGCAGCGCTCACGCACGATCTCCGTCACGCTCTGCGACTGCTGGTACAGCACGCAGTCCGCGCCGGGCTTTATGATCCCGGCCTTCTCCTCGGCGATCTGCTCGACCGTATCTCCGAGGACAGCCGTGTGGTCAAGGCCGATGTTCATGATAACGCAGGCCTCGGGCGCGTCAATAACGTTTGTCGCGTCGAGCCGCCCGCCGAGCCCGACCTCGAGCACAACGATATCGCAGTTCTGCTCCTTGAACCAGACCAACGCCGCGGCGGTCATAAGCTCAAACTCCGTCGGGTGATCTGCCATCGCGTCGGCCGCGATCTTCACGAGCGACACATCCGCCGCGAGCACATCGTCGTCTATCTGCTTGCCGTTTATCTGCATGCGCTCATTAAAGCGGCAGAGATAGGGCGAGGTGAAAAGCCCGGTCTTGTAGCCCGCCGCCTTGAGTACCGACGCCGTCATCGCAGCGCAGCTGCCCTTGCCGTTTGTCCCGGCGATGTGGATGAACTTCATCCCGTTCTGCGGGTTCCCGAGCTTCTCCAAAAGCTCCGTGATGCGTTCGAGCCCCGGCCTTGAGCCGAACCATTCTGTCTTATTTATATATTCAAGCGCTTCCTTATAATCCATACTTACCATATCCTTTGCGTTTATCTGATGAATATTACCATGACTATAACACCGATCTGCTCCCGCGGCAAGGAAAAAAGCGTTTATTTTCCTTTAGTTTACGTAAAAAAGTTATTGACCGCATGGACGTTCTATGTTATATTATGTATTACCTGTCGGATGAGAGGTCTATTTTTGTGCGCATTTTTGCGCGCTGTCAGAGCTGCTCATCCAATACAGGGAGGCAATGCCCGTCTCCTTTTACGGCGGGTAAATAAAATAGGAGGTGCCGAAAGAATGGCTGCAGGCGCAAGAGTAAAAATCACACTCAGATGCGAAGAATGCAAGCAGAGGAACTACAACACGGTCAAGAATAAGAAGAACACTTCAGACCGTTTGGAGCGCAGCAAGTATTGCCCCTTCTGCAGAAAGCACACCAAGCATGTTGAAAGCAAGTAACTTCTGAAAGGACGCGTGAAAATGGCTGAAGAAAAGAAGGTTAGCACAGCTCCCGCCAAACCTGTCACCGCCGTTAAGAAGGACGATACCAAGCCCGGTTTCTTTAAGAGGATCGGCAAGTGGTTCCGTGAGATGAAGAGCGAGCTTAAGAAGGTCGTATGGCCGACTCCTAAGACACTCAGAAACAATGTTTTCATCTCCGTCGGCATGATGCTGGCTTCTGCGATCGCGATCGGGGCCTTTGATAAACTGGCTACCATGCTGGTTCAGGCGCTGCTCAGGCTGGTAGGTTAACAGGCATGGCTGAAGAAGCAAAATGGTACGTTGTTCATACCTATTCCGGTTATGAAAACGCAGTTGCTGCCGCTGTAATGAAGGCAGCGGAAAACCGCAAGATGACGGATCTGATAAAAGAGGTCAACATCCCGATGGAGACTGTCACCGAGATCACCGACTCCGGCGAGAAGAACGTCGAGCGCAAGGTGTTCCCCGGTTACGTGCTCGTCAAGATGATCCTTACGGATGACAGCTGGCATCTGATCCATAACGTCCGCGGTGCTACCGGCTTCGTCGGGTCGGACGGCAAGGCCGTCGCGCTTACGGAGCAGGAAATTTTCGATCTGGGCGTCGAGCGCAGAGAGATTGTCGTTGGCTATGGCCTCGGCGATCAGGTCAAGGTCATTGACGGACCTCTGGCCGGTTTCTACGGCGTCGTTGACGAGCTTGAGCCTGAGAAGGACAGAGTTCGTGTCGTCGTGTCGATGTTCGGCAGGGAGACTCCCGTCGATCTCGAGCTCGATCAGGTCGAGGTACAAAAAGATTAATAAGAAAGAGGTGCTTTAAATGGCACAGAAAGTAGTTGGATACGTTAGATTCCAGGTTCCCGCCGGCAAGGCAACTCCGGCTCCCCCTGTAGGCCCCGCACTGGGTCAGTACGGCGTTAACATCGGTCAGTTCACCAAGGACTTCAACGAGCGCACCAAGGGCGATATGGGCATGATGATCCCTGTCGTCATCACCGTGTACTCCGACCGCAGCTTTACCTTCATCACCAAGACTCCTCCTGCCGCTCTGCTCATCAAGAAGGCATGCGGCATCGAGACCGCTTCCGGCGTTCCCCAGAGAGACAAGGTCGCCACCATCAGCAAAGAGGACGTTCGCAAGATCGCCGAGCAGAAGATGCCCGACCTCAACTGCACCGACATCGATTCCGCCATCAGCATGATAGCCGGCACCTGCCGCTCCATGGGCGTCATCGTCGGAGACTGAGCGGGCGATCAGCTCCGCTCCTCAACGTGGGAGGATTAATCCATCCGACTCAACCACATTATTAGGAGGAAAACAAATTGTTTAGAGGAAAGAATTATAAAGAGAGCTCAAAGCTCATAGATAAGCAGGCACTCTATGATCCCCAGGAAGCGCTGAAGCTCGTTATCAGCGCAAGCAAGGCAAAGTTCGATGAGACCGTCGAGCTGCATGTTAAGCTCGGTGTCGATGGCCGTCACGCTGACCAGCAGGTCCGCGGCGCTATCGTTCTCCCCAACGGCACCGGCAAGTCCGTCCGCGTCCTGTGCTTCTGCAAGCCCGAGCGCGTTGACGAAGCCCTCGAGGCCGGCGCAGATTACGCCGGCGGCATGGATCTCGTTGAGAAGATCCAGAAGGAAAACTGGTTTGAGTTCGATACCGTTATCGCCAGCCCCGACATGATGGGTACCGTTGGCCGTCTCGGTAAGATTCTTGGACCTAAGGGCTTGATGCCTTCTCCCAAGGCCGGCACCGTCACCCCCAACATCAAGCAGGCTATCGGCGAAGCCAAAGCCGGTAAGGTCGAGTACCGTCTGGACAAGACCAACATCATCCACTGCCCCATCGGCAAGGTCAGCTTCGGTGCGGACAAGCTCTATGAGAACTATGTCGCTCTCATCGGCGCCATCATCAAGGCAAAGCCCGCTTCCGCAAAGGGTCAGTACATCAGATCCTGCGTGACCGCTTCCACCATGGGTCCCGGCGTTAAGATCAACGCTCAGAAGCAGCTGTAATTAAAGCTTGATACAGAAAAAGGAACTGCCCCGTGCAGTTCCTTTTTTGATGCATGTACATACATAAAGTATCCCCCGGCTCAAAGAATCGAGCCGGGGGGATACTCACATATTCTTTTACGCTGCCTGGACCGCCGCGGCGACCTCAGCGAAATAATTGATCCACATATCGATATGATACTGATCGTCAAGCACGGAATAGATGCGCGTGTATTCTGCGCCCGTCAGCATGCCGACGCCGACGCCGACTATACCGATGACGACAACTATCAGAAATATCGCCATTATGATCTTCCATCCTTTTTTCACTGAACCGCCACCTCCTTATAGCACCAGCTCCCGCCGAGTGCGCACAGCCCGCGAATAAGGCCGACTATAGCTCCGCCGATAAGCCAGACGAACAGCCACAAGAACAGCAGCGCCAGCGCCAGCAGTATCAGCGAGCCGCCCGCGACGACGAGGATATCCGCAAGTACCACAAATCCGGTGAACGTCGCGGCGAAGCCGTATATTCCGAAGAAGCCTATAGTCACCGCAAGCGACAGGGACATGAGCGACAGCATGAGCAGCAGCAGAATGCCGATCAGCCCTATGGGTATCGCAATTATAATATAGAGGATCAGCAGGGGAACGATCGGTTTACGGATGGTCTCCTCGCTCTCCGTGACCTCTTCGGCCTCCGTGATTTCCGCCGCTGCCGCAGCTTTCGCGGGCTTTTCCGGTTTGATTTCGGGAAGTTCCGTCTCATTCTGAACAGGCTCTGTTTCAGTGGGCAGCTCAAAGGGAGACTCTGTGTCGGAATCTGCGGGCATCTCGAATACGGATCCCTCGGTCTTTTCCTCGAGTGTCTCCTGTTTTACCTCCGAGCCGATCTTTTCGGTTTCTGCAGGCTTTTCATCGGCGGCGGGCTTGGCCTTCTGGATAAGCTCGTCATTGCTGATGGTGAAGTCCGCAAGGAAGGCGTCGACCGCGTCAGCAAGGCGCGTGACGGAGCTGTTCTTTTCTTCGCTCTCCGTCCACTCGGCAGGCTCGTCCGCCGGTGCGGGAGAGTTATCCTCCTGTGAGGGCTCTTTCTCAGCCGGAGCAGGAGTCTCCGCTTTCTTCTCTTTGATGACAGGCTCGGTATTCTTCGGTTCCGCCAGTGCAGGGGCAGGGGCAGGCTCAGTCTCTTCCGCCGTCTCGGCATCGCTGTCATCAAAGAGCGATATCTGGTCCTCAGACACATGCGATGTCGTGATTTTAAGTGACGATGCTTCCTCCTGAAGCTTGTTTATCGCCAGCACGAAGTCCGGTATTTCATCCGTGACCTGCTCATATTCGTCTCTGCTCTGCGAGTGGACCTGGAGCTTTCTCTCCTTGGCGTTGTAAGCACGCGCGAGCACTACAGCCTGACGCGTTGGGGAGACGAGGTACTGGATCAGCGCCTGTTCATCCTCCGCTTCATCGAACATTCTGTTATACATTGCAAGAGCGGTCTGTCTGTCCTCTTCATACATAAAGGTCAGCAGTCTCCCAAGCTCCGCAAGAAACTTCTGTCTGTTAATACTCTTCACCTCCGTTAGTCTTGGAGCATAATCACAAGTATTATAACTGCGTCAGTCCTCAAGGTCAAGCAAAAACTCCCGTATTATGGCATTTCTATTGACAAGCGGCTGTGGTGGCTATAAAATATAAAATTGCGAATGTTCATTATTTATAGAAATTCGTAAATACGACGGGGCAAGGGCCCTGGCGAAATGTGAGGTTTACTTATGGCAAAGGACAAAAGAGTAGAACAGATAACCGATATGGAGGTCGACTTTGCGCAGTGGTTCACCGATGTGTGCACCAAGGCGGAGCTCGTCGATTACTCCGGCGTGAAGGGCTGCTTCATTCTGCGCCCCTACGGTTACGCGATTTGGGAAAACATTCAGAAGGTTCTTGACGGTATGTTCAAGCGCGACGGGCACGAGAACGTCTCCATGCCTATGCTTATCCCCGAAAGCCTTCTTCAGAAGGAAAAGGACCACGTCGAGGGCTTTGCCCCCGAGTGCGCGTGGGTCACGGTCGGCGGCAGCGAGGAGCTTCCGGAGCGTCTGTGCATCCGCCCGACGTCGGAGACGCTGTTCTGCGATCATTGGAGCCATGTTGTGCATTCATGGCGCGATCTGCCCATGCTTTATAATCAGTGGTGCTCCGTGCTCCGCTGGGAGAAAACGACCCGCCCCTTCCTGCGCGGCCGTGAGTTTCTCTGGCAGGAGGGTCATACTCTCCATGCCACTGAGGAAGAAGCCCGCAAGGAGACTCTGCACCAGCTCGAGGTCTACGCCGACCTCTGCGAGAACTATCTGGCCATGCCTGTTATCCGCGGCAACAAGACCGATAAGGAAAAGTTTGCCGGTGCAGTCAACACCTACACCATTGAGTGCATGATGCACGACAAGAAGGCTCTCCAGTCCGGCACGAGCCACTTCTTCGGCGACGGCTTTGCCAAGCAGTTCGGCATCACCTTCACCGATAAGGACAATATGCAGAAGTACCCGATGCAGACCTCCTGGGGTCTCTCCACCCGTATCATCGGCGGCATCATTATGACTCACGGTGACAACAGCGGTCTCGTCCTGCCCCCGCGCATTGCTCCGGTTCAGGTCATCGTCGTCCCTGTTGCGCAGCACAAGGAAGGTGTCGTAGAGAAGGCGACTGAGCTTTACGAGGCTATCAAGGCCGCCGGCTTCCGCGCTAAGATCGACACCAGTGACAACAGCCTTGGCTGGAAGTGCGCGCAGTATGAGATGAAGGGCGTTCCTCTCCGCATTGAGATCGGCCCGCGTGATATTGAAAACGGCGTGTGCATGGCAGTCCGCCGCGATAACGGCGAGAAGATCACCGTCAAGCTCGATGAGCTTACCGATCGTCTGCCCGGTCTGCTTGACGATGTTCAGGACGGCCTGTACCAGAAGGCAAAGAAGAACCTCGACGAGCACACCTATGAAGCGCACTCTCTTGAGGAGGCGAAGGAGCTTCAGGAGAAGAACGGCGGCTTCATCAAGACCATGTGGTGCGGTGAGCTTGCATGCGAGCTGGCAATGAAAGAAAAGGCCGGTATGTCCTCCCGCTGCATTCCCTTCAAGCAGGAGCACCTCGATGATGTCTGTGCCTGCTGCGGCAAGCCTGCAAAGCATATGATCTATTGGGGCGTCGCGTACTAAGTCTTTTAAGTCAAATACATTTTAAACATCCGGGTGCTGACAGTGCCCGGATGTTTCACGTGAAACATATTCTCGCTGCGTATTACTCAATGTTTCACGTGAAACGCTGGTTGTAAGTTTCGTCCTAAAAATTGAAATGTTTCTCGTGAAACGTTGCATTGCTCACTAATTGCTGTTATAATGCCATTGGTCGACAGGGGGCACACGCCCGTGTCGTAAATTTGCAAATATTGGGTGTAAGCAGTTTTGCCGGAGCAGAAAAGCGTTCAGACGATGAAAAGCCCGTAGGCAATACTTTGTGTATTGTCAAGGGCTTTGAAGAAGTATGAGCGTTTTTCTGCCCGTCAAAACCGTGTGCATCTCTGTTGACCAACGGCATAAAATAAAGGAGGTCAGCTATGGCTAAAATAATAGCGGTGGCCAATCAAAAAGGCGGGGTAGGAAAGACTACCACCTGCGTGAATATATGTGCGGCGCTGTCGCTCATGGATAAGCGTATTCTTCTTGTGGACTGCGACCCTCAGGGAAACGCAAGCTCGGGTATGGGCGTGTCCAAATCGCAGCGGCCGAACACCTATGACATGGTCATAAACGGTGCACCCGCGGCGGACTGCGTTGTCCATACGGAATACGGTGATGTTATCCCTGCGTCAAAAGAGCTTGCCGCCTCATCGGTCGAGCTCATAAATAAGGACCGCAGGGAATATGTCCTCAAGGAAGCAATAGCCTCCCTTTACAGCGAGTACGACTATATTTTTCTTGACTGTCCTCCTTCGCTTGAGCTGCTGACGGTCAACGCTCTTGTCGCAGCAGACAGTGTGCTTATTCCCATGCAGTGTGAATACTACGCGCTTGAGGGTATCGCAGACCTTATGACAAGCATCAAGATGTGCTCAAAGCACCTCAACCGCCGTCTCGACGTTGAGGGTATCGTTCTCACAATGTACGATTCCCGCGCAAATCTCACCGTGCAGGTTGAAAACGAGCTGCGCAAATATCTAGGCAAAAAGGTATATGACACGGTCATTCCGAGAAGCGTCCGTCTTTCCGAGGCTCCGAGCCACGGTCAGCCCGGCGTGATATATGACCGCGTCAATCGCGGCAGCAAAGCATACATGGCGCTGGCAGTTGAGTTTCTTGCCAGAAGCAGTAAGTGAGGGCAGAGATGGCAGCAAGAGAAAAGAAAGGTCTCGGAACGGGGCTTGACGCTCTCTTCGGCAGCGCAGCCTTTGACGATGAGGAAGCAGAGCTTCTCACTCTTCCGATATCCAAGGTCGAACCGCGATCAGAACAGCCGAGAAAATATTTCGACGAGGACGCGCTTCAGGAGCTTGCAGATTCAATAGCTCAGTATGGTCTGATTCAGCCAATAACGGTCAGAAAGCAGCCAAGCGGCTACTATCAGATAATCGCCGGTGAGCGCCGATGGAGAGCTTCAAGGCTTGCGGGGCTTACAGAAGTTCCGGTACGCGTCATTGAAGCGGACGACCGCAGGACGGCAGAGCTTGCGCTGGTCGAAAACCTCCAGCGTGAGGACCTCAACCCCATTGAGGAGGCCAAGGGCTACAAGTCCCTTATCGAAGATTACGGCCTTACTCAGGAGGAAGCGGCAAAGAGCGTCGGCAGGTCTCGCCCCGCTATCGCGAACTCAATGCGTCTGCTGAGCTTGTCCCCGGCAGTGCTGGAGCTCGTTGAAAACGGCAGCCTTTCCGCAGGGCACGCAAGGGCTCTGATCCCGATAAGCAGCGAGGCAAAGCAGCTTGCCGCGGCAGAGGAAATAATCAAGAAAAACCTCTCCGTGCGCAAGGCAGAGCAGCTTGCCGCAAAGCTCATGAAGGAGCCTGAGATTGAAGAAGAGCCTGAGAGCAAGGAGATCACCGTGGATTACAGTGCGGAGGTCGCCGATCAGCTCAGCCGCTGTCTTGGAAGGAAGGTCAAGCTCATAGACGGCAAAAAGACCGGCAGGATAGAGCTTGAGTTTTACGGCGCGGACGACAGGGAAGCGCTCATTGAAAAGCTGAAAAATTTGAAATAAATTATTGGGAGATAATAAAAATGCTCGACATTAAGTTTATAAGAGAAAACCCCGACGCAGTAAAAGAGAACATCAAGAAGAAGTTTCAGGATGCAAAACTCCCCCTTGTGGATGAGCTTCTCGACCTCGATGCGAAGAACCGCGCGGCCATAACCGAGGCAAGCGACCTGCGAGCAAGCCGCAATTCTCTCTCCAAGCAGATCGGCATGCTCATGGGTCAGGCAAAGAAGGACCCCTCAAAGCTTGAGGAGGCTGAAAAGGTCAAGGCTCAGGTCAAAGCTCAGGCTGACCGTCTCACCGAGCTTGAGAGTCTCGAGGAGGACTATGCAAAGCGCATCCACGAGATCATGCTGACTATTCCGAATATCATCGATCCGTCTGTCCCCATCGGCCCGGATGACAGCGCAAACGTTGAAGTCCAGCGCTTCGGTGAACCCGTCGTTCCCGATTTTGATATTCCTTATCACACCGAGATAATGGAGAGCTTCAACGGCATCGATATGGATGCTGCCGGCCGTGTCTCCGGCAACGGCTTCTATTACCTCATGGGCGACATTGCCCGTCTGCATTCCGCAGTTCTTGCCTATGCGCGCGACTTCATGATAAACAAGGGCTTCACATATTGCATCCCGCCGTTCATGATTCACGGCAACGTCGTTGAAGGCGTTATGAGTCAGACCGAAATGGACGCAATGATGTATAAGATAGAGGGCGAGGATCTCTACCTCATCGGCACCAGCGAGCACTCCATGATAGGCAAGTTCATCGACCAGATCATCCCCGAGGACAAGCTGCCCCAGACGCTCACCAGCTACAGCCCCTGCTTCAGAAAGGAAAAGGGCGCGCACGGCATCGAAGAGCGCGGCGTTTACCGTATCCACCAGTTTGAAAAGCAGGAAATGGTCGTCGTCTGCAAGCCTGAGGATTCCATGGCATGGTACGAGAAGATGTGGCGCTTCTCCGTGGAGCTGTTCCGCAGCATGGAAATACCCGTGCGTCAGCTCGAATGCTGCTCCGGCGATCTGGCTGACCTCAAGGTCAAGTCCTGCGATATTGAAGCGTGGTCCCCAAGACAGAAGAAGTACTTTGAGGTCTGCTCCTGCTCCAATCTCGGTGACGCTCAGGCTCGCCGCCTCAAGATGCGTGTCAAGGGCGAGGACGGCAAGATGTATCTGCCGCATACCCTCAACAACACCGTCGTCGCACCGCCGCGCATGCTCATCGCCTTCCTTGAAAATCACCTTCAGGCCGACGGCAGCGTGACTATTCCCGAAGTCCTGCGTCCCTACATGGGCGGGACCGAAGTGCTCATCCCCAAGAAGTAATCAACCATCCTTAAATAACAAAACCGGCGATCCGCAGAATGCGGATCGCCGGTTTTGTTATGGGATCAAAGCTCTTATTCAACAGTGACAACTCCGTCGTTGCCTACGGTAACGGTCATGCCGGTCTTGACATAGTCAAGAAATTCCTCACCGAGCATGTCAACAACGGGCATCTTTGCGTCCGTCCAGACATCTCCGAGGATAGCACCGGAGGCGGCAAGAGAGTCGATCGGCATGCTGAAGAGCATGCAGGCCGGCTGCTTGCCGACGGAGCAGGCGGTATAGAGGACCATGCCGCCGGTGGTGGATCCGATGGTCTGCGGCAGGCACAGCGCCTTGCCGATCATGGGCTGCTTATAGATATCGGGGTTATTCTGGTCGCCGCACTTTACCTTCTTATCACCGAACATCAGCGCCATCTGGTAGCTTGCAAGAGTATTGAAGCCGCCGTGGCTGACGAGCGCTTCCGCGGTGCAGGTGCCGGGGACTATAACGCGTCCTTTAAACTGCTTCATTATTTGCCCTCCTTGCCGGTGATGATGTCAAGAATTTCGGTCTCGGTGTAATACCTTGCGCTGGTGTAGGTGCGCAGCTTGTTGGAGCAGGTGATGACGGCCTTCTTCTTGCAGAGCGGATTGTTCATATACATCAGCGGGCAGATATAGCTGACGACGACACCGTAAGTGGCGAGCTTATCGAGATACACCGTACCTTTGAGAGCCTTGATGACAGCGGGAGCCGCAGTGAACACGGTGGGGACCGTGACCTTGCTCAGACTGTTTGCGCGCAGCTTTTCTTCTATCGCGTCCGTCCAGTCCTTGAGCTGCTGCACGCTCATGTGCGGGCAGCCGATGAAGCACAGCTCGGGCTTTGCATCCTTGTTTTTCCAGATAATGGGATAGCCTGCCTTAACGCGCTCAAGCTCAGCATCGTCAATGACGTAGACCTGTGCGCCATCCTTGATGAGCGCTTCACCCTGCTCCTTGGCTTCGGGAGTGAGGTTCTCGATATGGTACAGGCCGACAGAGCCGTTTGACGCGGTCGCCGCGCCGAAGTCCTTGAGGTAAGTACACACTCCGTCGGTAATCTCAGTGCCGAGCCACTTGTCAAGTCCCTTTATGTATGGAACCTCTTCCATGACCTTCATGCCGATGGCAGAGCCGAGAAGCTGCGCCTCGGGCTTCTTCTCGCATTTGATCTCAATGATCCATGTTGCCTTGCGTCCCTCGTCGGTCAGCAGACCGAACTCCGGTACAAAGCCAGCGACGGAGCCCATAAGCTCGATGATGCCGGAGTTGCGGTTGCAGCGCGCGCCGAGAACGGAGTTTGCGTAAACGACAGCGGAGGATTCCGCCCAGGAGAGCACTTCGCCCTTTGCGGGCTTGTTGCCGACCTCGTCCATGTAGCAGGTGCAGGTGTAATCATCCTCACCCTTGATGCCAAGCTTCTTGAGCTGTTCCTCATAGCTTGCCTGATGGGTGTACATGATCTTCTTAAAGACGATGTCCTCCAGCAGGGAGGTGGGGATATTGTCATCAATGGGTCTAGGGTCCGCGGTAAACTTCTGTGCGCTGGTGAGGCCAGCATCTATAAGCTGATCGTACAGCTCATAGACGGGCTTGATTGCCTTGAGGCCGAAGGATATGACCGTGTGTCCATACTTGCCGGTGACGGGAACCATACGCTCCGCGCCGAAAGCGTCACCATACATGACAAGGGTCTTGACGACCTTTGCCATGGTTTCGCCCTTTTCGCCGTTGAGCATGGCCTGCTGTTCAGATGTAAGCTTCAAAAAACCACTTCCTTATTCTTAATAGAATGTACCATCAGTTGACAAGGACACACACGGTTTTGACGGGCAGAAAAACGCCCATGCTGCTTCAAAGCCCTTGCCAATACACAAAGTATTGCCTGCGGGCTTT
>CAKTPC010000055.1 GCA_934590505.1 uncultured Oscillospiraceae bacterium
TTGCGGGCGGATGTGCCGGTTATGCCCTCGTCGGCGAAGATACCCGCCATAGTCCATTCTTTATTGGTCATGATCTTATCCGTGTAGTAATTTTTCTGTGCTTCGTAGCTGGTGAGCTGCTCTTCGTCATCGGTGGAGACTCGACAGTATGCGGCTACACGGAGCTGGCGCTTTGAAGCTCGCACGACTTCGGGCTTGGCTGGGATAAATATAACAGTCGGTGTTGTATTGCTCATACTAAATTCTCATTGGACACAGCTTGCCCGTTTTTCAGAATAAGCGTTACTGCTTTGCGTCGTACCTCGATTTGTGAAACACTTTTTCGGATGATATCTGGAGTAAGCTCTGAAATATACCCCATTTGCTTGAAGAACCTCCTAAGTTTTTCGGTTTCATATTGGCTATTATTCACTTGCGCATATTGAGCTGCGGCTATTTCATATATGATCTGCTGTGCTCGATTTTCGTCTATTGGCTGGATCATCATGATGGATTCAAGCTGCTCCGCGAGGGCAGGAGATGCCGCAGGAGTTGCTTCTGTTCGAGCGGTTATGGTTTCCGGACAACTACCCAATCTATTGAGTATCGATAGGATCTGACATTCAATTTCAGCATCCGTGCTGCAACCGCTTAGCTTTTGAATCAATCTTTGAGCTTCGCTTTTATCTGTGGTCGGAGCTTTTTCGGAGCGCAGGGAACTCGCGGCACTGAATATACTCTCAGATATGATTTGGGGATAGACAGTACTTTCAACGTACCGCCTATCCCCAAGAATTCTGGATACCATATTTTTGTTCCATAGTCTGCCCGCATCATAACTTATTTCAGATGATTTGAGCATCTCGGTTATCCCGCTTAGAGACGTGCCGCCAGTATACAGGCGGAATATATCACCTACGGCGTTAGCTTCGCATTGATTTATGACGATCTCTCCGCCGTGTAAAGCATATCCGAACGGCAGCTTACGATTTTTCATCGCCGAAATGTCCTTTCTATAGTCTCCTGAAGTTCAAGCCCGTTTCTCAGGCGGAATATGACATGGAAATCATCTTTTATAATAACCTGATCTATAAGCTCACCAAACAGTTCAGCGTCGAAGCCGTCAAGGAAATCCGGACTCTCGGCTATCGTAGCTACGAGCTCCCTTGTAAGCTGCTCGGCATTGCTGCCCTCGGCTTTCAGCAGACGCTCTTTTTGAAGCTTCAACTCTCGGAGCTGTTTGGTCAACTCATTGGTTTTAGATATGAAAATGTCAGGATCGACGAGCCCCTGCTGTTTAAGCACGGCCAACATCTGATTCTGACTTAGTACATCGGATATTTTCTTGTTGATTTCTATGACATCTATGCTCCACAGCATTCTACGATTACGTATTTCTATAAGCCCGCGGAGCGCTTGGGATAATATATCCGGATTAGACTTCAACTTGAAATATAGACGTTGAAACGCATCGTATATTTCAAGTTCCGGAATTGCTTTATTGGGGCATTTACCTCCCTCATCATGGACGACGCATACCCACTTCCAAGTACTGGCGTTGGACTTGCACCTACAGCGTGAGCCGCATATGCAGCGTACTTTCTTACTCAACGGTCTGTCTGTAGCCGCTTGAGATACTTTTCGCTGTGCCCTCAGAGACTTAGCGCGGTTGAATGTTTCCTCTGTGATGATCGCCGGATTACTGCCTGTGACGAAGAACATCTCTCGTTCACCATGATTTCGAGGAGCTGTTTTCGACAGGGTCGCTGTCGTATAGCGCTTTTGAAGCAATGCATTACCGGCATACCGTTCATTGGTAAGAATGTAATCCACAAGTTCTCTTGACCATCGGCGGTCAAGCATGATTTCGCGATTCAATGCAGCGGCTATCTCTCTTGAATTCAGCCCGTTAAGGTAGTCCTCATATATTTTGGCGATTACATGGCGCGCTTCCTCAACTATAGCTAATTTGCCGTTTTCAAGATGAAATCCAACCGGAGCACAGCAGGTATTGAACGTTCCATCACGCATTCTTTTTTCTATGCCCCACTTGACATTCTTAGATATGGACTCGCTCTCGGCCTGTGCAAGCGAGGCGAACACGGCGGTGAGCATCTCGCCGGAAACCTTGCCGGTGTCGATGCCCTCTTTCTCAAAATACACGCTTACGCCGCGAGCTTTCAGTGCGCGTACCGTTTCGAGACACTCGGTGGTGTTACGCGCAAATCTGGATATGGACTTTACAAGTATCTTGTCTATGAGCCCGCGCTCGCAGTCGCGGAGCATGCGCTTGAAGTCGTCGCGTTTTTCTATTGAAGTGCCTGTAATACCCTCATCGGCTGCTGTACAAAAAGGACTAATAAATTTACGCCGTATAGGATTCCCGGCGAAGGGTCTCCATCAAAGCTTTGATCTCATCGACAAGCTTCAATCGAATGTCCATGCGCCCATCCGGGTAGATAGTAACGGAGTGCAGAAGCTCGATAGATATCTCTTTGGTCAGCGCCGCAATGCCCGCATAGCTCTTGAATTGCTCGATCACAGCATTGCCATTGTCGTCACTGCCGCTTATTTTTCGCTCCAGCTCCAAGACTGTGTGGGAAATTTCCTCCGCTTGCGCCGTCAGGGCTTTTTTCTGCGTGGCGAAGCTCTCACGGGATATTTCTCCCTCTACCAGCCGTTCATAGAGGTCTTGCAATCGCTCGTCAAGCCGGGCTTTCCGGCTCTGGAGGGTCTGCAACTGTCGCTGCGCCTGTTTGCGGTCAAGCTGCCGCTGCGCCTGCCTTGTTTGCAGGAGCCGGTCTATGCTGACGGCGTATTGGGCGTAGACCTGTATGGTGTCGATGACAGCTTCCAGAATATCGGCCTCCGGGACTTTTTCCTCCGAGCAGTCAAAGCCGGTATTCAGCCTTTTCATGACGCAGCGGTAGGAGCCGTTCTTTCTGCTGTCCCGCTGCATGGCGTGGCCGCATACGCCGCAGATCACCTTGCGCTTCAGCGGATTGCCGCTGCCGGATGCAGCTTCGTATTCCCGGTATTCCCGCATACAAGTCTGCGCTTTCTCGAACAGCGCCTCCGGCACAATGGCCTCGTGCCTGTCGGGGACGATGACCCAATCATTGCGGGAGATTTTGACCGTGTGGGTGCTGCCCACAATATCCCGGCTTCGCTTCCCGAATACTGCCTTGCCAATATACCGTTCGTCCCGCAGGAATTTTGCGACCAGACTGGCCGTCCAGAAGTTTTCCTCCTGAATGCTGCGCCACGGCGTTCTTGTGCAGCCTGCCTCGGCCTTGTAGTTCTTTGGGGAGATTACGCCGTCGCCGTTCAGCGCCGCCGCGATCTGCCATGGTTTCACGCCATCCGCCGCCATTTGAAAGATACGCCGTATCACGTCGGCGGCTTCGGCATCTACCAGAAGATGATTTTTGTCCTCCGGGTCTTTGACATATCCATACGGCGCATAGGGGCTGAGAAATGCCCCGCGCTCGGCTCTGGCTTTCTTTGCGCTTTTGACTCTGCGGGAGAGGTCACGGCTGTACAGGTCGTAGATCAGCGTCCGAAACGAGGTATCGAGGCTGTCGATATCCAGCGGATTACTGCTGTCAAAACCGTCGTTGACGGAAATGAAACGCACACCGAGAAACGGGAACACGCGAGAAATATAGTCTCCCACGGTGAGGTAATCACGGCCAAAGCGGGAAAGGTCTTTGACCAGGATGCAGTTGATTTGCCCGCGCCTGACCTGCTCCAGAAGCTCCTTCACTGCGGGTCGCTCGAAGTTCGTGCCGCTCCAGCCGTCGTCGCAAAATTCCAGTATTTCGGAATTGGACAATTCCGCGTGACTGGACACATATTCCCGAAGGAGGCTGCGCTGGTTGGATATGCTCTCAGATTCGTCCTTTTCGCCGTTTCTTAAATCCGCGTCCTCGCTGGATATGCGAAGATAAATTGCCGTTCTCATGCGTCAGCTTGCCTCCCTTCCAAATATGTACAGAGTTCTTTGTACTCATCCCGGTAGCGGAACACGATCTCAATATTGCTGTCACCGTCCACATACACACGCTGGATCAGCGCCTGTGCCATTTCTCTGGTCAAGGTATCTGCATCCCGGAAGCTGCCGAAAGCCGCAAGGAACGGGTTCCCCGGTGTGTGCGCCGCTTCTGCCGCTTGCTGGCGAGTCAGGGTTTCAATCAATCTCTCTGCCTCCTCGGCTTCTGCCTTGTACCGGCGTTTCAGCGTCATATACTCCTGCTCAGTCATGAGCTTATCCACATAGTTCTGATACAGACTGTCGTACAGGCCGTTATAGCGCATAAGCGCCTTTCTCGCCGCATCCAGCTTGCCTTGCAGCGTCGCAGTCTGCTTTCTGTATTTGGGGGAGCTGTTCACTCTGCGGATGAACGCTTCCATATCAGCGGCAAGTGCGATCTGCGTCTGGACGGCTTGCAGGAGCATGGGGATCAGCACATCCTCCCGGATATTCTTCTTGGGGCAGCTCGTGATGTCGTTGGTATGCGTCTGGCAGATGAACGTGTACCACAGCTTTTTTTCGTGGCTCACATTCTTGTATCGCACCAGTGGACGCTTGCAGTCAGCGCAGTAGACCAGCCCCTTGAGGATGTTTTCGGTGGTTTTCAGATGCGTAAACCTGCCGAGGTTTCAGGACTCAGTTTCTGCATATCCTGAAAAACCGCTCTGAGCTGTTCGGGATATTCATTCCCATCGTCAAAGAAGTCCCTTGCGGTTATATTAAGATAATCGCAGATGTAGAAGAAGCCGCTTAACGACGGCATAGACTTCCCGGTCTCAATATTGTTGATATAACCCGGATTCTGACCCATTGAAAGGCTCATGTCACGAGCCGAAACGCCCTTCTGCGTTCTCAATTTGGCCAGTCTCAGGGAAAACTCCTTGTCTGTCATCACTTCACCTCCACATATTATATTTTAGCCCATACAGTGGCTATTCTCATTTGAATATAGCCCTTGTTTGTACGAATGTATGGGTTTATAGATGCTATCATATGTAGAGATATTGGATTAATAATGTAACAGAAAAAGAACTCCCGATTGGGGCATATAGTCCGCAATGAGAGTCCTTTTGAAATATTCAACTGTATCAGTTGGTGTGGATAATGAAGCCGGAGAAACCTGAGTAAGTGGTTGGCCTAATGCTACTCATATTTGAATTGTCGTGTTGCTTTTCCGGCGCATACGGGACATCCACATTTCTGCTTTCCGGTTCGGGAGTAGATGGCCGTTTTCCAAACATGCCCTTCAGCGCATTTCCACCATACCCGCTTGTGACTTCCCGGCGTTACCATTTCCGGGGTCAACGTGCCATTCAGCGTATCGTCCCACTGGGCTGCAATTTTCGGGTGGAGCGTTGCAAGATCGTTGAAACCGGCCAGAACGCGCCGTCCTGCGCAGTATGGGCAGCCGGAGTTCTCTACAGCTCTTGCAGCAACAATGGCCTGCCATTCATGCCCAAGTGTGCATTGCCACCAGACCTTTCTGTTGCTGAAGGAAGTAACCTGATCCGGTCTCAGACTCCCGTTGCGTTCCGTGTCCCACTGCGCGGCGATGTCTGGGTAGAGCGTCTCTAAATCATTCTCACCGGGTATTACGGCCTTCCCAGTGCAAACCGGGCACCCAGCGCCTCTGCTCCGGCTGAGTATGCGGGCACGCCAAGAGTGCCCGCTTTGGCACTTCCACCAAACATATTTATGGCTCCCTTCCAGTACATCCGAGGGTTTTAGTTCACCATTTTTCTCAGCATCCCATTCAGAGGCCAAAGCTGGATTCAAAGTGAGTAGATCGTTGCTTTCAACCCAGAGCATCCGCCTAGTACAGTAAGGACACAGCGCACCATTCGCACGAACCCTGATTTCTGAACGCCATGTATGCCCGTTTTCACAATGCCACCAGACTTTCTGATGGCTTCCTTTATGTACGCTATCAGGGGTTAGCGGAGCATTTTTCTCCTGATCCCACTCCTGTAGAAGATACATTCTGTCCTGACGCTCACAGAAGGATTGCAAAGAGTTTTCTTTTTTCATTCAGGCACCCCATATTGCTGAAGCAGATTCACGACCGCGTTCTTGAATCGCAGTTACAAGTCCGGCTGCAACTGCACGCGCAGTTCAGCATCGGCACTTTTGCTGACGCTGATTTTTATGGGGTTATCTTTCGCCCAAACAGGATCAGCAGCCGCTTTCTCTGACCACTTCTCGTAAAAGCTGATAACTTCGCCATGGATCGCTGGCTTCCACTCGCAGAAGCGTACCATTGATACCGGCACGTAGCACCGGCGCTTCAAAGTCCATGCAGTACACATCCAGAGACAGCTCATGCTCAATGCCCAGCGGATCGGTGACAAAGAAAAACACGGTGCCGTTGTCCGGCATCGTGCGCTCGAAATATCCGTATTCATTCCATTTTTCCGTCACATCAAGGCGCTCAGCGCTGTCCGAATCCTCAAACGCGGCCTCAATTTTGACCCAGCCGGTATTGTTTTTATCAAGCAGACGAACAGTGATCGTGACCGGCGCATTGTGCCAGCCGGAAGGAATTTCTGCGTCCAGCGCATAATCTGGTTCCAGCGCAGGGGCGTCCGTGGGTTCCGGTGGGATAGAGGGTTCTTCCGGCTCCGGCGTGGGTTCCGGCGATCCCTCTGCGCCGGGAGTTTCGGCTGGAGGCTCCTCTGTGGGGGCAGGTTCTGCCTCCAATTCTGCCTCTGCAATTTCGAGGGTGCTGTCCGGCGCGGCATCGGGCACCTCCGTGCCTTCTTCCGCAAACGCCATGCCGGTCATGGTGAAAAACGCCAGCACAAGGCTGAGCATGAGCGCGATGATGCGGATCATGCGCGGGGTCTTCTTAGTTTTCTTCAGGTGCATTTTCCATATCCTCCTTCTGTGTGCTGCTAAACGGCGAACCGCCCTTTTTGATGTGCATGAGGTATTGTGCCAGCTCTTCCATGGTCATGCCGGTGGCGCGGGCAAGGCCGACGATATCCTCATTTTCCAGCTTGATAATGTCCTCGTCGATCTCGCGATTGCGGGACTGAAGCATGGCGATTTTACCGTCGTTCTTCGCCCGTTCCGTTTTGAGTTTACTGATTTTCGGGTTCATAGTTTCTCCTTATGGTGATGGCAAACGGCCAAATTGATAGAAATGCTGCTGCCAGTACGATGAAGTAATGTTGCTGTACTGAATGGGGTCGCCGCAGTGCAGCATGGTATTATTCCCCACATAAATACCAACGTGGGACGCGCCGGTGGTGTCATACGTTCCCTGGAAAAAGATCAGGTCTCCGGGCTTCGCGTTTGTCGGGGAGACATAGGCGCATGTCTGCCGCAGCCCCTCTGCGCCCAGACGGCCAAAATTCCAGCCGAGGCCGCAGTTGTTGTAGACGTATGAAACGAAGCCGGAACAGTCAAAAGACGTAGATGGCGAGCTGCCGCCCCAGACATACGGGAACCCAAGATACTTTTCCGCTTCCTTGATGATGGCGGCGAACTGTTCGTCCTCCAATGCTTCGGGCGGGATCTCATACTTCGGATACTCGCTGCCGTAATACCTGCCAACATAGGAAGAGCTTCCGAACAGGTCAGGCCGGTTGCCTAGCGTTCCCATATACATGGCATAGAGGGAAAGCTGCTCCTGCGACATGATGTAGACCGGAACATGACTGAGGTTGAAGTTTTCCAGCTTCACAGTGCAGATGTAATAGGTGTACGGCACATGTATTATCATATTTTCGCCTCCCTCATTTCAGTTCTCAGACATTTTCCGTCGCCGTGCCAGCAGATAAAACCGTGCGCTGGATAATTGCACCCTTCACACTGCCTATATTCATGGCACGCCACCGTCTCATTGTCCGGACGTCCAGCGTCCGGCAGATTCTTGAACGCCTGTTTGATTTCGTAGTTCTTCAATTCGATACCCCCTTAGAATGCAAAAAGGCCGGAACCTTTGATCTCTCAAAAGTTCCGGCCTTACCGATTTAATATTTTGTTGTCTATCCAAATTACTTGCTCATTAACTTACCTCCGGCTATGGCAAAAGCGCCGGATCGTTAATTCTACAAAACCAACAATCCGACGCTTGAATTTTTGTGATATTTATTTTTTGAAAATTTCGGTACATGTTTGTATTTCGGTCGCGCAGCAGGAGAACACAGTAGCTATATTACCTAAAATATGGAAAAGGCCCTGTTCAAGTCTGGGAGAACAGGGTCTGTCATCAATGGAAAAACAAAAAAATTTTCCGGGCCTTTTGTGCCCGGAAAGCCTTGAGGACACTGCGTTTGACGCAATGTCCTCAAAATTGGCTGACAATGATGGAGGCGCCACCCAGACTTGAACTGGGGGTCGCGGATTTGCAGTCCGCTGCCTTACCACTTGGCTATGGCGCCATATGCAGCCCTGCATAAACAGGGCTGATATAAATGGAGCGGGCAACGAGGCTCGAACTCGCTACCTCCACCTTGGCAAGGTGGCGCTCTACCGGATGAGCTATGCCCGCATGACTCGTCTGAAATCAGACGAGTGGTGCCTCAGGCCAGAATCGAACTGGCGACACGCGGATTTTCAGTCCGCTGCTCTACCAACTGAGCTACCGAGGCAAATATGAAACAGGATGGTGGGAACAACTGGACTCGAACCAGTGACCCCCTGCTTGTAAGGCAGGTGCTCTAACCAGCTGAGCTATGCTCCCGCGTGACAGCTACGTTATAATACTAAAAAAAAGCCGAGTTGTCAATATCCTATTGCAAATTTCTTCAAGTTTTTTCCTTGATGTTTATCTCTCGCAGCTCGTCGGGAGTGAAGTCATAGACCTTATCGCAGAACTGGCAGCTTACGGAAACGTCCCTCCCCTCAGCCGCGATCTCCTCAAGCTCTTCCGCGCTTACACAACGCAGCGCGTCAAACACACGCTCACGGCTGCAATAGCAGCGGTACTCGATCGGGTGCTCGCCCACGGTGTGGTAGTCAAAGCCCTTAAGCACCTGACGGAAAAGCTCCTCCTCGCCGTCCTCGCTGAGTATGGTGGTCAGTTGATCCATCATGAAGATGTTATCCTCAAGCTTGGAGATGATCTCTTCATCCGCGCCGGGCATGAGCTGGACGATAAAGCCGCCCGCCGCCTTGACCGTGCAGTCAGTATCCACGAGCACACCGAGCGCACACGCAGACGGCACTTGCTCGCTCTCGAGCAGATATGCTGTCAGATCCTCGGCTATCTCGCCGCTGACAAGCTCGACAGAGCCGATATACGGCTCTCTCAGGCCGATGTCGCGGCTGACGGTGAACATACCGTCATGTCCGACGGCGGCGCCGACATTGAGCTTGCCGTCGCTGCGCAGCGGAAGCTCTGTCGCGGGGTTTCCTACATAGCCGCGCACATTGCCATCGCAGTCGGACACGGCTACAATGCCGCCCAGCGGGCCGTTGCCGTTCACGCGTATCGTGAGCGCGGCGTTTTCTTCCTTCATGTCCTGCCCCATGAGCGAGGCTGCACACAGCGTGCGCCCAAGCGCGGCACAGGCCGTCGGCGCGCAGCCGTGTATCTGCCGTGCGCGCTCCACAGTATCACGGGCGTTTATTACCGCCATCTTTATCGCGCCGTCACCGGCGGTCGCTCTGATTATTCTATCCATAAAAATCTCCGTTTACTTTCTTTTTGCCGTGATGAATATTCTCCCGGCATCGCCCTGCGGGCAGTCATGCCTTACGGCGACATCGCCGAAGCCCGCCGCTTCAAGCAGAGCGCGCAGCTTCTCCGGTGTATGCGCGTATTCAATGTGTTCCTCGCTCTCCCGCGACCACAGGCCGCGCCTTTCGAGCGAGAAGATATCCATGCCGTAGACAATGGCAGAAAGCTCCTCGTCAAAATCAGCCCGCCAGAGGCAGAGCACGTCCTCCTTCTCATCGACGAAGATATCCCCGTCGAGTGCGCGCAGAAACTCAGGCGCGCGGATATCGAAGATCAGCATGCCCTCCGGGCGGATGAACAGGTGCAGCCGGCGGAAAAGCTCCGGCAGCTCCTCCGCGGGGATATAATTCATCCCGTCGAGCGAGCAGACCGCCGCGTCCACCGTGCCGTAAAGATCCAGCTCCCCGGCCTCCTGACAGATAAACAGCGGCGGCGTAACGCCGGGCACGGCCTTGGACTGTGCCTCCATCAGCATATCCGGGGATTGATCCACCGCGATCATCTCATAGCCGCGCCGCGCAAGCTCCCATGTGAGCGTTCCCGTGCCGCAGCAGAGGTCGAGCAGCATCGAAAATTCCCCGCCGTCGGCGCGGAACTCCCGCTCATAAAAATCGGCAAAGCTCCCGTAGGGAACGTCCCCGGTCAGCTTATCGTACCACGGGGCAAGGCCGCTGTAGCAGCTCACTTTTCGCTCTCCTTCAGGCGCTCAAAGGCAAGCTCATAGCCGCCGGCACCGTACTGGAGGGAGCGGTTGACGCGGCTGATGGTCGCGCTTGAAGCACCAGTCTCGGCTAGGATATCGTTATAGATCATGCCGTTATTCAGGCAATCCGCGACCCGGAATCGCTGCTCCATCGCGATGAGCTCCGGTGCGGTGCACAAATCGTCAAAGAAGCGCATGCACTCATCGAGCGTCCTCAGGGACAGTATCGCCTTATACAGATCCTCGTTGCGTTCTTTTTTCCGAGTATTATTCATTTTTACCTCCCCGGTCAAACCATGCAGTTTCACGCTTTATCTGATTTATACTTTACATCATAAAAGGGGAAAAGTAAAGAGTGGGTGGGCTGTTTACACAAAATTTAACATATGCCTGATAATGGCTCTTGCGTAAAATTTGCGGACAATATATAATATAAGCAACAAATGCAGCCGCCGGGTGCGTAGGCCTAGGCGGCGGATCGGAGACGCTGTATGCTGTTTTATCCCGGCGGGTTTAGTATGACGGCCGTGTGGCTGGTCGCGATGATCGTTCTGCTGATAATCGAAGGCATCGTACCGGGGCTTGTGTCGATATGGTTCGCGATAGGCGCGTTTGCCGCCATGATCTCTGCGATCCTTGGCGCGCCGCTCTGGCTCCAGGTGCTTTGGTTCTTCGCGGTGTCGATCCTGACGCTGTGCCTGACAAGGCCGTTTGCGAAGAAATACGTCAACTCCCGCGCCACGCCGACGAACGCAGATATGCTCATCGGCAAGGAGTGCGTTGTCACCGAGGAGATCGACAATGTCCTCGGCACCGGCACCGTGACCGTCGGCGGCAAGGTGTGGACCGCCCGCACCGAGGAGCCGGACGGCAAAGCCGAGACCGGCAAGGTCATGACCGTTGTGAAAATAGAGGGCGTCAAGCTCATAGTAAAGTAAAAATTTTTTATTATTAATTTCAGGAGGAGAAATCATGCCCGAGATCATTTCCGTTGCGATTCTGCTGCTCGTCTTTATCCTTATCCTTGTCCGCTGCATCCGTATCGTGCAGCAGGCGAAGGCATATGTCATCGAGTTCCTCGGTGCGTATAAGACGACGTGGAACGTCGGCCTGCACTTCAAGATCCCCTTTGTCGAGAAGGTCGCCAAGGTGGTCACGCTCAAAGAGCAGGTCGCGGACTTCCCGCCCCAGCCCGTTATCACCAAGGATAACGTCACCATGCAGATAGACACCGTCGTCTATTTCCAGATCACTGACCCCAAGCTCTACACCTACGGCATTGAGCAGCCCATGGTCGCCATCGAGAATCTCTCGGCCACCACGCTTAGAAATATTATCGGCGATCTTGAGCTTGACCAGTGCCTCACCAGCCGCGATATCATCAACACCAAGATGCGCACGATCCTTGACGAAGCCACCGATCCTTGGGGCATCAAGGTCAACCGCGTCGAGCTCAAGAACATCCTGCCTCCCAAGGAGATTCAGAACGCAATGGAGAAGCAGATGAAGGCCGAGCGCGAACGCCGTGAAGCCATTCTCCGCGCCGAGGGCGAAAAGCGTGCCGCGATCCTCGAGGCCGAGGGCGAGAAGGAATCCGCCATTCTCCGCGCCGACGCGAAGAAGCAGCAGCAGATCCTTGAGGCCGAGGGCGAAGCCGAGGCTATCCTCAAGGTCCAGAAGGCCACCGCCGAGGGCATCAGGCTCATCAACGAGGCCGCTCCCTCCGAAGCCGTCATCAAGATCAAGGCGATGGAAGCCTTCAGCGCGGCGGCAAACGGCAAGGCCACGAAGATCATTATCCCCAGCGAAATACAGGGCGTGGCAGGTCTTGCCAGCGGTCTTGTCGAAGCCGTCAAGGGCGATGTAAAGGCAGAGGAATAAAACGCAAAATCTAATTTCACCCGGACCGGCGTATGAATTTCATATCGCCGGTCTGTTTATATGATTTATATGAAGGGGACGGAACAATGATGGACTACGACAGAGTGCAGGATTTTCTGGAGGCGCACGGAATGGAGCCGGAACTCGTCGACCCCAAGCGTGAAGCCGCGCTGATGTTTGAGGACATGCGCCGCGGCCTTGCTGGGGAGAAGAGCGATATGCCCATGATCCCTACATATCTGAGTAACGACGCCCAGCTCCCGCTTGGCCGCAGCGTTGCGGTCATCGACGCCGGCGGTACAAATTTTCGCTCAGCGCTCGTGCGCTTTGGGGAGGACGGCTGTCATGTGTCTGAACTGAACAAGTGCAGAATGCCCGGCATCGGCGAGCCCTGCACGTGGGAGGGATTTATTTCCTTCGTCGCTGACAGGATAGAGCCGCTGATGGACATGGTGGAGAGCATCGGCTTCTGCTTTTCCTATTCCGCGGACATCACCCCGGATATGGACGGCCGCGTCATCCGCATAGATAAAGAGGTCGTGGTCACAGGCTCTGAGGGTAA
>CAKTPC010000056.1 GCA_934590505.1 uncultured Oscillospiraceae bacterium
ATCGCGTTTTCCACAAGCGGCTGGGTTATCAGCTTCGGCACGATGCAGTGCTGGAAGCGCTCGTCCACATCCGTCTCCCACGCAAAGCGGTCCTCAAAGCGCAGCGACTGGATATCGAGGTACTTTTCCAGCAGTTCAAGCTCCTCCTCAAGCGTGATGAACTTATCCCCGGATATCCCCGCGCGCAGGAGCGCGGCAAGGTTCGTCGCCATCGAGGCGACCTGCGGTACATGGTTCGTCACGCCGAGCCACTTCACGCTGTCGAGCGTGTTATACAGAAAATGCGGGTTGAGCTGCGCCTGCATCATCGAAAGCTGCAATTCGTTTATCTCGCGCTCGCGCTGCACCGAATGCTCAAGGTTCTGGCGGTACTCACGTGTCATACGGTTGAAGCTTGCCGTAAGCCTGCCCATCTCGTCGCTGCGGTCGCTGACAAGCTCGGTGTCGTATTCGCCCTTTTCGACCCTGCCCATCGCGCTGTCAAGCTCGTTCACCGGCTTTGAGAGATAGCGGCTTATGAGCCATGCGCACAGCAGGCTGAGCACAAGGCATAAAAGCCCCATCATGAAGCAGGTCCGGTATATCGTGTCCGTCACCTGCGAGGTATAGACCTTCGGCTGCTGGAGAACTAGGGTGAATCCCGTGTCTGGCAGGGCGCGCAGATAGAAGTTATACTCCCCCGCCCCGATCAGCGCGCCTGTCTCAAGGAGCTGACCGCGCAGCGCGTCTACCTTCGCCGAAGAACCGATGCTATCCGAGGAATATACCTGCCGCCAAGTCCCGTCGAGCAGGAGCACATCGTTCTCGCGGACAAATTCATTGCCAAGTATCGCGTTGAAGCTCTCCTGCGACACATGCGCGAGTATGTAGCCCAGCACCGTCCCGCTGTGCGTGCGCACGGCGCGTGCCATAACAAGGCCGCCTCCCTCGTCTGCCTGACAGCTCAGAGCCTCGCTCTCCTCCGCAAGACGCAGCGCGCCCCAGTGCAGCGGGAGCTTTTCATCCGTCAGGCTGACCGCGCTCGTATATCGGCGGCTGCCGTCGCTGTCGTACACGTCAAAGTCCACGGAGCCGCGCAGCCCGCTCGTCGCGAGGTACAGGACCTGATACAGCAGCTTTGAGTCACTGCCGCCGCGCCGCAGCGCACTGCGCACGACGATGCTGTCGGCAAGCTCCGCGGTCACGGAATCGACATCGGCATATAATCCGTCAAACTGCCGCTCTATTCCGCCGAGCTCCTCAAGCGCCTGCTCGCGCAGCTGGCGGCGGCTCTGGCTCATGGATATCTGCATGATGAAGATATCGCACAGCAGCATCGGCAGCAGGGTAACGAGCAGGACGGTCACAAATATTCGGTTCCGGAAGGAGCTCTTTATCCAGCCTTTCATCCCGCCGCACCTCCGTTCCAGAGGCGCAGTATCTCCGCCCGCCCGGCGCTCGCCGCGGCAAGGTCATAGTCAATAAGCGTGATCGCACTGCCGTCGGCCTTTGTAATAGCCGCGTCGGTGCAGACGCTGCGGCGGTGCATAAGCTCCGGCAGCAGACGCTGCATGTCCGGGGATAGCAGGAAGTCGATGAATGCCTCGGCGTTTTCGCGGTGGGCACAGTTATCAACGATCGCCGCGCCGTCGGGCACCGCGCTCGTCCCCTCCTCCGGATAGACTATCGCGATGTTGTAGCCCTCGGCAATGCCGCTGAGGGCTATGTCCTCCACCGTCACGCCGATATAACATTTGCCCTCAGCCACGGTGCTCACAACGTCCCCCGAGCTTGGGAGAATTTTCCCTTCCAAATTCTGCCTGAACTTCGACAGCAGCTCATCCCCGCCGCCGAGCGCCTGAAGCATCGTGCACATCGCCGTATAGCTCGACCCCAAGACGTTTGGATCGGCAAAGGCGATCCTGCCGCGCCACGCCTCGTCAAGCAGGCTGCCCCAGCCCGAAGGCATGTTGCGGCGCACAAGCTTGGTGTTATATATAAGCACAACCGGCAGCATAGAAAACGGCGTATAGCTACCGTCCTCGCTGCGGTACTCGGGAAGTATCCTGTCATTATAAACGCTGGTATATGGGCTGAAGCATTCAGCGTAGGCGCTGATGCTGTCGGCCCCGCCGCCAAGCATAAGGTCGCAGTCCGTATCGCCCGCGGCTATCGCGTCGAGCAGGACCGCGGTGTCCCCGGTCCTGACCTCGATCCATACACCAGTGCGCTGCTCGAACTCTTTGACTATCGGCTCATATACCTCCGCCCTGTGCGAGGTGTATATCACAAGGCGCTTATCCTCCGACGGAGCAAAGCCGCTCTGATCCTGCGCGGCGTCGCCTGCGCATCCGGAAAGCAGCAGCGCAAGGGCAAGCGCCGCCGCGGCTATTCTTTTTTTCACGCTCCCGCCCTCCATTAAGAAATTTTCATATTCTGATTTTATCATATTTGTGACAGGATTTACAACAAAAATCACACCGGGAAGCTTGTTCCCGGTGTGATCCAAAAATTCTTTTGTCGGTTTCTTACAGTATATGCACCGCGTCCGGGGCGAAGCGCAGGCAGCACTCCTCGCCGACGGTATAGATGCGCTTGTTCTTGGGGTTATTCTCGGTGAGCTTCACAAGGGTGTTTCCTACCATGACATGGTAGTTCTGGTATGAGCCCATGAAGCAGCTGAGCACGACCTTGCAGGGCAGGCCGCCCTCGTCGGCAAGAGTCGCCGCCTCGGGGCGCAGAACAAGTGTGTAGTCCTTGCCTGCTTCGAGCCCGTCAGCTACCGCGACGCGAAGCTCTGTGCCCTCGATGTTCATGACCGCCTGCGCGCCGTCATTGCTCGTAAGCGTGCCGCGCAGGAAGTTTGCCTCGCCGATGAAGTCCGCGACGAACTCACTGTTCGGGTGGTAGTATATCTCCTGCGGGGTGCCGACCTGAGCAACAACGCCCTTGTTCATGATGATGATCTGATCCGACAGCGCCATTGCCTCGCTCTGGTCGTGCGTGACATAGATTGCCGTGATGCCGACCTCCTGCTGGATGCGGCGGATCTCCGTGCGCATCGAAACGCGCAGCTTCGCGTCAAGGTTCGAGAGCGGCTCATCAAACAGCAGGACGGACGGCTCGATGACCAGCGCGCGGGCAAGTGCGACGCGCTGCTGCTGGCCGCCGGAGAGCTGGTTGGTCATGCGTCCCTCCATCCCCGTCAGCTCGACGAGGTCAAGGATCTTCATGACGCGCTCCTTTATCTCCTCCTTCGGCACCTTGCGCAGCTTGAGACCGTAGGCGACATTATCAAACACATTGTAGTGCGGCAGCAGCGCGTAGCTCTGGAACACCATCGCCGTGTCGCGCTTATTCGGGGTGAGCTCGTTTATCGGCTCCTCGCCGAGGTAAATTTCGCCCTCGTCCGGGCTTTCAAAGCCCGCGATCATGCGCAGGGTCGTGGTCTTGCCGCAGCCGGAGGGGCCGAGGAGCGTCACGAAGCTGCCCGGTTCAATGTTGAGCGAGGTATCATGCACGGCATAGAAGTCCTTGCCGGTTTTGGGATCCTGATATATTTTGGAGATATGCTCCAGACGGATGCCTTTCTTTGTTTTTCCCATGGCTCAGTCGACCTCCTTGAGTTTCTTGCTGGTGCCGAAGTGCTTGATGAACAGATTCATCAGCAGCACAGCACCGTAGGTGATAATGATAAGAATGGTTGCAAACGCGCAGGCAAGGCTGTAGGAGCCCTTCTCCGCAAACTCGTTGATCTGCACCGTGATGAGCAGGAACTGCGGCGTCACGAGCAGGATGATCGCAGAGATAGCGGTTATGCTGCGCACGAAGGCCGTGACAAGGCCGGAGAGGAAGGAGTCCTTAATGAGCGGAAGCGTCACGGTCATGAACACCTTGAAGCTGTCCGCGCCCATGTCGTAGGCCGATTCCTCAATGGACTTGTCTATCTGCCGCAGTGCGGAGATACCGCTGCGCGTACCGGTCGGCAGGGAGCGGACGACAAAAACGATGATGAGGATAAGCCCCGTGCCGTAGATGCCCTGCAGAAAGCCCGTGTGGAACACGCCGCTTGCAAAACCGCGGATGTAGCCGACGCCGAGGACTGTGCCGGGGACGGCCATTGCGAGCATGGATACCGCCTCGATAAAGCCCTTGGCCTTGAACCTGCGCTTTACGACTAGGTAGGAGATTATCATGCTCAGCAGCGCCGTTATCGGGGCAGCGATCAGCGAGAGCACGAAGGAGTCACGGAAGGCCTGGAAGCCGTGGTAGCGCGTAAAGACGAGCTTGAACCATTTGCCCGTGAGCGGGAAGAACTTATAGCCCCAGGTCGGGAAGAAGGAGCCTATCGGCACGCAGATGTACATCAGGATAACGAAGCCTGCGGCAAGCCCGCAGAGCACCGTCAGCGGTACGCGCACGCTCTTGTCCTCGATGAGCATTCTGCCGCGCGAGGCCTTGCCGGTCAGCGTCGCGGCGGTTTTGGCTTCGAGGTAATACTTCTGCACGGCGAACATCAGCAGCGTTATGCACAGCAGCACGACCGCCATCGCCGCAGCGCCGGCCTTGTCGTAAGCGCCGGTGATCTGGAGATAGATCGTCGTTGCCAGCGTGTCATACGAGCCGCCGATTATCATGGGGTTAGCAAAGTCCGCGATGGACTCGATGAAGGTCACAAGGAAGGCGTTGCCGAGGCCGGGCAGCATCAGCGGCAGCGTCACGCTCGTGAACACCTTCATGCGCCCCGCGCCCATGTCTCGCGCGGCCTCCTCAAGCGAAGGGTCGATGTTCTTTAGCAGTCCCTTGAGCATCATGTAGCAGACCGGGAAGAAAGTCAGCGTCTGGACGATGACTATGCCCCAGTAGCCGTAGACGCTGTTGTCATAAATGCCGAGCAGGAAGCGCGTGATGATGCCCGCCTTGCCGAAGAGCATTATCATCGACAGCGACAGTACGAACGGCGGCGACACGACCGGCAGCATCGACACGACCTTGAACAGGCCGCCGACGAATTTGTTCATGCGCACATAGACCTCGACATACGCGAACAGCAGACCTATGAGCGCAGAGAGTATGCCGACGATGAAGCCCACCTTCAGCGTGTTCGTTATCGCCTTGGTAAAGGTCGGCATATTGAAGATGCGCTTGAAGATATCAAAGGTGAGCCCATTGTCGCTCACGAAGCTATCCACCAGCAGTATCGCCAGCGGGTAGAGAATAAACAAAGTCAGAAATGTTATCAGCACGACGATGGTCGTGACCATGATCGGGTCGGCCATGAGCTTCTTCCGATCCAGCGCCGCGCCCTGGCTTCTTGCCATATGTATTCTCCTCTCTCTGAAAGGATAGATATAGATAAATCAGATTCTAAAAAAGGAAGGCGGCAGTGCCGCCTTCCTTGCGGATATTATTGATCACTCGGTCTTGAAACGATCCGCACCGGTGTCAGCGCCGGCAGCGGCGATAGCGTTCATGACTTCCTCAATGTAGGTGCCGATGTTCTGCTTTGCATCCTCGAAGTCATAGTCCATGACGTTGTCGGGATCAAGGCCGAACTCTGCTGCCTGAGTGGGCTGCTCGGCGTTGTCAATGACGAGGAACTGGTAGGAGCCATTGTCCTTGGCGAGGTTCACGCAGTCTGGAGACAGAGCGTACTCGATCCAGAGCTTTGCAGCGTTGGGGTGAGCACAGCCCTTGAAGATAGCGGTAGCGCCGATCTCGAAGGAGGTGCCGGTGCTGGGGATGATGAGCTGGATGTTCTCATAGCCGTTGTCAACGATCTGGGTGATGCCGTCATGCAGGAAGCCGATGCCGATGACGCACTCACCGGTGCCGACGTTCTTGGACGGGCCGGAGCCGGACTTGGTGTAAACCTGAATATTCTTGTCGAGGTCTACGAGGTACTGGATACCTTCATCGTGGCCGTACTTCTGGATCATGGTGTTGATGACGAGCTTTGCGGTGCCGGCAGTATTGTAGTTAGACAGCCAGATAAGACCCTTGTACTCGTCCTTGAGCAGATCCTGCCAATCCTGAGGAGCCTCAAGGTTCATGCGGCTCAGCTCATCGGTGTTGACCATGAAGCCGAGGATGCCCTTGTAGATGCCGTACCAGTAACCGTCCTTGTCACGGTACATATCGCTGAGCAGATGGGAAGCGTTCTCCGCCTCGTAGGCCTCAAGCAGGCCCTCGCCGGCGACAACGTTGTACGGGTCGGTCGTGCCGCCGAACCAGACGTCAGCGGACGGATTGCCGTTCTCTTCCTCGATCTTTGCCTGCACCTCACCGGTGGACAGACGCTGATAGGTGGTCTTTATGCCGTAGAGCTTCTCGAAATTCTCGCAGGCGGCGGCGAGGTACTCTTCCTCGCAGGAGCCGTAGACGACCAGTTCGCCCTCAGCCTGAGCCAGAGAGACGAGATCATCAGCCGCAGGTTCAGCTGCGGGTTCAGCGGCAGGGGCCTCAGTCGCGGCCGGCGCGCTGTTGCCGCATGCGCACAGGGACAGAACCATCACGAGTGCAAGCAGCAGTGCCAGATACTTTTTCATGTGTTTTCCTCCGTTAGATTTATTTTGATCTCCCCGCCCGCATGGGCTGAGAGAGATTTCCCGGTCTGCAGCTCGGGCATTATGTACATAACGCACAAGAAATGTCCTTTGCAAGTACGTGCAAATTGTATAGCTTTCAAGAATTTCTGTCAACAGCTCCGCCGTTTCTTCTCAGTTTTCTCATTATTTTATCAGTTTTATCTCAGATTATCATATCATCAGATGGTAAATATCATGCCACGCAAAAAAGCCTCGCAGAGTTTTTTCGCCTCGCAAGGCGAAAAAATAAATCAAATACATTTTCGTCGGCGGCGTGTACGTCGGCGAAAATACTTCTCGCGTAGTGAGTGTCGAATTGTCCGCTGAAAGCGGACAACCGAGGCACAGAACGGAGCGCAGCCCTTTTGTCAAAGGACCTTCGGTTCTTTGACAAATATACTCTTGTCTCCCCGGCTCTGTGAAGGTATAATAACACATATCAGAACGTGGATTTAAGGAGATTCTGTCATGCCTACTACGTGGAACCGCTCACCCGAGGATTTTCATAAGATATATTCCGCCAATACCGACGCCTTCTACCGCGTCGGCGGCATCTCCATGGCAAAGGAGCTGGACGAGTTTATGACCCGCTGCGCCCTCGGGCTGTGGAGCCGCGGCGGCGGGATCACCCAGCGCCATGTCGACATGGCAAACCAGATATATTCACGCAATCAGCCGCAGCCGAAGTGGATGCTCTGGTCGCTGACAAGCTCCGTGTGCGAAAGCGAAGTCTTTCTCCCGCCGGTGTTCTATTGGAACCTCGCCGAGAGCGACGCCAAACGCGGCACCGAAGCCTCCCGCACCTTTATCCGCATGCTCACAAATATCCTGCTCTACCTCGCCGCCGTGGATGACGACGTCAGCTACGACGAGGCCGCCTACATAACCGAGTGCACCGACAAGCTCACCGCGATATGCGACACGAGCGGCGTGCGCAAGAGCCGCGAGGCGCTCAATCCCCTTGACTATGTCACAAGCTCCGAGCCGGGCTTTCAGGAAAAGCACCGCCTTCAGGAGCAGACCGCGGGCGGCGAAAAGCCCAAAGAGGGCAGCGCTGAAAAGCCCGAGGCCGAGGAAAAGAAGCCGGACTTTGACGAGCTCATGGCGCAGCTCGACTCCCTCGTCGGGCTTGACGATGTGAAGAAGGACATCAAGAACCTCATGAACCTCGTCAAGGTACGCAGGCTGCGCAAGGAGAATGGGCTCCCCATTCCGCCGATGAGCCTGCACATGGTGTTCATGGGCAATCCCGGTACGGGCAAGACCACAGTCGCGCGCATCATAAGCGGGCTGTACGCCGCGATAGGCGTGCTTGAAAAGGGACAGCTTATCGAGGTCGACCGCTCCGGACTCGTCGCGGGCTACGTCGGGCAGACCGCACTCAAGACGCAGGAGGTCATCAAGTCCGCCCTCGGCGGCGTGCTGTTTATAGATGAGGCCTACTCCCTCGCTTCCGGCGGTGAGAACGACTTCGGCCGCGAGGCGATAGAGACGATACTCAAGGCGATGGAGGATCACCGCGATGAGCTTATCGTCGTCGTCGCGGGTTATGATGGGCCTATGGAGAAGTTTATTAACTCCAATCCCGGTCTCCAATCGCGCTTCAATAAATATTTCTACTTCCCCGACTATAACGGCGAGCAGCTCCTGTACATCTTCAAAGGTCAGTGCAAGAAGAACGGCTACACACTCACCGAAGAAGCCGAAGCCGAGGCAAAGGCAATGTTTGAGGAGCTGTACGAGAACCGCGGCGAGAACTTCGGCAACGGCCGCGATGTGCGCAACGTGTTTGAGGACACGGTCGTGCGCCAGTCGAACCGCGTCGCCGCGCTGGACGCGCCGACGAAGGACGACCTCATGCAGTTCCTCCCTGAGGATCTCAAGGACGCGGACGAGGAAGAGTCCACGGAAGCCGACTGAAATTTGAACAAAAATTACCTGCCGCTCCGCGAAAACGGAGCGGCAGGTAATTTTTTTCGTTTATCTTCTCCTGTCGCGGCTGCTGACCATGATGATAAGCCGCAGCAGCTGCATGAGCGTCACGGCAAGCGCCGCGACATAGGTCATCGCCGCTGCGCGCAGCACCCGGCGCGCGCCCGTAAGCTCCTCGCCGTACAGAATTCCCATGCTCTCTATCGTCTGCATCGCACGGCTGCTGGCGTTGAACTCCACCGGCAGCGTCACGAGCTGGAACACCGCGCACAGGGCGAAGCACACGACGCCTATATACGCCAGATATATGAAGTCCGGCGCGACGGAGCACAGCAGCAGTCCCGCAAGCACGAGCGGCCATGAGAGCTTCGAGCCGAAGTTCGTGACCGGGATGATGGCCGAGCGTATCTTTACCGGCACATAGTCCTGCGCGTACTGTATCGCATGGCCGACCTCGTGGCACGCAACGCCGATAGCCGCAGTCGACGTGCCGCTGTACACGTCAGCCGACAGGCGGATCATGTTCGCCTTTGGGTCGTAATGGTCAGTAAGCTCGCCGTCTATCTGCTGTATGGCGACGTTCTGAAGCCCGTTCGCATCCAGCACGCGGCGCGCGGCCTGCGCACCGGTCATGCCGCGTGAGTTCTGCTGGCGTGAATATCTATTATAGGTAGATTTCACATTCGCGCTTGCCCACATTGTGAAGAGCACTGCGGGCAGTACAAGGATTATATATGTCCAGTCGATATACATTGTTTTCCTCCTGATACGGAACAGTCCGCTATAAAAGCTTTTTCGTTTTTGGAAATATTATACCCTCTTCCCCTTCTCCGCGCAAGCGGCACGGCGCACCGTCTGCCGCATTTTACGCTTCCGTCCTGTAATATTAAGGAAATGTTCACAGTTCCAGCTCGCCGCCTTTAGCTCCGCTTTAGCTTGGATAATTAGAGTATGCTTATCACAATTCCATGCAGGAAAGAGGTACCATTATGAAGCAGGATCGGCGAAGCACGAAGCTCAGCTCGGCACAGAAGAAAAAGCTCATCATAATCATCGCGGCTGCCGCGGTTCTGATAACCGCGGCGGTAGTCATTCTGAGAAAAAGCGTCTCGGATAAGTACGGCAGGAAGGACGACACGGAGATACTCTCCGCCGAGGTCACACGCGGCAGCATCAGCACATCCGTCTCAGGCTCCGGTCAACTCAGCGATGATGATGTTGAAACGCTCGATATCCCCGACGGCGTGGAGCTTGAGGAGATAAAGGCCGTGCGCGGCAGCAAGGTCGAGGAGGGCGATCTTCTCGCGACCGTCGATCTGAACGCCGTCATGCTCGCCATGTCCACGGTGAGCGACGAGCTTGACTCGCTCGACGACGAGATAAACAGCGCCGTCAGCGATTCCGTCAGCGGCTATATAAGCTCCTCCGTTTCCGGCAGGGTGAAGAAAATATACGCCGCGGCGGGAGACAGCGTCGACGAGGTCATGTACGAGCACGGCGCGCTGATGCTCGTCTCGCTCGACGGGTACATGGCTGTCGATATCGATACCGCCGCACTCTCCGCCGGGGACAGCGTGACCGTCACCGGTTCCGACGGGACGGAATACACCGGCAGCGTCGGCGCTGTCCTCGACGGCACGGCTAGCGTGCTCATCACCGACAACGGCCCTGCCTACGGCGATACCGTCAGCGTTAAAAGCTCGGACGGTACTGTCCTCGGCAGCGGTGAGCTGTATATCCATGACGAGCTTAAAATAGTCGGCTACGCAGGGACAGTCTCCTATCTCAACGTCAGCGAAGGCAGCAGCATATATTCCGGTGCCACGCTCATGAGCCTTACGGACACGGACTACACCGCAAACTACGAAACTCTCCTCTCCGAGCGCCGTGACAAGGAAGCCGTGCTCAGCCGGCTTATAAAGATATACAAGGAAGGCGCGCTCTATTCCGCCATAAGCGGAACAATCAAGGAAATAAACGCCGATGATGACGAGAGCCGCACCAAGGACAGCAGCACCGAGGGGCAGTATTTCAGCATAAGCCCGGATAAGACCATGTCCATCCCGGTCAGCGTCGACGAGAGCGAAATTCTCTCCGTCTCAGTCGGGCAGAGCGCCATAGTCACGATCGACTCCATAAACGGCGAGAGCTTCAGCGGCACCGTCACCGAGATCGACCGTGCCGGCACCAGCTCCAGCGGCGTCACGACCTACACCGCAACCATCAGCATCGACAAGACCGACGCCATGCTCGCCGGTATGTCCGCCTCTGCAACGATAGTCATAGACGGCGTGGACGACGCACTCCTTATCCCGGTCGACGCGCTCAATAAGACCAGCAGCAGCTACTACGTCTACACCAGCTACGATGAAAGCAGCGGCGAGTTCGGCGGCATGGTCGAGGTCACGGTCGGCATATCCAACGCAAACTATGTGGAGATCACCGGCGGCCTTAATGAGGGCGACACGGTGTATTATAAGGAGCAGCAGACGACCTCCGGCTTCATGCCAGGCGGCATGGACTTCGGCGGCGGTATGCCCAGCGGCGACTTCAGCGGCGGAGCTCCCGGCGGCGGCAATATGCCGAGCGGCGGCCCCGGCGGTGCCCCGGGCAGGAACTGATAAGGCGGTGGTCACATGATTCGCATAAAGGATCTCTCCAAGTGCTACCGGATAGGCGACGAGGAGGTACACGCGCTCGACCACGCGAGCCTGCACGTCGCGCCGGGTGAATTTGTCGGCATCATCGGCCCGTCAGGTTCCGGCAAGTCGACGCTCATGAACATCATCGGCTGCCTCGACGTCGCCGATTCAGGTGAATACCTGCTTGACGGCATCCCCATAGAAAACTACTCAGAAAACGATCTTGCGCATATCCGCAACCGCAAGATAGGCTTCGTGTTCCAGAGCTTCAACCTTATTCCGAAGCTCACTGCGGAGGAGAATGTCGAGCTGCCGCTCATCTATCAGGGCATAAAAAAGGATGAGCGCACGGAGCGCGTCGCGGCGGCGCTTGAGCGCGTGAAGCTCGGCAAGCGCGCGAACCACTTCCCTACCGAGCTCTCGGGCGGACAGCAGCAGCGCGTCGCGATAGCGCGGGCGATAGTCACCCGGCCATCCTTGATTCTCGCCGATGAGCCGACCGGAAACCTCGATTCAAAAACCACCGTCGAGATCATGGATATCTTTCACGAGCTGCATGATCAGGGCAACACGATCGTCCTCATCACGCATGACGACTCTGTTGCCGCGCAGGCCGGGCGGCGCGTGCGGATCCTCGACGGACATCTCACAGAGGAGGGCACATGATGGACACTTTGAAGCAATCCCTGCGCATGGCTGTCAAATCCATTAGCAGCAACAAGCTGCGCGCATTTCTGACGATGCTAGGCATCATCATCGGCGTCATGGCGCTGGTCATCCTCGTCAGCCTTGTGAACGGCGCGACCAGCACTGTGACCGACACGATCTCCAGCCTCGGTACGAATCTGCTGACCGTCACCGTGAGCGACGACAAGGGGCAGCCGATCAGTCTGAGCGACCTTGCAGAGTTTTCCGAGACGGACGGCATCGGTCAGACTGCCGCTTGGCAGTCTGAAAGCGCCGTCGGCAAATATGGCTCGAACGCCGAGACGGTGCAGCTCTACGGCACGACATCTGCATATTACAACATCCAGGGGCTTAGCATGCTGCTCGGCAGATATATAAAAAGCGCAGACGTGGAGAACGCCTCCAATATCTGCGTCATAAACGAAAACGCCGCGCAGGAGCTTATCGGCTACAGTGACTGCATCGGCGAGGAGATTTCGCTGAACGGCATCAAATTCAAAGTAGTCGGCGTACTCGAGGACAATGACGATTCCCTCACCGCAGTGTTTTCGAGCAATTCCCTTGCGGTGTATATCCCCTACACCTCGCTCGTGCGCCTTAGCAGCAGCGTTTCCTCGAAGATCACGTCCTTCTATGTGAGCGCAGAGACTGACGGCACGACCGCCGAGGCGGAGAGCGCAATGTACTCCATCCTCTATGAGCGCTTCGCGCAGGATGAGGACGCTTTTGAAATTGACACTCAGGACGCCCTTGAGGACACGATGAGCAGCGTCACCTCCATCCTTGCTATTCTTCTCGGCGGCATTGCGGG
>CAKTPC010000057.1 GCA_934590505.1 uncultured Oscillospiraceae bacterium
GTTTGGGCGGTACTTTGTGTAAGATTGGCAGTCCATTATTAAGTTTTTTATTATGTTCCCTTTGTACACCGTTGCAAGCAAAAGTTTAGACAAAAATACAATATTGACAAATTATTTTCCCGGCGTTATAATCCGTCAGACCAGTATTTTAAGGTTTAGCAATAAAGCCAATTCCGGACTGAGGAGGTTTCAGATGAGCGTCCAGATAATTGCAGACTCAACAGTGGATATGCCGGATCGTATCAAAAAGCGTTTCCGTGTCGTTCCACTGACCGTGCATTTCGGCGATGAGGAATTTATTGACGGCGTGACGATAGACAAGGCGCGCTTCTACGAACGCCTTGTTGAAAGTGACATCTTACCGACAACGAGTCAAGCCACGCCTACTGCATTTCAGAAAGTATTTGAAGAGGTCAAAGAAGCAGGAGACAGCGCCGTTGTTATAACTATTTCTTCCAAGCTTTCAGGGACATATCAAAGTGCGTGCATTGCCGCAGAGGATTTTGATAATATCTTTGTTGTGGACAGCATGACAGCCGCTATCGGATCAGGTATTCTTGCCGAGCACGCGCTGAAGCTGGCGGAAGCCGGGATGAGCGCGGCGCAGATTGCCGAAGAACTCGAGCAAAAGAAGGCGGATGTGTGTCTCATAGCATTGTTGGACACTCTCGAATATCTGAAAAAAGGCGGGCGCATCTCTAAGACAACTGCGTTTGCCGGCGGTATTCTTAACATCAAGCCTGTGCTTACCGTTCAGGACGGAGAAGTCGTTGTTATCGGAAAAGCGCGCGGCTCAAAGCAGGGCAACAACCTGCTCGTAGAGAAGATACACAACAGCGGCGGCATAGATTTTTCAATGCCGATACTGCTCGGCTACTCCGGATTGAGCGACGTGTTTCTGAAAAAGTATGTAGAGGACAGCCGCGCGCTCTGGCAGGACGGAATTAATACGCTTGATTCCACTTTGCTGTGCAGCGTTATCGGAACTCATACCGGCCCCGGTGTTGTAGCGGTTGCGTTTTTCAGGAAACACTGATCGCCTGAGCCGTATCCTTGCTGCTTACCGGATGTACAGCGCAATTAAAATATAACCGGAGACCTCCTGTATTTTGCAAAAACAGGAGGTCTCTGCTGCTTTTTGTAAGATGAAGATAATATAAGCGAGTTCCAACCATACCGCGGATGTGGGAAAAATATTAAGAGAACTGAGCGAGCGCAGAGGAGTAGAGATACTGGAGGCAGAGTGCTGCCGAGATCATATCCACATGCTGGTATCAATACCGCCGCGCATGAGTGCGGCACAGTATTATGTGGATACGGTACCATCAATTGACAAGAGCACACACGCCTGACAGCGTGTCTTTCCGGTGCTTTTTGTCCTTTTCGTCTTGATGGGTTACGACACATCTGCGACTCAAAAACCAAAAATCACACAAAAATCCATCACTGTCAGGTGCAAGCAGTTTTGCCGGAGCAGAAATGCGCTCAGGCAATGAAAAGCCCGCAGGCAATACTTTGTGTATTGGCAAGGGCTTTGAAGCCGCATGGGCGTTTTTCTGCCCGTCAAAACCGTATGTGTCTTTGTCAATTGATGGTAGGGAAGTATGAAGGAGCAATAGGAGAATATGTTCGCAACCAATTGCTGGACGACATCAGCTCCGCTTTGCAGGGCGTATGTCGTGAAGCTATGCTTCAAGTCATTCAAACGTAGGTGCTCTATGCCCACGTCATTCAGAATTCTCTCATGCAGCTTTACTATCGAGTCCTGGTGATACATCCCACCGGTCAGTGGCGAGGGGGAAATGTATATGTTCAATGGATGATTAATGTGTTGACTTTTTTTCCTTTTCGTTTAAAATATGTTATATTAGAAGCAAAAACTGAAAGCGAGGAGGAATACTGCAGTGGTTAACAACAAGGGCGAGATAAAAGTCAAAAGTCTGCATAAAGCACTGACGGTGCTTGACTGCTTTGCGGAAAAACAGCCGTTGAGCATTACTGAGATCAGCGAAAAGCTTGGCCTCTATAAGAGCAACGTATATGATATTCTGTCGACTCTTTGCGCAATGGGGTATCTTGACCGGAGCACTGAGTCGAGTAAATTCTATCTGGGAAAGAAAATTGTAGTGCTCGGAAGAATGGCGTCTGACAGATACAGCTTCAAAAACATTGCCTCTCCATATCTGCATCAGCTTGCAAACGAAGTCGGTGAGATCGCCTATCTTACTGTTCCTATTGGCTATCAACTCTATTACATGGACACTGCTGTTCCCGCGGGGACGAGCCCGTATGTATCCGCAGTGCTGCGCAACAGTTACGACAAATTCAACTGCACGGCTTCCGGCAAGGCTATGCTGTCGCACATGCCGGAAGAATTCATAGATGAATATCTTGCTTCCCCGCAGATCGCTAAAACCGAGTACACGATCGTTGATCCGGAGAAAATGCGTGATGAGTTGGCAAAAATACGCCTGTGCGGTTATGCGATAGATGATGAAGAGTATGCAATAGGTCTGCGCTGCGTTGCCGTACCTATACTCGATCATGATGGGTCGGCGCTTGGCGCAATGAGCGTGAGCGGCCCTTCCGCAAGGTTTACCGAAGGGAAAATACAGCAGTTTGCAGAAAAAATAACTAAATATGCCTGTGAAATTCAAAACAATTTGTGATTTTTGATAAAAATCCATTTTCCTTTTTGGAGTATATGCGAATTGCAAACACGGCGGCAATGTGTTAAATTCGTATACAGATTTGGGTTTCTTTTTTTGAGCATATTTGCAGAACCCGGTTCTGCAATACAGAATGATAATGCGGAACTTTTTTATGAGACGATACATCGTCTCATAAAAAAGTTCTTAATTACAGAACGAGGTTCTAAAAAGTAAATAGAAATATGCCGTAAAAGAAAACAAAACAAAAAATGAAGAGAAAAAGAGGTAAAAACATGGCTAAAAAGAACACCAAGAGATTTCTTCTGCTGTTCGCATTGGGAATCGCGTACGGTTTCATGTATGTTATGCCATACATGAAATCCAGCTTCTACGATCAGATGATCGCTGCAATGGGCTGCACCAATGCGCAGCTCGGTTCACTGATGACCTACTACTGCATTAGCTGCACTGCATCGTATCTGCCCGGCGGTTGGATAGGAGACAAATTTAATCCCAAGCCGGTCCTGCTTATCTCCATTTTTGGTCAGGCTGCGCTGAGCTTCCTGTTTATGTTTACTTACAAGAGCTACGCAATGGCGGTCATTATCTGGCTGCTTATGGGTCTGACCGGCGGTTTTGCGTTCTGGCCCGCAATCATGAAGGGCATACGCATGACCGGCAGCGATGAAGAACAGGGACGCGTTTATGGCATTTTTGAAGCACTGAACGGCGTTGCATCCCTTCTGCTCAGCTTTATCATGATCGGCGTTATGGCAGTCGTCGGCGGCAGCGATCTTATCACCGGCTTCAAGAGCGCGCTTGCATTCATGGGCGGACTTTCCATTCTTTCCGGTATCCTTGTAGCAGTGCTCATGCCCAAAGATGCGGCATATGGCGTCTCTGAGGAAGAGAAAGCAAAGAAGATCACGGCGAAGGACTACATCTCCGCTTTCAAGATCCCCGGCGTTTGGATAATGGCTATCCTCGTATGGTGCTATGTCACCATCTCCGCTGTTGCAAGCTATCTCACCCCGTACAGCACGAGCGTTCTCGGCATGTCCGCCGCACTTGCGGCATCGATCGGCACCTTCCGCACCTATGGCTGCCGCCTGATAGGCGGTCCGCTCGGCGGATACATTGCGGATAAAGCCTTCAAGTCAGTCGCGAAAGAGCAGCTGCTTGGTCAGTTCGCCTGCGTTCTGACTGTGGGTATATTCCTTGTCCTGCCTACCGGAACGAACTCCGGACTTCTGGTAGTTCTGCTTCTTCTCGTCGGTATCTCCATGTTCCTGTGCAAGGGTACTTACTTCTCGATCCAGCCTGAGATGGGCATTCCTACCCACATTTCTGCCACGGCTGTTGCGATCGCAACTTTCGTAGGCTATATCCCCGATATGTTCGTTCACACCATGTTCGGCAACTGGATCGATGCCTCCGGCAACCTCGGTTACAGAAAGATACTTATCTACGGCGTTTGCACGGCGGTGCTCGGCACCATAACCGCGATCTGGGCTATCGCACAGTCCAAGAAGGTCGCCTCTCGCAGGGCAGGCGCGGAAGCCTGACACACTATTGCTGATTTTTCATATGTGTTGATAGAGGAGCAAATATGAGCAAAGTTAAACTCAATATAAAAAATTGCAAGGGCTGCGGATACTGCGTTGCGGAGTGCCCCAGAAAAGCAATATCGTTTACCGGCAACATAAGCGACAAGGGCTATGACACGGTGCAGGTGGATGATTCACTTTGCGTGGCATGCGGATCCTGCTACCGGGTCTGCCCGGACAGAGTCTTTGAGATTCTTGTTTAAATAAAGAGAGGTACAGAAAATGGCAAAAGAACTGATGAAGGGAAACGAAGCCCTTGCCGAAGCTGCGATACGTGCGGGCTGCCGTTTTTACAGCGGCTACCCCATTACTCCGCAGACTGAAATACTCGAATATCTCTCATGGCGTATGGATGAGGTCGGCGGAACATTTGTGCAGACTGAATCCGAGCTTGCAGGCGTCAACATGCTGCTCGGCGCAGCGGCAGCCGGTGCGAGAGCACTGACCAGCTCAGCAGGTCCCGGATTCTCCCTCAAGCAGGAGGGTATATCCTACCTTGTCGCAGCAGATATTCCCGCAGTTATCATAGATGTTATGCGTATAGGCACCGGCCTCGGCGATATCGCGCAGGGCCAGGGCGACTACTGGCAGCTTACGCGCGGCGGCGGTCACGGAGATTATCACACTATAGTTCTTGCCCCCGCAAGCGTGCAGGAAAACTGCGATATGATGCCGCTTGCCTTTGATCTTGCGGAGAAATACCGTCACCCGGTGCTTGTGGCCTCGGATGCCGCCATCGGCCAGATGGTCGAAGGCGTACAGCTGCCTGAGATGCACGAGCATGACATAAACACCTATGACTGGGCGCTGCGCGGCTGCCGCCACGGCGATGCCCCGCGCAAGGTTCAGAATACCTACTATACCAGACCCGACTATGTCGAGTATCTTACTGACAAGTACAAGGAAATGGAAACGGAAGAACAGCGGTGGGAAAGCTATCGCGCCGAGGATGCCGACCTTGTTCTTGTGGCCTACGGCATAAGCTCCCGTATTGCTAAGGAAGCTGTGGATATAGCGCGTGAGCAGGGCATAAAGCTCGGTCTTATCCGCCCGATAACACTCTGGCCGTTCCCGGTCAAGGCGTTTGACGCCTGCCCGAACGCGAAGGCGTTCATGACCGTCGAGATCAACATTCTTGGGCAGATGGTGGACGATGTAAAGCTCGCGATCGGTCAGCGCGTGCCGGTAGATTTCTATGGTACGTACTTTGGCCTCCCCGAGAGCGACGACATTATCGCAAAGGCGAAGCAGCTTCTGGAAAAGGAGGGCAAATAAATGAAACTGAAAGCACCTGAATGCGTATTCTCCTCCGCAAATTTCTGCCCCGGCTGCGGTCACGGCCTTGCAAGCCGTCTCATCGGTGAAGTCGCCGAAGAACTGGGGATAGTTGAAAAAGTGATAGGCGTCGTTGACGTGGCGTGCTGCTCCTTCCACATTGACTATTGGAATTTTGACACGATCATGTCCGCGCATGGGCGCGATCTGCCCACGGCGGTCGGTGCAAAGCACATCCGCCCCGACTGCGCTGTGTTCGCCTATCTCGGCGACGGTGCGGCATACTCCATCGGCATGGCAGAGACGATCCACGCGGCGCTCAGAAACGACAACATTTGTGCGTTCGTCATAAATAACAGCGTGTTCGGCATGACCGGCGGTCAGATGGCTCCTACAACGCTGCCCGGCGAAAAGACGGCAACTTCACCCAAGGGCAAGGATCCCAGCCGTTACGGAACCCTCAGCGGACTTGAGCTTGTAAAGACCATGGATGTAGCATTTGCCGCCCGCGGGGAGCTCGTCGGCTCTGCCGGTATGATCAATGCCAAAAAGCTTATCAAAAAGGCATTCGAGCACCAGCTCAACGGAGACGGTTTCAGCATGGTCGAGCTTTTGAGCCCATGCCCGACGAACCTTAACCTCTCCCCGGTAAAGACCAAGGAGTTTGTACACAACGAAATGACGAAGTATTTCCCGATCGGGGTCTTTGTGGATAAAGGAGGGGAAAAATAATGACTGAAATGATCTGCGCCGGTTTCGGCGGACAGGGCGTGCTCACGACCGGCCTTATAATCGCCCATGCGGCAATGCGTCTGGGTAAAGAGATCACATGGTATCCCTCTTACGGCTCCGAGATGCGCGGCGGTACTGCCAACTGCACTATCAAGATAAGCGACAAAGCTATCGCAAGCCCTGTCGCAAAGCATCCCGACATTGTCTGCGCGCTCAACGCACCTGCAGTCGACAAGTTTGAAGCGTCCATAAAGCCGGGCGGGTACCTCTTTGTAAACGCCTCCCTTGTAGATGCGGACCGGAAGTACAGAGACGATATAAATGTTGTTTCTGTGCCGATGTCCGAGATCGCGCTCAAGCATGAGAATCCGAAGGGGGCAAACCTTGTCCTCCTCGGCGCTGTCGCGGCGCACACAGGTATTTTTGATGTTGACGAGCTCGACGAGCAGGTCACAGCATACTTTGCCAAGAAGGGAAAGAAAAATCCGAAGAACTCCGAATGCCTCAAGGCCGGAGCTGCGCTTTGACAGAGCATAAGCTCTCCCGTATAATACGGGAGAGCTTATATGGAATGCTTACAGTACGTCGCCGCGCAAATATTTTGTACGCAAATACGGAGAAAAGATGCGATGAATAGTATAGATATAGCGATAATATTGGCGTATTTCGCGTCCATGATCTTCCTCGGGCTGTATTCAAGCAAAAAGCAGCGGGGTGTAGATGACTACTACGTTGGCGGCAGGTCGATGGGCGCGCTGAAAATAGGAGCGCTTTGGATGGCAGGGTGGATAGGCGGCTCGTCCGTCATCGGCACCTCCTCCAACGCTTATTCTCTCGGGATAACGGGCATATGGTATGTTGCCGCGATAGCCGGTGGGTGCATTGTGTTTGCCTTCACCATGTCCGCGCCGATAAAGCGCATCAGCTCAAAGCTTCATAACATAACGCTCCCCGAGCTTATAACCAGCAGATACGACAGAAAGACCGGCATCATGTGCAGCATTACGACTATTTTGGCAATGGTCGGCTATACCGCAGCGCAGTTCGTTGCAGGAAGCTCTATCCTCAACGTGCTGACCGGATGGAATCTTAGCGTTTGCTATGTGATCTCGGCGGTAGTCATAGTTTTCTATGTGTCGACCGGCGGGCTGCTTGCCGTCACGTATACCGATATCGTGCAGATGGTCCTGCTCATACTAGGCGTGGTCATACTCGGCGTGCCGACGGTCAGCTCCTTTATACGCAGCGAAGGCCTCAGCTTTGCCTCCCTGCCCGAGAGCTACTTTGACCTTGGCGCTTGGGGCTGGGGAACGATAATTGCGCTCGCCCTCTCAACGGTGCTGTCCTTTTTCACCAGCATGGACAGCTATACCCGATGCATCGCGTCAAAGGATATGAAAAGCGCGCGTCTCGGCACGATATATGCCGCCATCGCCGTCCTTGTTATTGCCGGAGCAAGCACCTATCTTGGAATGGCAGGCAAGCTCCTTATGCCTGATCTTGAATCTTCCAACAATATTCTTGCGATGCTCATCGTCAATGTGCTGCCGCACGGCCTCAAGGGACTTATACTGGTCGGTATACTCTGCGCCATAATGTCAACGGCTGACATATCCGTGCTGACTGCGTCTGCCAGCCTCACCAAGGATATATATCAGAAGTACATCAACAAAAATGCGGATGAGAAGAAGCTCATGCACATCGGCTTTTTGTGCTCGGTACTTGTGGGGGCTGCCGGCGCTTTGTTCGGATGGTTCAATCAGGACATAATGAACCTGCTTCTCATAACGTTCACCATCAACTCTGCCGGGCTTTTCCTTCCCTGCGTGTGCGCATTCTTCTGGAAAAAGTCCTGTGCCTCAGGTTCGTTTGTCTCTATGGTGGCAGCCACTGTCATTGCTGTTGTATGGTACATCGGCGGCAAGGTCAGCAGCTTGCCCATCTTCGGTATAGATGCTATATGGCCGGCGTTCGGAATATCCGCGCTGCTATATCTGATAATATGCCTTACACATAAAAGCACACCCGAAGAGGAAGAACAGGCCGAGTTTTTCTACACTGTACGCTGACAGATAATTTTCACAAGAAAAGGAGAATCGTATGAAAATCGTCTTTGCTGAATATCCCGAAACCAGGAACAGAAATATCGATACCGAGCTTTCCTATATGCCGGAGGGCACAGAGGTAGGTTTCGCCGTATACGACGAGAATAACCTCGAACAGTACTATAAGGACCTTTCGGACTGCGATGCAGTCATCACGGGCTTCGCTCCAATTGATGAGACCGCGATAGACCACATGAAAAACTGCAAGATCATATCCGTGCAGGCGACCGGATGGAACTTCGTCGCGCATGAGTATGCAAAGAGCAAGGGCATCGCGGTATCTGCAATTGGAGAGTACTGCACGAAGGAAGTGGCGGATCACACGATCATGCTCATGCTTGCCCTGCGCAAGAGACTGCCGTACCTCCAGCGCCGCGTGAACAAAGAAAAGGTCTGGGAGACTGCGAGCCTTGAAACGCTCGGACTAAAGGGCGTATATGGACAGACTCTCGGTATAGTAGGACTCGGCAAGATAGGCAAGGCAGTCGCTGCACGTGCGCAGGCGTTCGGTATGCGCGTCATCGCAAACGACCCGTTTGTGCCCGACAGCGATTTTGAAAAGGTCGGTGCGGAGAAGGTCAGCATTGAGTACCTGCTCAAAAACTCCGACGTTGTTTCCAGCCACATGAACCTCAACGACACAAATGTTAATTACTTCGATGCTGAGAAGTTCGACATGATGGCCGAAAAGAAACCTATATTCCTCAATGTCTCCCGCGGCGGCGAAGTAGACGAGCAGGCGATGCTCGACGCGCTTGATTCAGGCAAGATTCTTGCTGTCGGTCTGGACGTGCTCGTCAGCGAAAGCCCCGATCTCAGCACTTGCCCGTTCATCGACAGAGAGGACTGCATAGTTACGCCGCACAGTGCGTTCTTTTCTGATGACTCTATTGAAGCCTGCGAACGTATTTCCACCGAGAACGCGGTGTATTACATCAATGGTCAGCCGGAAAAGGTATTCAAGCTCGTCCAGGACCCCAAGGCATAAAATATCTGCAGGAGTCAGCAAATGATAAACGGAAGAAATTTACCCCTTGAAGGGCTGAAGGTAGTCGAACTGGCGACGGTCGTTGCGGCGCCTACAGCCGGCAGAATGCTCTGCGCGTATGGCGCGGAGGTCATAAAAGTAGAAGGCCTCACAGGAGATAATCACCGCCGCTGCGGTGAGTTTGAGATGGTCGTGTGTGAGGACGATAAAAACCCGCTCTTCACTGTTCAGAACAGCGGCAAACGCCTTGTATCAATTGACCTTAAATCTGAGGGCGGTATTGAGGCGATGTACAAGCTGCTTGCGGAAGCTGACATTTTTCTTACAAACGTACGTATGCCGTCTCTTGAACGTCTCGGGATCGGCTGGCCTCAGATGCACGAAAGATTTCCAAAGCTTATCTACGGGCATTTTTCCGGATTTGGGCTCAAGGGAAAAGATTGCGCCAAGCCCGGCTTTGACATGACGGCATTCTGGCTCAGGAACGGGCCGCTTGCCGACTGGCAGACTCCCGGTGCATTCCCGTTCACACCTACCTATGCATTCGGAGACATGGCGACAAGCTCCGTGCTCGTCTCCGGACTTCTCATGGCGGTGATCGGGCGTGAGCGCACAGGCGAAGGAACGCTTGTGAGCGTTTCGCTTGAGGCGAGCGGCATATGGTGCAACGCGATAGGCGTTGTATCTCATCAGCCGCCTTTCGGCGGCAAGCATGTCAACGATCCGCTTCGTCCGGCAGACCCGTTTTACTACTTCTATAAGTGTGCTGACGGCAAATATATTGCCGTGTGCGACAACGAGTATAAAACGGATATGCCGAAGATTGCAAAGCTCTTCGGCCTTGACTGGATGCTTGAGGACGAGAAGTATTACACGCTTGAGAATCTGGCAAAGACCGACGCCGTTGTTGATGTCATGACCGCCATGAACAAGATAATGGCAGCAAAGACCAGCGCAGAGTGGATCAACGTGCTGGAGTCAAACAATATCTCCTGCGAGCTTATGCGCTCCACAAGCGATGTGCATCTTGATGAACAGGCGATCGCGAACGAGTATGTGATGCCGGTCACGTTCAAGGATGATCTCACCGTCGTAATGCCATGCCCGCCTGTAAAATTCTCGGGATATGATATGCGGGAATACACCCCCACAGGACGTATCGGTGCGGACACGGACGCAGTGTTTGCCGAGCTTGGCTACACTCAGGATGAAATAAACGCGCTCAGGGAAAAGAAATCAATAATCTGATTTTGAACTATAAAAATACGAAGGAGAATATGTATGAAGATCGTACTCGCTGAAGTTCCTTACACCAAGGACAGATACATCGGAGTTGAACAGTCCTGCTGCCCCGAGGGCGCAGAACTCAAGATCGCCGTGTTCGATGAGCACAGCGATGACAACAGCGCATTTTATAAAGAGATCGAGGATGCGGATATAATTATCAACGGTTACGTGTACTTTGGCCGGAAAGAGATAGACGCGCTGAAGAAATGCAAAATTATTTCTTTCCAGTCCACAGGCTACAATGAGGTAGATCTCAAATATGCCGAGGAGAAGGGCATAGGCGTATGCTCCATCCTTGATTACTGCACGCAGGAGACCGCCGAAAACACCATGGCGCTCATGCTTAATCTCCAGCGCGCGATACGTCTCTATGACCGCAGCGTCCAGCAGGATCATGTCTGGGATTACCTTGTTGCAAGAGATATGCACCTCAAGCGTATCGCGGGGCAGGTCATGGGTATTGCCGGTCTGGGCCGCATCGGTCAGTCCGTCGCACGCAAAGCTCAGGGCTTTGATATGCCGGTCATCGCATACGATCCGTTCCTCCCGCCGGAGATCGCCGAGAAGCTGAATGTAAAGCTTGTCGATTTTGACACGCTGCTTGCAGAGTCGGATGTTATCTCCATCCACATGAATCTTACCCAGGATAACTACCATATGTTCAATAAGGAAGCCTTCCAGAAAATGAAGAAGCGCCCCATCATAGTGAACGAGGGCCGCGGCGCGCTCATCTGCGATGACGACCTTGTTTGGGCGCTTGATAACGACCTGATCCGCGGCGCAGCGCTTGACATGGTCGAGTCCGAGAACCCCGATCTGTCCGAGTGCAAGCTACTTGGGCGCGAGAATGTGCTGCTCACTCCTCACAGCGGATACTACTCCGAGACCTCTGACTACCTCGTTGCAAAGTACAGCATGGATAACGCGCTTTACTACTATAACGGGGAATACGACAAGGTAAAGGTAATGCGCAATAACGTCCGCGGATAATTGAAAAGACACAGTATAAAATTGTTTTAAGCTGAAAGTTGGGTGTAACCGAGAAAACGCGGATACACCCAATTTTAAATAGGCTCATTTGACTGCAAAAAACCGTCAGGCGGATGCGTCCGCCGTCAAATTGGCAGAGATCCGCCCGGCTCTCTGCCTTATTCAAAAACCTCTCAGATCATCTTTTCCTATTGACTTTTAAATGTATATAGCGTTATAATTTGGGACGATATCATAGGGTGAAAAGCTTGCAGAGTGACGAACCCCTGTGAAAAATTAAACGGATTTTGAAAGACACCCAATCAGCAGAAATGGCGGCTTGCCGGTTTTTCAAGGCTCGTATAAACGACCGTTTATTTGCGGCGAAGATTTGAGCAGGCATGCGGCGCTGTGCCAAACATCAGGCGGGAAGTTTTAGAGGAAGAAGATAGATGAACAAGTCTCTCAAGAAAATCTGGAACGTGATCAGCACCGTTCTGGTGGCGCTGGTGGTGCTTCTGGCGCTTCTGCTGGTGGGCGCAAGGGTCGTGGGGCTGCAGGTGTTCACCGTGCTGTCCGGCTCGATGGAGCCGACGTATCACACCGGCTCTCTGATCTATGTAAAGAAGGTCGACCCCTATACCATCGAGGAAGGCCAGCCCATCACCTTCATGCTGAATGAGAACACCATTGCAACTCACCGCGTGGTCGGCATTGTCCCGGACGATGAGGACCCCACCGTGATCCGTTTCCGCACGAAGGGCGACGCCAACGACGCCGAGGACGGCGGGCTGGTGCATTATAAAAATGTGATCGGTACGCCGGTCTTTTCCATTCCCTATCTGGG